>JBASRK010000117.1:0-5656 GCA_049273775.1 Candidatus Acidiferrales bacterium
TTTGTCAGAGGGCAAATTCAGTTATTGAGTGACCGGAGGCTGCTAGTACATGACTTCGCGTACAAGAATGACCCAGCGGAAATGTATCTGGGCAAGGCAGAGGATATTCGCTTTGAGGTGAGTGCTCCGGTGGTGAACGAATGGGAACGGCTGCGCAACGACGCCCCTGCCCAGGTCACAGTATTCGGCTACGTTGTTCACCCCTTGGATTCTCACCGTACGATTGTGGTCAGGGCGATCGCGATCTATTGAACGCTCGCCCCGAATGTTTGCCGCTACTCCCAGGACGACGGCTTCAGCCCTAGTAGATTCTCATACGTACATTTGTGGACGGCATTTCCAGGAACCCACGTCGAAACTCGCGCGGGCTGAAAATCTCTAACTGCGGGCGTGGGGGTAAAAAAACAGGCGGCCTGAGCGGACCCCCCAGTTGGCGCGCCGAAACCGCGCCCGGCCCGCCTGGGGCGGCGGACGGGGGTGCACTTTCAAAGCGTGCCGTCTACCTAACCCCAGCATTCGTTGACTTGCCTGTAGGCGCCCTCTAAGATGGCCCGAAAGAGGCGATTCTGCACATGATCAGCGAGATGCTCGGCCACTACCGCATCGTCGCGAAGATCGGCGCCGGCGGCATGGGCGAGGTTTATCGGGCCACCGATACCAAGCTGGGCCGCGACGTGGCCCTGAAAGTGCTCCCGGCGGCCGCCGCGGACGACGAAGACGCTCGAGCTCGCCTGCTGCAGGAAGCACGCACCGCGTCAGTACTGAACCATCCGCATATCTGCACGGTCTTTGAAGTCGGCGAAGCCGACGGGCTGGCCTACATCGCGATGGAATTCGTCGAGGGGCGGCCGCTCGGCGACGCCATCCCCCCGGAAGGCTTGCCGGCCGAGATCGTGGCGCGCTACGGAGCGCAGATCGCCGACGCCCTGGAGCACGCGCACCAGCGCGGCGTCATTCACCGCGACCTGAAATGCGCCAATGTGATGGTTACACCGCAGAGTCGCGTCAAGATCCTCGACTTCGGCCTGGCCACCCATCGCCAGGAAGAATTCAGTGAAGCAACGCAATCGAGGGTGTCGCTTGCAGATTCGGGACTCATCGCCGGCACGCTGTATTACCTCGCGCCGGAAACCCTTCGCGGGGCATCGGCCGATGCGCGCAGCGACATTTGGGCGCTGGGGGTGATCCTCTACGAGTTGGCCGCCGGTGCCAAGCCATTCAACGGAAGCACGGGATTTGCGCTCAGCTCCATGATCCTTCGCGACCCGCCCGGGCCGTTGCCGCCGGGCATTCCGGCGGGTCTCCGCTCCGTTATCGAGCGTTGCTTGACCAAGGAGCCTGCCGAACGCTATCAGCGTGCCAGAGAAGTGTTCGTGGCTCTCGAAGCAATCGAGTCACAGGGGATGGAAAGCTCCGCCGCCGTGCCCAAGCGACGCTCCGCGAGGAACATCAGGTCTCTGGCGGTGTTGCCCTTCGCAAACGCCGCAGCCGATGCTGAGGCCGAGTACCTGAGCGACGGCATCACCGAGAGCCTCATCAATAGCCTCTCGCAGCTCCCCCGGCTTCGTGTCATGGCGCGGAGCACTGTGTTTCGCTACAAGAATCAAACCATGGACCCCCGGAGCATCGGCCGCGAACTGAATGTGGGCGCCGTGCTCCTCGGACAGATCTTGCAGCGAGGCGACGTCCTCCGCGTGACGGCTGAGCTGGTGGATGTGGCCAATGGTTGGCGGCTGTGGGGAGCGCAATACAATCGGAAGCGGGAGGACATCTTCGCCGTGCAAGACGAAATCGCCCGCGAAATCTCCGAAAAGCTGCGTGTGCGGCTGACCGGAGAAGACAAGAAGCGGCTGACGAAGCGGCATACCCGGGATACCGAGGCCTATCACCTTTACCTGAAGGGTCGCTACTACTGGAACAAAAGGACGCGAGAGGGTCTGGAGAGAGGGGTTGAGTACTTCAAACAGGCGATCGAAAAAGATCCCGACTATGCGCTGGCGTATGCTGGCCTGGCCGATTCCTATTACCTGCTGGCCGGCACGGCGTATGCCGCGGTGCCCCCGGGCGAAGCCATCCCCAGAGCAAAGGCGGCGGCGCTCGAGGCCTTGCGAAGACACGACACCCTCGCGGAGGGACATGCCTCGATGGCGGGTGTCCTGACCAGCGAGTGGGACTGGCCGGGCGCGGAGAAAGAATACAAACGGGCCATCCAATTGAACCCGGGATACGCAACCGTTCGCCAGTGGTATGCTTTTTACTTGATGGCGATGGGCCGCGTTGAGGAGGCGCTCGCCGAGGCCAAGCAAGCCCATGAGCTCGATCCACTTTCCATCATCATCAACAGAGACCTCGGCTTGATTTTCTACTACGCGCGACAGCCTGACCGGGCCATAGAACAGTATCGCAAGGCCATCGAACTGGACCCGAGCTTCGCCCTCACGCATCAGGGGCTCGGCCGCGCCTTCCTGGAGAAGGGGATGTATCCGCAGGCCATCGAGCACATCGAGAGGGCCGTAAGCCTCGCCGGAGAAAGTGTAGCGATGTCCGCAGCGCTCGCCCACGCTTATGCAGTTGCCGGCAAAAAAGACCAGGCACTCACGATCCTGGGCCAGTTGCTGGAACGGTCCGGGCGATCGCATGTGGAACCGATAAGCATTGCCGTCATCTATGCGGGCCTTGGTGACAAGGAAAATGCGCTCGAGTGGTTGGAAAAGGCGTACGCGGAGCGCAGCGTTGGACTTCTGACGCTGAAAGTCCATCCAATCTTCGACGCTTTGCGCCCCCACCCGCGCTTCCAGGATCTGCTCCGCCGCGTCGGTTTTCCGCCGTAAGGTTCCTGCGTGTGCGAACCCTGTGTTTTTCGCACTGGCATGCACAACCCATCGGAGCACTTAAGCGAGACCCGGGCTACAGCCCGGCGGCGCTTTGGGCGGCAGCCCTTCGTCCACCTGCGGCGGACTCTGGACAAGCAGGCGCGCCAGGACGCGATGCGTCGGCCAGTAAATCGCCGCAACCAGGCCGAGCCAGATCACCGCGAGGTGCACCGGCGCAGGGCCCCATGCCCGGCCCCACAGAGGGTCGCGGAACGCGTAGTTGATGTTCTGCGCCGGCGCGAGCAAGCGCGCGGCGACCAGCAGCGCCGCAGCAATCGCCGATTGCAGCACCCAGCCGCGGCGGTCGTAGCCCACTCGCCGCAGCGCCCAGATGACCAGCACGGGCCAGAAAACGTGAAACAGCGAGAGCAGCCGCACCCAGAGCGGGAAGCGCGCGTCCCACATGTACTCGGTGCCGCCGATCAGGTTGCGGCCCGCAAGCAGTCGCGACGTCACGTCCAGAGTCCAGAGAAGGTCCACGACGATCGAAGCCACCGCCTGGCTCGAAAGCAGCAGGGAATTGCCCAGCCACAGACCCACGCAGGTCAGGACCACGGTGATATCGCACAGGTGCAGAAAGTTTCTCGAGCCCCACACCTCCCAGTACGCCGGCAGCCACACCGCCAGCCACGCCGCAGCGGCCCAGCGCATCCATGGAAACGCCGGCGAAGCGCCTGACACAGCCATTTCTGGGATGTCCTTTCCGGTTCCGTCGTGCTTCGGCTTCACACGATAAACTGGCGGATGCCATCCTTCAAGACTCAACAGTTTGTTGTAAGACTTCCTGAGGGGTCATTCTGAGGAGCGCCGCAGACGTTTCGCAGATTGTGGCTCATGAAGGTTTGCCCGCGTCATTCTGAGCGGAGTGCGTCGCGCTGAAGCGGGACGGACGAAGCGAAGAATCCCTCTTTCCTTTGACTTTTCGCACAAGAGAGATTCTTCGGTCGGTCCGCCCGAGGCGGGTCTCCCTCAGAATGACACTTCGACTTGACTCCGGTTACGACTGCAGCGATGGGAGAAAGGTGGGGCGGGCGTTGTCTTCTCTGGGTACTGGGGGGACGCCCGCCCCTTCGGGGGAGAATCGTAAGGGCAGGCGGCGACGCCTGACCTGTGCCGGCTTCAGACCTGGCCCAAGACGCTCATCGTGCGATGGCGCAGCAGGCCGAGCTGCCGGTTCAGAAAATGCTGCCGTTCAAGAAACGGAATCACCGGGGAACGCCGCCGCACCAGTTTGCCGAGCATCACCTTCAGGCGGTAGTCACGGTTGGCATACTTCAACCCGCGCCTGAGGGTTTCGACGGCGTCTTCGCGGCGGCCGGCCACAACGTACACCTCGGCAAGGTTCAGGTAGAGCTGGGGCTGGTCGCGCTTCATCTTGAGCGCAGTGCCGCAGAGCTCTTCCGCCTCGCCCCATTTCTGCTCCGCCCGGGCCAGCACCACGCCCAGGTAGGAGATGTAAAACGGGTTCAAGGCTTCCAGCTCGACAGCGCGGCGGATGTGCGGCAGCGCGTGCTCCGCGTCGGAATCCCGCATGCGGTCGAGAGCCTGCTTGAATTCGCGAAACGCTTGCGTATCAACCATAGGCACCCCCGAGAATCACAGCCTTTCCCGACAGACTAGGCCGCCGGAAGCAAGAACGCTACTGGCCAGTGGTGCAGTTTTGGGACATTGGCCCGCCGGGCGGTGAGCCGTCCTGTATCAGGGGCGGGGATTTATCCTCTTCGGAGTCGCCGCGGTACAGGACAGTAGTGAATAGGAATACCTGTACCGCTGACCAGTTACGTCGCCGCAGGCGTCCCGCTATAAGTGGTGTGAGGGGCGGGCAGCATCTTGCCCCGGGTTGACCCGGTTGAAAGGTCCGAGCAGAATGAAATCACGGCTGGCCATCCTGATCTTCACGCTGACCCTCGCCGCCCCGGCGATGGCCCAGGTGGGTCCCGCCGCCTCACCCGACGCTCCCGGCCTGCGGCTGATGAACAACAACGAGTTCAACCAGTTTCTGAAGCGGGTGGACGCGGACGTGGTCCATTGGAAGGCGCGGCTGAAGACGTTCAACCTCACCGCGCTCGGCGCCGAGCCGCAGGAAGAGAAGCAACTGCGCAGCAGCTACGTCCTGAGCCTGCAGGCGCTCGAGAACATGCGCACCGATATTCGGGCGCTCTCGCGCCAGCAGTCCCTGAAGCTCGACCTGATGCTGCTGGTGGACTTGAACGGGCTGGCGCGCAGCTTTGATCGGCTGAGCAGCGACCTCGCCAACCCCGCGGCGGTGCGGCAACCCGCCGCAGCGCGCAAATCGCTTGGCTGGGCCCGCGAAGTCCTGGCCATGGATACGGCGCTGGCTGCGCACCTCGCTGCAATCCAGCAGCACAGCCTCGCGCTCGCGGGATTGATGGACGCCGCCGTCGAGCGCCCCGACCCGAACGCCCAGCAAAGCCAGCGCCGCCCGTAAGCCCCCGCCCGTAGCCCGCCCCTCCCCTGGGGTCTGCCGAGCCATTGTGCGCGTGCCTCTCATGCACTCCCCCGGTACCAGCCTAGCGCGGCCTGATCTGTGGCTGGCTCTTCTCCGCGAGCCGCAGGAAGCGCGCCGCGTTGTTGTAAAGGATGTCGCGTTTCTGCGCTTCGGTTAGGAAGTCGGCCGACTCGATGGCTTCGATCCCGATGCCAATGACTTGCGGCCACATGGCCGCGTCCGAACCGAACATGATCCGCTTGCCGTAGCCTGCTTCCACTAAGCCCCGCAAATAGCGGTGAAACTCCTTCCGGGGCAGCAACCAGTTGATGCC
>JBASRK010000121.1:0-5737 GCA_049273775.1 Candidatus Acidiferrales bacterium
CTTGTATAGCTTGCGCAAGAAATGGATCTCGTTTTGCGCCTTGGTGAGGTCCTCGAGCGAATGCGGGAAGCGGCCATTCTTACGGTAGTAGAACCGTACGGCGCGGGCATACTGACCGCCGCGCCAGATGAGTTCGTCTTCCTTTTCGCGCTTACCCTGAGTGAGCACGCTGGGCGCAGCCAGCGCGACGGTGATCAGCGTCACTGCGGCAAGGAACACTACCATCAGCAGCGCGTATCCGGATTCGCTGTCGCGAGGTGTGTAGCGACGCTTCATGCCGGCGGCGGCCCCGTTTCTTCGAGCACCAGCGTGGCGCGGCGCCCGGAAGTCATCTCCTCGACCTCGGCGCTGTTATTGCCGATCCTCAACAGCCGGAACCGGCTCAGCAGGGTTTCACCCTCCGCCACGATGAATACATCCTCACCGTTGGTGAAAAAGGCGCGCCGCTGGCCGGTCTTCAAGTCGGCCACATAGCCGAAGAATTTCACCGGGACATCGAGCGGCGGAGGCCCCATCGGCACAACCGGCCCGGCCTTCCTCGGGTCCGCTTTGGTCGGCTCCGGTGGAGGCAGGCTGGCGCTGAAGATGTTGCGGTGCCGCCCGGTGTATTCAAACTTGCGGATGCGCTCGAGCATGTCCAGCCGCAGCGACGGGTTCTCCAACGGCAGCGGCTGGTACTTGTCGCCGGCCGCGGAGACCGTGGGCGCCTCCGGCGCCTTCTTCCAATCATAGAACAGAATCACGACGAGCAGGACCAGCAGCCCCACGAGCGCACCAATCTGGATGCGTCGCGGCATCGTCAGGACCGGAAATAGGTGCGCAATTGCAGATTCAGTTTCAGGCTGCCGCCTGTGCTGGATGCGAGCTGGAGACTATCCAGCAGGTAGAAGTTGTGCGACCGCTCCAATCCGTTGATGAAGCTGACCAGGCTAGGGTAATCGCCTTCCACGGTGGTAGCCACCTCGACCTCGACCACGCCGCGGTTGGCGAGCTCGTGCTGTCGGAAGGTGATCGAGTCGGTGCGCAGGCTGGCGTTCTTGGCAATCCGGCCGAGGTCGCCGACGATGGAGGAGTAGCCGCTGGATGCGTCTCGCAGTTCGTTCGTGAAAAACTGGTCGCACTCACGCTTCACTCCCGGCAGGCGCTTCTCGATTTCCTGGGCCCGGCGCACGTCGGCGGCGAGCAGGTCGCGCTGCCGCTGCGCCTCGTTGCGCTGTTGTTGCAGCGCCCTGGGGTCGGCGGCAGAGGCCCGCCAGTTCACGAAGACCAACCCGGCGTCCACCACCAGCACCACGGCCAGCGCCCAGCTGATCCCGATCTTACGGCGTTGTGCGTTGCGGCTCATCTACGTCGTGGCGTACCACGCCGTCAATTCCAGGTACACCCGGTCTGTCTCGCCCGCACGAGTCGGGCGCGTCTCGGCCAGCACCTGAATGCGGGAGAACTCCTTGGACGCTTCGAGGGCCCGAAGAAACTTCAGCTTGCTCTCGTCGCTGAGTGCCCCGACCACCAACTTCACTTCCACGCGCCCCTCGGTCATCTTCGGGGCGATGCTGACAACGCGCACCCCCTCGGGCAAGCTGCGCTCCAGGTCCATGAAGATCTTCGTCCACGGGAAGCTGCGCTGGGCGATCAAGGCGTTCAAGAAGGCGGAACGCTCGCGCTGCTGGCGGATGTCCGGCTGGTTGAAATAGGTCTCGAGCCGGCGACGTTCTACTCGCAAGCTGTCCATCTGCTTCTGCAGACTCGCCAGCGTGATGCGGTTACCCTTCTCCGTCTGCCGGGCGCTGTACGCATGCCAGGAGAGAATCACGAGCACCGCAACAGCGACCGTGCCGACCAGCGCGGCGCCCGCGGCAAACCGCCGATTGCTTTCCAGCGCGGAAGTGGCGAGATTGAGTCGGACCTTCATTGAAATCGTCTTGCGCCTCAGGCCCCCCGGTTCAGCATCCAGCCGATCAGTGCCTCGAGTTGCCGGTCGGCCAGCGGGCGCGCTTCTTCGCCGATGCGGCCCTCCAACGCGGCCGAAGCGAGCAGCTCGCCCACCGGGCAGCGCAGTTCCGCCTCGAGTGGCCGGCGGAACTCTTCGGTCCGCTCGCCCAGTCCCGCCAGGCGCACCGACTGGATGCCCTCGCTCCAGAAGTCCTGATAGTAGGCCGTCACCGGATAAATTTCGTCCAGCAGCGCCTGCGGGCCCAGGCGCGCAGCGTCGGTGGGCAGCTCGGTGCAGCGGTAGCCGCACAGCAGCCCGGCGCGAACGATGGCCGTGGTGAGTGTCGAGCCGGAGACGCGGGCCAGCAGGGTCGGCCGGCGGTCATCCAGCAGCGGGATCGCGGCCAGCGTCGAGCTCATGACCACGCCAGGCGTCATGCCGGCGGACTCAGTCAGCATCTCATACTCGCGGACAATGCGCAGCCGCGCCAGGCCGGTCACAATGTCCACGCCCTCATCCCGCGGGGCTTGCCGCATGTAGGAGACCAGCGTCTCCTCCGACTCGAACGGCACACTCTTCTTCAGCTTCCACCGCAGCATGGGGACGGCTTCCCCCGGTGCCCGCGGAAACTCATCAAAATGGAGCACGAATATGCGCACCACCGGGTCGGGCACCAGCAGCGCCACCTCCTGCTCCTTGGCCCGCAAGCGCGCGAAGACGCGCCCCACCGCGGCGCGGACCGCCGCGGCGTTGGCCAGGTTGGACTCCACCGCCGAGGGAACAATCGCGCCCTCGGGCAGCGGCTCGACGGCAAACCCATCCAGGCCCGTGCCGCCGCGTGTCCAACGCGCTGCCGCCACGTAGCCCGGAGCGATTTCGCAGGCCAGTAGCGGGTGCGGGACGGCTTCGAGCCACCGGGTGACACGCCGCACCACTCCGCTGCGGTAGACTCCCTCGCGCACCCCGCTCGCGCTACTCAATGAACGTCACCTTGTTGATTTCACGCAGCGTGGTCAGCCCTCCCACTACCTTCGAAAGCCCCGATTCGCGGAGAAACGTCATGCCTTCATTGCGTGCCGCCCGCTTGATCTCCGAGGTCGGCCGGCGGTTAATGATCATCTCGCGGATGCGGTCGGAGAGGTCCAGCAACTCCGAGATGGCGAACCGGCCGTGGTAGCCGGTGCCGGAGCATTCTAGGCAGCCCGCGCCTTCGTACAGGGGCACGCCGGTCCATTTGGCCGGTTCGAGCCCCGATTCCTCCAAGACCCGCGGCGGATAATGGACCTCTTTCTTGCAGTTTTCGCAGATCATCCGGACCAGTCGCTGCGCCAGGATGCAATTGAGCGCGGAGACGAAGTTATACGGCTCAACGCCCATGTTGATGAACCGGCCGATCACGTCAGTGACGTTGTTCGCGTGGACGGTAGTGAACACCAGGTGGCCGGTGAGCGCCGACTGGATGGCGATCTGCGCGGTCTCCTGGTCGCGGATCTCGCCAACCATGATCTTGTCGGGATCGTGACGCAGGATGGACCGCAGCCCGCGGGCAAAGGTAAGACCTTTCTTCTCGTTCACCGGGATCTGGGTGATGCCGCGGATCTGGTATTCGACCGGATCTTCGATCGTGATGATCTTGTCCTCGTCGGTCTTGATCTCATTGATGGCCGCATAGAGCGTCGTGGTCTTGCCTGAGCCGGTGGGCCCGGTCACCAGCACCATACCGTAGGGCTCGCGGATATAGCGGCGGAACTTGCGCACGTCCTCGTCGGAGAAGCCCACCACGTCGAGGCTGAGGTTGTGGAATTTTTCCGACAGGGTCTCCTTATCGAGCACGCGCAACACCGCGTCCTCACCGTGAATCGAAGGCATGATGGAGACGCGGAAGTCCACATGCCGGCCTTTGTAGCGGACGCGGAACCGGCCGTCCTGGGGCACACGGCGCTCGGCGATATCGAGTTCGCTCATCACCTTGATGCGGGAGAGGATGGTGGAGTGCCACTCCTTCGCGATGGGTGGCATGGCGTGCTGCAGCACGCCGTCAATGCGGTACTTCACCACCACCTCGATATCGCGAGCCTCGATGTGGATGTCGCTGGCGCGGCGCTCGAGCGCGGTGAAGATGACGGTATCCACCAGCCGCACCACCGGGCTGACAGCCGCATCGCGTGTTACGCGATCGGCTGAAATCGTCTCTTCGGTCTCTTCCTCCTCCTGCACCACCTGCAAGGTGAACGCTTCGGTGGCCTGCTCGAGCACGCGCTGCGACTGCTCGGTGCGCTTGAGCAGGTCGCCGATCTGCGTGGCGGTGGCCACCTTGATGATCAGCTTCTTGCCCAGCAGCAGCGGCAGTTCATCGCTCAGAAGCACCTGGCTGGGATCGGCCACGGCTACAACCAGCGCGTTGTTCTGGGGCTCAATCGGCACGAAGTTGTAGCGGAACATCAGGTCGGCGGGGATGCTGCGGAACAGCTCCGGATCGATGCGCTGCTCGCGCAGATCTACGAACGGGCAGCGATAGCGTTTGGCCAGGCGGAGGGAGCGCTCGCGCTCACCTTCTTGATCCACCGCGATCGAGGCAATCGAGTTGCGTTCCGTGGTTCCCATGGGCTACCTCGTAACCCCGCCCAGCGAAAAGCTGAAGATGGGCAGATAGAGCGAAATCAGAATAAAGCCGATCACCACAGCCATGAACAGCAGGATGATGAGGTTGATCAGCGCGACCAGCGCCTGCAGCCGGACGTTGACCTCTTCTTCGTAAAACTCGGCCACGCTTGATAGCATCGGCGCCAGTGCGCCGGTGGCCTCACCGACCTCGATCATCTCGAGGGCCACTTCGGGGAAAAGCTTGGTCTCGGCCAGGCTGGCGTGCAGCGACTGCCCTTCGCGGACGCGCGCCGCGGCTTGCGCCACGCCCTCCGTCACCAGCCGTGAGCCTGCAGCGTCGGCCGAAGTTTCCAACGCCGCCACCAGCGGCGTGCCGCCAGCGAGCAACGTGGAGAGCGTGCGGGAGAACTGCGCCACATGGAACTTGATCCAGGTCTCGCCGAAAATAGGGAGGCGCAGCTTCACCCGGTCAATCGCCCGCGAGCCCGCCTCGCTGTGGGACCACGCATAGGCCCCCACCAGCCCGGCCACGACCAGTCCCGCCAGCCCGAGCACGAGCCAGCGGTACTCCAGCGCAAGAGTAGTCAGCAGGCGCGTCGGGGCCGGGAGCTGGATGTCCAGCTCGGAATAGAGCCGCGCAAATTGTGGGATGACGTAGCTGACCAAGTACAGGACGATGCCCGTCGCCGCAGTAACCAGGATTACGGGGTAGACCAAGCTGGCCAGCAGCCGCCGGCGAAAGCCGGTGGTGACGCGCTGGTAGGTAATGTAGTAGTCGAGCACGCCGGTGAGATTCCCGCTCTTCTCGCCCGCCAGCACCGAGGTGCAATAGACCTTGGGAAAGATGGCCTGCTGCTCGAGGGCCTCCGAGAGCAACGCACCGTCGCGGACTCGCTGGCGGACATCGTTCAGCAGCGGGCGCAGGCGCGGCGATGCGGCCCGCTCGGCCAGCAGGTCGAGCGCCTTCAGGATCGGAAGGCCGGCCTTGATCAACGTATTGAACTGTTGGTTGAAGATCAGGAAGTCGGAGCCGCCCACAGCGCGCTCGGGTCGACGGCCAAGTAGCTGCGGAAAGAGAGCTCCCCGCGGGCGTACCGAATAGACGAACAGGCCCCGCTCGGCCAGCTTCTGGCGGGCCTCGACGATCGAATGGGCCGCTTCCACCTGCGAAAAGACCTTGCCAGTGGTATCGGCCACTTT
>JBASRK010000123.1:0-18182 GCA_049273775.1 Candidatus Acidiferrales bacterium
TGGAACTCGACCGCGCCGAGAATCGCATCGGCTTTAACCGCCAGCGCTCGGCGGAGCTGGAAACCCGCGGCCGGCAACTGGTCGGCGAGCTCGAGCAGGCGGCGAGCCAGGCGGCGCAGCTCGCGGCGCGCGCTGCGGCGCACCAGCAAGCCGTGGCGGCGCTTCGCGGCGAGACTCTTCGCCTGGAGGCGCTGCTCGTGCAACTGGGCGAACAGGCGCAGCAGCTCGCCGGCTCGGCGCAATCAACCGAAGCGCTCATCGAGGAGCTGCGGCTGGCCTCGGGGCAGCTCGGCGAGGAGTTGACGCGCCTGCACGGCGAGCAAGCGCAGGCCGAACAGTTGCTGGCGCACCTCGAGGAGGCGCACCGCCGCCAGGAGCTCGCCGAGCAGCAGTTGCTCGAAGAGGCGCTCGATCACCGCGAGCGCGCGCAGGCCGCTGACCTGTTCTGGCAGTCCAGCGTGGAACGGGCGCGCGCGCTGGAGCACGCCTTGCGCGAAGCCCAGGGACACATCGCCGAATTGCGCTCCAGCCTCCAGGAGACAACCGCCCGCTGCGATGCCGCCCGCGATGCCCTGGCCGGGGCGCGTGCCCGCCGAGCTTCGCTCGAGCAGATTTTGAACGACCGCTCCTACACTGCCGACGCCGTGCAGAAGCTGTTTGCCTCCAACGCCGAGGCTGCCGGCCGCGGCTTCCGCGCTGTCGGCGTGCTGGCCGACTACGCCGAGGTCGAGGAGCAGTATGAAAGCGCCGTCGAGCAGTTCCTCTGCGATGAGCTGGAATACGTTGTGGTGGAAACCTTCGACCATGCCCGCGCCGGCATCGCACTGCTGCGGGAAGAGGTGGGCGGCCGCGCCACGTTTTTCGTCGACTCGATGCGCCACCTACAGCTCGCCGCGGACGAGCCGGTGGTAACGTTTCGCCCGAGCGAAGGAGTCGTTTCGCGCCTGGACCGCCTGGTGGAGTTTCGCGACCCGCTCGGCCCGGCCGCCAAGCAATTCCTGCCGCGGCTGCGCTCCGCCTTTCTGGTAGAGACCTCCCTGGCGGCCGAAAAGTTGGCGCGGGAGAATCCGCAGTGCCACTTCGTCACGCCCGACGGCACTTGTTACCAGGGACGCATGGTGAGCGGCGGGCGGCCCGCTGAGGCGGGGCCGCTGGTGATGAAGCGCGAGCTGCGCGCGCTCGATGCCGAAGTTCTGCAGCTCGAACGTGCCGCCGCGGAAGCCCAGGCCGCGGTGCAGTGCATCGAAGACGAGCTCCGCGGACGCGAACACTTGCTCGAACAGACCGCTGCCGATCACGTGGAAGCCGGAAAGGCCGTTGTTTCCGCCACGCACCAGCGCGAGCAGGCCCTCGCCGAATTGGCGCGCCTCGGCATGGAGCTGGCCGCCTGCCAGAATGAACTCACTCGCATGCGCAACGACGTCCAGGCGGCGCGCCGCCGCGCTGAACAGGCCCGGGAACAGCACACCGCGGCTTCGAGGTCGCGCACCGCCGCTGAGACGGAGATGACTCGGGCAATCGAGCGCCTGACGGCGCTGCGCCAGCTTGTTGAGGCGCATCAGGAGGAGCTGTCCGCCCGGCGCGCCGAGATGGCCACGCTCGCCGAGCGGCTCTCGAGCGCTGAATCGCTCGCTGCACGCCTGGCGGAAGACCAGCGCGAGCTGCGCGAGCGCGAAGCGTCGCTCGGCCAGCAGCAAGCGGCGCTCAAGAGCGAGCGGCAACAGGTCGCATCGCAGACCGCTGAGCAGCAGGGGCAGGCGGAAACGCTCCGAGCCGAGAAGGCTCGCCTGGAGGCGCGCCGCACCGAGCTCGAGCGGGAATGGGAGCAGGCGCGGGTGCGCACCGTCGAGGTGGACGACGCGCTGCGGACGAGCAGGCAGAAGCTTGGAGACCTGCGCGAGGAGCGCGGCCGGCACGAAATTGAGCGCGCCCGGAACGATGCCGACCGCGACCATCTCCGCCAGACTTGCCTCGAAGAGTTGAACGCGCAGCCCGAAGACTTGATCGTCCAGGAGCCGCTGTTGATTTCCGGCGACCCGCTCGTCGCCGCCGAGACAAGCTACCGCGAAATGAAGGCGCGGATCGAGGCCATGGGCCCGGTCAACATGATGGCGCTCGAGGAGTACAACGAGTGCGAGCAGCGCCACGGCTTCCTGGCCCGCGAGCGCGACGACCTGCTGCAATCCATCGCCGATACCCGGCAGGCCATTACTGAGCTCGACGAGGTTTCCCGCCGGAGGTTCGAAGAGGCCTTCGCCTTGATCAACGCCAACTTCGCCGAAGCCTTCCGCACATTGTTTGGCGGCGGCACCGGCGAGATGCGTCTGACCGAACCCGACAGCTCCGGCGAACCCGGCATCGATATTGCGGCGCAGCCGCCGGGCAAGCGCCTGCAGAACGTCCTGCTGCTCTCCGGCGGCGAGAAGGCTCTGACGGCCCTGGCCTTGCTGATCGCCATCTTCCGCTACCAGCCCAGCCCGTTCTGCATCCTCGATGAAGTGGACGCGCCGCTCGACGAAGCCAACGTTGGCCGGTTCACTCGCATGGTGACGGAGATGAGCCTGCAAACACAGTTCGTCATCGTCACCCACAACCGCCGCACCATGGAGATCGCGCCGGTGCTCTATGGTGTGACCATGCAGGAGCCCGGCGTCTCGAAACTCGTTTCCGTCCGCTGGGACGAGCCCGTCGCCAGCGCCGCCACCAACGCCGCCTAGCGGGAATTTTTCCCGGCCGCGCCCTGCATTCGCACGGGACCGCTCGAACACGCGCCGAATCCATTTTTCCTCATTCCATTTTTCTTCCCCGTTGACAACCGGACTTCCTGCGCTAGAATACCCGCCTCCCTCGAGGGACTGAATCACCTGTGGCCTCTCCTGTGATCGGCGCAGTTGTCTGGGAGACTCATTTCCCCGGCGTGCCGCTGCGTTCCCGCGGCAAGGTGCGCGACCTTTACGAGTTCGGCGATCGCCTGCTGATCATCGCCACTGACCGCCTCTCGGCGTTTGACGTCGTGCTGCCAACGCCCATCCCCGACAAGGGTCGCGTGCTGACGCAACTCTCGCTCTTTTGGTTTGAAAGACTGCGTGACGTCGTGCCCAACCACGTGCTGAGTTCCAGCGAGTTCCCCGAGGAGCTGGCCGCCTACCGCGAACAGCTCGAGGGCCGCTCCATGCTCGTCCGCCGCACGCAGCCTGTCCCCATTGAGTGCGTCGTGCGCGGCTATCTGGCGGGTTCCGGCTGGAAAGACTACCTCGCCACCGGGAAGGTCTGCGGGATCGCTCTTCCGGCGGGCCTGCGCGAGTCGGAGCGCCTGCCGGAACCGATTTTCACTCCGGCCACGAAGGCCACGACGGGCCATGACGAGAACATTTCGTTCGGCGAGGCCGCGGCGCGTATCGGCGGGTCGCTCGTCGAGCGATTGCGCGCCATCAGCCTGGAGCTTTACCTGCGCGCCGCCGCGCATGCCGAGCCCCGCGGGATCCTGCTCGCCGATACCAAGTTTGAGTTCGGCCTTCTCAGCGGCGAGCCAATCTGGATTGATGAAGCATTCACGCCGGATTCCTCGCGCTTCTGGCCCGCCGATGGCTACACGCCCGGCCGGCCGCAGCCTTCGTTCGATAAGCAGTACGTTCGCGACTACCTGGAGCGCATCGGCTGGTCCAAGCAGCCCCCGGCGCCGGAGCTGCCGGCGGAAGTGGTCGCGGGCACGCGGTCAAAATACCGCGAGGCCTATCGGCGGTTGACGGGCCACGAACTCGCCTGAGGGAACACGGCCAGGGAAGCAGGAGCGTTGCAGAGGAGCGTGCGACCGTGAGAGATCAACTCGAAGCCCTTGTTGGACAGATGGTGGAACGCGGGATCCTATTCGATGAGGCGGTCAACGAGTTTGAGAAGAAGTTCATCAAGCGCGTGCTCGACCGCTCGAACGGCAATCAGTCGCGCGCTGCGCGCGTGCTCGGCATCCACCGCAACACGCTCAGCCGCAAAATCGGCATCTACAAGCTGGAGAACCGGCCGCGGCACCGCGGCTGACCCCTTTCCCGGATGCACTCCAAAAAAAACGGCGCCGGCCAGGGCCGGAGCCGTCTGATTCCTCGCTCCTCTCGGGCTACCGCCCGGACTTCTTGGCAGGCCGCTTCGGGGGCCGCTTGCCCGGCTGATCCGGGATGTCTTCCTTATTCACCTTGGCCTTCTCCCAGTGAAGCATGAAAGGCGCGGGGTCGTAGCTCGCCAGCGTGCCGGAGAAACGCACGCCATCGCCCACCTGAATCCGCTTGGCTTCGGGCTGCCCTTCCACCTTCACTTCCATATTGGCCACCGTGCCGGCCTCCATTGCTTCGGCTGTGGGTGCGTAGAACAGCTTCAGCACCACTGAATCGCTCCCGCTGACTTCGATCACCTTGCCGCCCGCCTCCGGAAATTCCAGGCCGCAGGTGGCCAGCCACATCAATTTGGCTTTTTCCCCGCCCGCCTGAAGGTCGGCGATGAAGTTGCTCGAAGGGTCCTCTCGCATCTTTTGCAGTTCGGCGGCGCTGGGGATCTTGAACGTGGCGGGCCGCTCCGCGGAACTCCCCGCCAGGGCGATGAGCTCGTTCATCTGGTCATTCACCAGCTTGTCGCAACCGGTCTGCTGGTAGTTGGCCAGCCGGTTGTGCAGGTACGTGCGCACCTGGGCCTCGCCCGGGCCTTTCAGCGCCACCGAACGCGCCAGCGCCCAGAAGCCGTCCATCGCCTGCGACGGCTCCATCTGCAGGTAGGCGATGCCCAGCCGGAAGTAGGTGACGGCGTCATTGGGGTTGGCGGCCAGGGCGGCCTTGAACGACCCAATGGCTGTCTGCAACTGCTTGTTTGCTTCGGCTCTCAGCTCGGCTTTCCGCTGGTCATACTGTGCGTCGCTCATGCCGGCCGGGCGCTGTTTCACAATCCCCGTCAGCTCGGCGGCTGCCGATTGGCCAAGTTGCAGCGAGGCGAGGCCCGCCGTGTAGTTGAACAGCGCCGTGGGGCCTTTCTTGTTCTGTTCAAACTGATCGTCGGACACGCCCTCGGGCTTTTTCAGCTCCCCGAGCACTTTCAGCCCCGCGAGCGCGGCCGCGCGGGCGCGTGTAGCCTGCTCCTTGGCGTCGGCGGCCTTCTCATTGAACGAATAGTTGAAGGCCAGCGTGCGAATGTAGAGCGCCTGGAGCTGCGTCCCCGAGTCCAGTTTGTCGCCGAAAGTCAGCAGCCTGTCGGCGTATTCGATGGTTTTCGGATAGTTCTTCAGCTCGTTGTAGGTGGTGTAGTAGGTCTGGTAGGCGTAGACCAGCAGCGCCGAGCTGGGGTACTTGGCGACGAAATCGTCGAGTAGTCTGATGCGCTGTTGCGGATTGGGCTCCTTGGCCGCCGCCTGATAGGCGTTGTACTCCGGCAAGGTGTAGGCAGGCGGCTTGTCTTGCGGCTTCTCTTGCGGCTTCTCTTGCGGCTTCTCTTGCGGAATCGCCCCGGCGGCGGGTGCGACTGCGCAAACCACCACCGACACCACCAGCCACCCTGCGACCATCACCAGCCACTTTCGTATCATCTTCTTCCTGCCTCCTCGGCGAGAGTCCTATTCAGAAACACTTCGCGGTTCCGACCACCGCTTGAGGGCAACGCCGGCTGGGCCTAAAACTTTTGGATTATAGGGAATCTCTCCCGATGGTGCAAGCGCGTTTCATGTTTGTCGTTCCGCCAGCCGCAAGGCGTTGACCCTCTTCTTCGCTCGCCGGGCTCAGATGATATGATGACATTTGCAACGGAAATGTCGCCCCGGAAGGGAGTTCGCAGTTGAGCACCGAAAAGCCCATTGCGGGACAAGTGGCTCTGGTCACCGGCGGAAGCCGCGGGATTGGGCTGGCGATTGCCGCCCGGCTCGGCCGGATGGGAGCGCGCGTCGCGATCTGCGCCCGGAGCGCGGAGTCGCTCGAGCGAGCCGCGGAAGGCCTGCGGCGCGACGCCGTAGAGACCTTGGCAATGGCCGCCGATGTCACGCGCCCCGCCGAGGTGACCGCGCTTGTCGAGCGCACCCGCAAATCCCTCGGCCCGGTCGATATCCTGGTGAATAATGCCGGCGTCGGTGTCTTCGGCCCGGTCCACGCGCTGCGCGAGTCAGACTGGGACGCTGTATTGGACACCAATTTGAAGGCCGTGTTCCTGGTCAGCAAGGAAGTGGCGCCCGAGATGATCCGCCGCCGGACTGGGCAGATCATCAACATCAGTTCGCTGGCCGGCAAGAACGCTTTCGCCAACGGCAGCGTCTATTGCGCCTCGAAGTGGGGCCTGCTCGGGCTTACCTTCTGCATGGCCGAAGACCTGCGGACCTACGGCATCCGCGTTAGCGCCGTTTGCCCCGGCACTGTGGCGACGGAATTCTCGCCGCATGCCGGGAAGGACCCCTCGAAAATGCTCCAGCCTGACGATGTAGCCCACGCCGTGGCGGCGCTGGTGACCCAGGCGCCGCAAAGCTTCATCAGCGAAGTCCTGCTGCGGCCGACGCAGAAGCCGTAAGTGCACGGCCCGGCCGGCGGCCGAGAGCACCTCTTGACAATATTCGCCGTCAGGATGGCCGCTATACCGCATGACAAGGCAGCGGAGAAATGATCATGGAAAACAGAGCGAAAACAAACTTTCCGATTCACGACCTGCTGGCGCGCCGCCGGAGCCCGCGGGCGTTTTCGGACCGGCCGGTTGAGCCAGAAAAGCTCCGCACCCTGCTGGAAGCGGCGCGCTGGGCGCCGTCATCCTTCAACGAGCAGCCTTGGGCCTATCTGGTGGCCACACGGGAGGACCCCGTCGAGCACGCCCGCCTGCTCAGCGTCCTGGTGGAGGGGAATGTCGCCTGGGCGCAGCGCGCTCCGGTTCTCATGCTCTCGATTGCAAAGCTCAATTTCGAGCGGAGCGGCAAGCCAAACCGGCACGCCTTCCACGATGTCGGAATGGCGAGCGCAAGTCTGGTCTTCCAGGCCACCGCGCTGGGCTTGGTCGTGCACCAAATGGCGGGTTTTAGCGTCGAGAAGGCGCGCGAGCTTTATAGCATCCCCGAGGGCTGGGATCCAGTGGCGGCCCTCGCGGTGGGCTACCAGGGCAAGCCGGACTCCCTGCCTGAACGCATTCGCGAGAAGGAACTCGCGCCGCGCACACGCAAGCCGCTCGAGCAGTTTATCTTCACCGGGCGCTGGGGCGAGGTCTCGCCGCTGGTCACTTCTGTCCCGCCAACCTGACCCGGCGAACGGAATCAGCATGGAGCGAATCCTTCTAGGGTACCGAATGAGGTTTGTGGCTGCGCTCCTGGTGTTGTATCTTGTCGTGGTTACGCTGTCATTTCACCAGGCTTCCTGCGATGAATGAAACACTCGGGTTCCTGCTCCGGCACGGCTATTCGGTGTTGTTTGTGTGGGTTCTTGCCGAGCAGCTTGGATTGCCGGTGCCCTCGGTGCCGCTGCTGCTCGCCGCCGGAGCGCTGGCCGGCAGGGGACGCCTGAACTTGAGCCTGGTTGCGGGGCTGCCGATCCTTGCAGCTCTGATGAGCGACGCGCTCTGGTACCAGCTGGGCCGCCGCCGCGGCGTCAAAGTACTTCGGTTTCTCTGCCGCATTTCGCTCGAACCTGATTCCTGCGTCCGCCGCACCGAAAACGTCTTTGCCCGGCAGGGCGCACGCTCGCTGCTAGTGGCCAAGTTCGTCCCGGGGCTGAATACGGCTGCGCCTCCGCTGGCAGGGGTGTTCCGTATGCGCCTCAGCCGGTTCCTCTTCTTCGATGCGCTGGGGGTGATCTTGTGGGTGGGCGCGTTTGTGGGGCTGGGCTACGTATTCAGCGACCAGCTCGAGAGTGTCGCTGACCACGCCCTCAGGCTGGGAACCGGGCTGCTCGTGCTCTTGCTTGTCGCACTGGCGGGCTACATCGGCTGGAAGTACCTTCGCCGTCGGCGTTTCCTGCGCGAGTTGCGCATTGCCCGAATCACGCCGGAGGAGCTCAAGCAGAAGCTCGACGCCGGCGAGGATGTCGTCGTCGTGGACCTGCGCCACTCCTACGACTTCGAGGCCGAACCGGCGACCATCCCGGGCGCCTATCGCATGGAAGCGTCGGAATTGGACCAGATGAGCGAGCAGATCCCCCGCGACCGTGATGTCGTTCTCTACTGCACTTGACCCAATGAGGTCACCAGCGCCCGTGTGGCGCTGCTGCTTCGCCGCCGCGGGATCATGCGGATCCGGCCGCTGGCCGGCGGGCTCGAAGGCTGGCGCCAGCACGGTTACCCGCTCGCGGACTACGCGAACGAGGCCGCAGCCGCCAAGAGGCGCTGATCGCGGCGAGGGCAAAGTTCTTAACGATTCACCGCGAGGTCGAAAAATGAGAGTCGCATTCATCGGACTGGGCAACATGGGACAACCCCTGGTGCGGAACCTGCTCAAAGCAGGCCATGAGGTGGTGGTTTACAACCGCACGCGCAGCCGCGCCGAAGAGCTGGTGCGCGAAGGCGCGCGGATCGCCTCCACGCCGGCCGAAGCGTGCGCCAGCGGAGTCGTGCTGACCATGCTGGCCGATGACCACGCGCTCGAGGAGACTGTATTTGGCGCACGCGGCATCCTGGGCGCGCTGCCGGCTGGCGGAGCGCACATTTCGCTGAGCACCATCAGCGCTGCCTTTGCGCAGCGCCTCGCAGAAGCCCATCGCGCAAAGGAGCAGCACTACGTGTCTGCGCCGGTGTTTGGCCGGCCGGAAGCCGCTGCGGCGGCGCGGCTGGTCGTCGTCGCCGCGGGCCCGGCAGAAGCCATCGAGCGGTGCCGCCCTCTGCTCGAAGCCTTCAGCCGTAAGGTGTTCATCATTGGCCCGGAGGCGCCGGCGGCAAACATCGTAAAACTCGCGGGTAACTTCCTGATCGCCGCGATGCTGGAGTCGCTGGGCGAAGCCTTTGCGCTCGTGCGGAAGTCCGGCGTGGACCCGGCACAGTTTTTGGAAATCCTGAACGGCTCCCTGTTCCAATCACCCATCTACGAGAACTACGGCAAGATCATCGTGGAGCGCAGATACGAACCGGCGGGGTTCAAGCTGGTTCTGGGTTTGAAGGACATCCGCTTGGCGCTCGCCGCGGCCGACGCTGCCGCCGCGCCCATGCCGCTGGCCAGTCTGCTCCGCGACCACCTGCTCGCCCGCGCCGCCCAGGGACATGGCGAGATGGATTGGGCCAGCCTGGCGGAAGTGGCCGCGCAAAACGCCGGGCTCCAGGCCTGATCGGCCCAGGCCGCCCGGACTGCTTCTGGACGCGCCCCCAGTTGCGAACGGTTGAGTGCGGATCGCTGAATGCTGTTTACAACCGCGGGAGCACGATGCCCTGCTGGGCTTGGTACTTCCCCTTTTTATCCTTGTACGAGACTTCGCACTCCTCGTCGGAGACGAAGAAGACCACCTGGCAGAGCCCTTCATCGGCATAAATCTTGGCCGGCAGCGGCGTGGTGTTGCTGATCTCGAGGGTGACGTAACCTTCCCACTCGGGCTCGAACGGCGTCACGTTGACGATAATCCCGCAGCGGGCGTAGGTGGACTTACCCATACAGATGGTCAGGACGTTTCGCGGAATGCGGAAGTATTCCACCGAGCGGCCCAGCGCAAACGAGTTCGGCGGAATGATGCACACCGGGCCTCTGAACTCGACGAAGGAGCGCGCGTCAAAGTGCTTGGGGTCTACGATCGTCGAATTGACGTTGGTGAAAATGCGGAACTCGTCGGCGACGCGAATATCGTAGCCGTAGGAAGAAACGCCGTAGCTGATCACACCCTCGCGCGCCTGGCGGTCGGCAAACGGCTCGATCATCCGGTGTTCAAGCGCCATGCGGCGGATCCAGCGGTCGGGTTTCACCGTCATCGCGGCCTCCGGCGAAAACCCAGCAGTCGTTTTCGCGGGAAAAAGGGAGCGCATCTTAGTACACCGGGTGCAGCTTGACAACTCGCAACTGCCTGTCTAGCATAGGCTGCCGTTTGGGACGCGGGAGGCGCGTGTGATCAAGCTCGATATCGTCAACGCAGTAGTCAGCCGACTGGAGAAGGAGCATAAGGAGGGCCGTGGCCCGGGAATCAGTCGAACGAGAGCCGAACAGGCGGTCGAAACCGTCTTCGAGGCCCTGAAAAACGCGCTCGGGCGCGGCGACCGAATCGAGCTGCGCCGCTTCGGTGTGTTCAACGTCAAGCCCCGCAAGACCGGAATCGGCCGCAACCCCCGCACCGGCGAGGAGGTCAGCATCCCGCCGGGCAAGGCAGTGCGCTTCAAACCGGGCAAGGAACTCCAGTCGCTCTAGCCCGGAAGCTTCGGGAAGCCCGCCCGGCAGCAATGCCCTTTCCCACGGACTCCACCAAATCGCACGAGGCTCCCAGCGCATCTGAATCCTCATGAGCAGCGGTAACGGACAAGGTCGCGTTCCCATCGAAGTCTTGACCGGTTCGCCGGGCCCGCTTCCATTCGCATCCGAAGGCGTCCCCTGGACGCGACAGGCGCGCCAGCGACGCTCCAAGGTGATTGCCGTGGCGCTTTTCGCGCTCACGCTGCTGACGACGCTGGCCGCCGGCGCTCAGTTCGCCGCGGCGTACAGCAGCAGCCAGGCGCCGACCTTCGAGAACTTCCTCAAATCCTACGCCGCGATCTTCACGGATCCGCGGGCTCTGCTTGCCGGCATCCCGTTCTCATTCACCCTGATCGGCATCCTGCTCGCGCACGAGCTGGGGCACTACTTCGCCTGCCGCTACTATTCCATCTCCGCCAGCTATCCGTACTTCATTCCGGCGCCGACGCTGATCGGAACGCTCGGCGCGTTCATCCGCATCCGTTCGCCGATCGTCAATCGCAAGGCGCTATTCGACGTCGGGCTCTCCGGGCCGGTGGTGGGCTTTCTTTTCGCCGTGCCGGCGCTGGCCGTGGCCATCGCCTATTCGAAACTCGTACCGGCGGCGCAGGCCACGGCGCCGCTGGTCTTCGGCGACCCGTTGCTGGCGCGGGTGCTGATTGCCTGGTTGCGTCCCGGCGTCTCTCCGGCCGACATTTTGCTACACCCGGTCGGGCGCGCCGCCTGGGTCGGCCTGTTTGCCACCGCGCTGAATCTGCTGCCGGCCGGCCAGCTCGACGGTGGGCACATCTTGTATTCGTTGGCGAGCGAACGGCACCGCCGCGTCTCGCTGGCCGTGGCGTTCCTGCTGCTGCCGCTGGGGCTGAAATTCTGGTGGGGCTGGTATTTCTGGGCGGTGCTGCTGCTGTTGGTCGGCTTTCGCCATCCGCCGCTGCTCAATCGCTGGGAGCCGCTTGACCGCAAGCGTCTGGTCTGGGCTGCCATCGCCGTGCTGATTTTCATCCTCTGCTTTATGCCTGCGCCCTTCACCATCCGCGAATAGCGGCGCTGCCGCGCGCTGGGCTAAAACAGGCTGAGCGGGTCCACGTCCACGATAACGGCGCGATCGGGGATCTGCTTCCGACCGCAATAATCAAGGCACGCTGCAAGGACTTGCGTGAGCTGGGCGCGCCGGGGCGCCTTTAAAAGGAACTGGAAGCGGAACTCCCGCCGCAGGCGGGCCAGCGGCGCCGCGGCCGGACCCAGCACCTTCACTCCCCTGGACTCCTGCGGCGCAAGGAAGCCGGCCAACTGGCGCGACCAGCGGATGGCATTCTCCACTTTGGTGTCGCGCACCAGCACGCTGGCGAGCGCGGTGAACGGCGGGTAGTGCATCAGCCGGCGGAAATGCAACTCCTTCTCGAAAAACCCAGGGTAGTCCTGCCGGGCCGCGTGCTGGATGGCATAGTGTTCCGGGTAGTAGGTTTCGACCAGCACCGCTCCCGGCAGCGCGCCGCGGCCGGCGCGCCCGGCCACCTGTGTGAGAAGTTGGAATGTGCGCTCGGCGGCGCGGAAGTCGGGCAGGCCGAGCGCCGTATCGGTTGAGACCACGCCCACCAGCGTGACGCGCTGGAAATCGTGCCCTTTGGCCACCATCTGCGTCCCCACCAGGATGTCGAGCTTGCCCGCATCGAATGCTCCGAGCACCTTCTGGTGGGCGCGCTTGGTGCGCGCCGTGTCGCGGTCCAGCCGCGCGATGCGCGCCGCGGGGAATAATGTGCGCAGGCGCTCTTCCACCTGCTCGGCGCCCTCGCCGAAAAAATAGATGTGCTCGGAGGCGCACTTCGGGCACTGACGGGGCACGCGGCTCGAATAGCCGCAGTAGTGGCAGACCAGGCGCTCGCGGCGCTTGTGGTAGGTGAGCGAGATGCTGCAATCCTGGCACTGCACCGCGGCGCCGCAGCTCCGGCAGAGCACGAACCAGGAGTAGCCGCGGCGGTTGATCAGCACCAGTGCCTGCGTGCCGTGCTCAAGCCGCTCGGCGATTGCAGCGCGCAGCTTTTCCGATACCGTCCCGGCGCGATGCGTCTGCCGGAACTCTTCGCGCAGGTCCACCACCTTCACATCGGCCAGCGGGCGGTTTGCGACACGCGTCTCCAGTTGCAGCAGGCGGTATTTCCCCGAGCGCGCATGGTAGAAGCTTTCGAGCGAGGGCGTGGCCGACCCCAGCACCACGACAGCGCCGGCCTGCTTGGCACGGACGATGGCGGTGTCGCGGCCGTTGTAGCGCGGCGTCTCCTCCTGCTTGTAGCTCGCCTCCTGTTCCTCGTCCACAATCACCAGGCCGAGGTTTTCCAGTGGCGCGAACACCGCCGACCGCGTCCCGACCACCACCCGTGCCTCGCCCCGCCGCACGCGCCACCACTCCCGCGCCCGCTCGGCCTCGGGCATTCCGCTATGCAGCACCGCGACTCCGTCTCCAAACCACGCCCGGCAGAGCCGGCCCATCCACAGCGTCAGCGCGATCTCCGGCACAAGGATCAGCGCCGTGCGCTCGCGCCCGAGTGCGCTTTCCACCGCGCGCAAGTACACTTCCGTCTTCCCGCTCCCGGTGACGCCGTGGAGCAGTCCGACCGTGAAGGTACCCGCCTCGAGCCAGCCCCCTATCTCCGCGAGCGAGCGCTCCTGGTCGGCATTCAGTACATTCGCCGGAGGAGAGAAGTCCGCATCAAACAGGTCTTCGTCCACTGTCGCCGGCTCTTCCCAGGTCCTGAGTTGGCCGCTGTGGATCAGCTTCTGGACTGCGCCGCCCGAGACGCCGGCCTGCTGCAGCAGGAGTTTCACGGGGAGGGGCCCGCGGGTAGCGGTCAGTATCTGGCGGATGCGCTCCACCGGGCCTGCAGCCGAGCACCCGGCCGCGGGCTTGGCACGGTCTTCGATGGCGCCGCGGGACTCGGCATTCCACGCCACAATCTTCTGCGTGCGCGCCTTGCGGTGCTGCGTCACTTCGCGCGCTTCCAGCCTCCCGCGGCGGATCAGGCGCGCCGCGGCGGCCTCGCCGCCGGGGAGTTTTCGCAGGCGTTCGCGGCGCACCGGCTTGCCCTCCACCTCGAACAGTTGGAGCAGGGCCTGCTCGGTGACTTCCGCCTCGCTGCGGTTGCCCTGCGCCGCGAGCTCAGCGAAGTATTCGCGGCCCGCGGCGGTCAGCAGCAGTTCGCGCGCCTGCCGCAGCTCCACTGCAGGCGGCAGCATCCCCCGGAAGACTTCTCCGGGCGGCGCCAGGTAATAGTTCGCGACCCAGCGACCCAGTTCGAGCAGCAGCGGCGGCAGGGCGGGAACGGGGTCGAGCACCTCTGCGATCTCCTTGATTTGTTCTGCTTCCGGGCGGCGACCGGTGAGCCCGAGGACCACCCCTACCAGCGCGCGATTGCGGAACGGTACAACGACGCGACTTCCCGGCACGACTACTTCGGCAAGCGGCCCGGGGACGGCGTAGGTAAACGTCGAGCGCAGTGGAAGCGGAAGAGCGACTTCGCAGTAAGCCGCAGTCATGGGCGGGCACTAGTGTAACAGCAGCCTCGGTAACGCGTAGAGCCGGCCCAAGTGAAGAATCGTAGTAAGGCTAGTGCCCTGGAAGAACTTGTGGGCCGCTCCAGAGTGGTTTCAAGGAGATTCCGGCACAACCCGATGTGCCTGAGAAAGATTTCCCTTAGGCCAACCTGCCCTGACGCACGACGAAAGGGATCCCTTTTGAACAACCGCACTCGTCCGTATAAGCTTAGCTCGACACGTTGAGGCTGTCCTAGGGTGCGCTAAACGATTCCGCAGGATTGTGAGCAGACTCAGAGAAGATTCCGTGATGTTAGAGGACAGAGGATCTATCTGAGCACTAGTTGGCCGGTCTGTGCCGCAAGGGGAGGGGACGATTCCGAGGGGCCGGACCACGGAAGGCCCTTCCAAAATCCTCGCTTCTCTCGGCCACTCCGCTCGAGCATTTGCCGAAACTCGCTGAACAGGTGTGCGTCCCACCACCCCTTGTTGACCTCGTCCTTCATGACCTTCAACGCTTCCTTGGAGGACAGTGCGCTGCGGTAGGAACGCTCGGTGGCGAGGGCGTCATAAACATCCGCAATCTGCAGAATCCGCGCGGTCAGGGGGATCTGTTCGCCTTTCAGACCATCGGGGTAGCCGGATCCGTCCAGTTTTTCGTGGTGATGGCGGATGATGGGTAGCACCAAGTGGAAAGACTTCAGTGGCGCGCATATGCGCTCGCCCTCGATGGGGTGCTGTCGCATGATCCCCTCCTCGTCCGGGGTCAGCGGGCCCTGCTTCAATAGAATCGCATCGGGCACAACTACCTTGCCGATATCGTGCACAATACCCGCGCGGCGCAAAGCCGTGATTTGTTCCGGCTCCAATCCCAGGCGCTCGCCAAGCAGAGCCGAGTAGTTCGACAATCGCTCGCAGTGACCGTGCGTATACTGATCTCGCCTTTCCAGGCTAAGCGCGAGGCTAAACAGGACCGACTCGGCGTGTTCCAGTTCGTCGGTATAGGCCTTCAGCCTCAGAAGAGAGCCTACGCGGGCAAGCAATTCACTTCGGTCGACTGGCTTGCTCAAAAAATCGTCGGCCCCGGCATCAATCCCTCGAATTCTGTCTTCCGCCGCGGAAAGTCCTGTAATCAACACCACAGGGGTCAAGCGGGTCTCCGGGTCAGCCTTGAGCCGCCGGCAGACGGTGAAACCGTCGAGGCCTGGCATGACCACATCGAGTAAGACCAGGTCGGGTCGGAAACGCGCACAGTGCTCGAGGGCCGCGTGGCCATCTTCCACGCTGATGACCTCGTAGCCCCGCCGCTGCAACAGCACTTCTAGGCCGCTGCGAGCAGCAAGCTCATCGTCCGCGACTAGGATCTTCCCTGTCGTCACTGCGCGACACCAGAACTGTGGTCGGTCCCTCACCTTAGGGCAGAAGAACGCCGACGGCAATAGAACGAAAGTCCTGTCGCGAGGTACTGTTTGACCGTGACGCTGCGGACCTCAACGGCCGTCTATTAGAATTGGATCAAAAAGTAGCAGCGATTCGATTTCATTCTCCCAAATCGGTCGAAAGGGAATCCTTGTGGTACGCCGGTAGGCGCAGACAGAAACTGAGAGTAGGCTTTTCTTGCCGCCATCAGAGATTCAGCGATGTTTTCTGGAACATCAGCACGTCCTGATGATCGTCCCAATGGCGCTCTGCGTACCCCTTAATCCTGAGGCTGTCATCGCTTTCAAGGCGCTTAAGCGCGTATGAAGGTGCGGAAAGTGAAATGCCATATTGTTTTTGTTCGAAGAATTGATCCGGTCTTCCGTAGTCCGCATAGCCGAAACCCTCGGCGCGAAATTGAGATTCGGCAATAGCAAAAGTTTCATCCGGCAGGTACTTCCACCTATTGTGCTGAACAAATAGGGAATACCGTCCGTGAAGAGTGACAATCGCGATTCCATTAACGTTCAGTGATCGTGAAAATAACGCAAGCGCGCTCTCGAATTCTGGTGCTGCAAAATGCGTGAGCAGCGAACCGCACCATATCAAATCAAACTTTGTCGGGAAAACGATTTCGTCCAAATTTTCCTCGGATTTGATCGCCTTTGTCCCAAGGACCTGGGCACAGAAATCTATGCGGTCCCGGTAGAGGTCGCTGGCGTACAACGATGCTTCAGGGAACGCTGCCCTCAAATGCCGAGTCACGCGCCCGAAACCAGATGGCATGTCCAATATAGAGGCTAGCGACGTTACGGCACATAAGGTCATAGATTGAAGAATTATTTCGACAGCGTTCGCGCCGACCGCGAAATAGTGAGTTTTCTGGTGATCCCAATCGGCATTAACCATATCGTCTTCTGGAGCGACCTTCGTCTCTATAGGTCGCTCTTTATATTCTCGATGTATTTTCTGCACGGCAGAAAGCACGTCGCTAAACTCTATCTTGTTTGTCATTGGTCGTTATATCCTGCGAGCAGGCATTGATACCGGGAAGATGATCCGACTCAGGGTCATTGACGAGGGGACCATGAAATACCCTGAGATAGTGCCCCAACAACATCGGTGAATACCGAATCTTTCTTCAAGAAAGTGATAACCATGGATGCCGCATTGTCATTTGGACGACAAGTTGTTGATGAGCTTTCGCTGTGTCGGTTCTGATCATCGACCCAGGGTGTACGCGATAGCGACATAAAATTTCAGGGACATATGCTGCCGTAAGACCGCGTTCGAGAAACTTACACCAGAAATCATAATCTTCCCAGCCCTCGGAATGGACATAGCCGCCAACATGAGCCCAGGCCTGCTTCGCGACCAGTGCCATCGCGTCGACGTAATTGCCCCCAACAAACCACTCCCTTTGCCAAATATCCGCATAACCCAGGCGCTGTTCGCTTCCAAAGAACTCAAGTTGCGTGTAGGCTGCGTCGAATTCCCTATGTCGCATTACTTCATACAAACGAGAAATGGCCCGCGGATAGAGCATATTATCCGCATCCATCACGAAGACGAGTTCGCTCCGTGCGTACGTAAATCCCGTATTACGAGTCTCGGCAAGCCCCTGATTACTAGCATGCCGGAGTAACAAAACCCGTGCAAAGGACTCAGTATGCGCACGGAGCCAAGTACGCGCGATCCCCAACGAATCATCCTTGCCTGACGCATCATCAACCACTATCAGGTCAAGATGGGGATGCCGCTGGCTGAGAATTGATTCCAAGCAATCAGGAAGGAAATGGGCATAATCATAAAGGCTGACCCCGACCGTTATCAGGTCATCTGCTATCGAGGCAATGTTGACATGTTCAAACGCGATCTCGACAGGTACAAGCCTGGGTATCTTTGTCGTGTTCATTTCTCTGGATCGTCTTTATGGCACAAAATAAAATTCAAGAGCTTGGCAGACGTGCGCGATGATTTGAACTGATTCATTATCACTTCATTGGCGGCCGAACGCACTTCCTCGGCTTTTTGCTGTCCTTCTGGAGAGCGGAGCAGCCAAGCGAGCAAATTGGGTATCTGTCTGGCAGCTTCCTCGAAATAATGCACGCCCGGCTTGAAATGGGGGTTCGGGAAACAGGGCTCAGATACCACAACAGATCCCGTGGCAATACCTAAGCGAACTATTCGATGCCATTCAAAATATCCAAACTCCTCACGATGAATGTTTAGCGTTATTTTAGAGTGCGCGGAAACATGAGCAGCGATTCGAGTTAGCACGCCGTCATTTTCTTTTATTGGCCCTCTGTTTTGGCGACGACAGTAAAGAAACGTTTCATAATCGGCCAAACTGCGCGCGTAACGCGCTAGGAATGTGTCGCGCCTTGGACTTTCGAATCCAAAGAACGAAATATCTATCGGTCGTCGAGCGAGCGGTGTTTCTATGTTTAGCGGAGTCCTTGCCGTTTCGGGCAGGATACGATAAAGAGGATGTTTTTGATCGCCCTCCGAGAGAGGTGAAGTTAAGCCTCCAACTCCGGGTTCGAGATGCAAGGCTGGAATGTTCGCCTCCCGGAAAATGGTCGCCGTCTGAAAACAGATGTCTATGACGCCGCGGGCCATCAGTGCGAAAGGCAATGCTCGGCCAAACCAAGGTGTCTGAAGCTGTTCAGTCAAATACATAAATGATGTCGAAACAACCTCGTCGCGCACCCATTCCTTGCCACGACCAAGGGTAAAGAATTCATGAGGGGCTATGAAGATACAAATGGGCGAACGATCCTGAATGGATGAGGATTCGTCGCGCGCTTCAACACGGACACTTTCACTTCGCAGGTCAGCTATTAAAGCCGAGGCAATCTCATTCATGTAGACGTTTCCCTGT
>JBASRK010000149.1:0-1956 GCA_049273775.1 Candidatus Acidiferrales bacterium
GGCTTGGCCAGAAAGCGTATCGGCGTTGCGCCACCGCCGGAGGTATTCGCCAATTCGTAGGCTTCGGCGTCGAAGCTCCGCCCGGCATAGTCCTCGAAGTCGTCTGTGGCCACCCAGCCTTCGATCCAGTCGGTGGTGAGCACTTCGAGGTACGCGACGTTGGCCCAGCGAACTTCATAGCCGCCTGCGGGCAGTTGGCCGCCCGGCGGCGCTCCCGGGCGGTTGCTGACCGGCGCCGGCGACCCTAGTTGCACGGTGGGGACAATGCGCCAGCACGTCCAGTTTTCCTGTGGACTTCCGGCACGCTCGACGCGGCACATCCCTGCGTCGGCGGCCACCAGGAGAGTGCCGCCGGAAGCTGCAAGCGCGGTGACGATCCTCCCCACCAGCGGGCTCGACCCGGGCAGATAGCTGCGGACTTCGCCGCTGGCGGGATTGAATCGCACCAGGCCTTTGGTGGCCGCGATCCCGCCTTCGCCCTGGACATGCGTGCCCAGCCAGAGCGCGCCGCCAGCGGAAACGATGTGCGTTATCGAGGAGGTGGCCAGCTCGGCAGGCTGATAGATTTTCGCTTCGTTGGTTTTGGGATCGAACCGGACCAGCGTTCCAACGCCCCTGGAGCCTTCTCCGGCGTAATAACGGATGGCCAGCCAAAGGTAAGCGCCGTCATCGGCCACGCCCGCAACTTCCGGATCTGCAATTTCCAGGTCCTTCGCCAGCGCCTCCGCGGTGAGACCGGGCGCGTCCTGCCGCAAGAATTCGAGCCAGGCGGCGGCCAGTTGCTTGCGCTCCCAGAGGCGCACGCGGGCCAGCGGCTCGCCGCCGGCAGAGCCGCGGATATCGAGGATGCCTTCGTCGTCGGTCGAAGCAGCAGCGAGGAAATAATCCGCGCCCAGGCGATCGCTGCGGTAGATCTTGAGCGGCGCGACTGCTGCGGCGACCTTGGCATTTTTCTCCCGCACGACCTCCCACTGATTGGTTGGGCCGAGCAGGCGATAGGTGAATTCCGCGGCGCGGAAGACCGCGAGCCGGAGCTCCGGGCCCGCCCAACTGCTTTCGATGAGCCGCGCCGGGTGGTAGAGGAGGTCGCGGGAGATTTCGGCGGCGTCGACGGGGGGCTGCTGGGCGCCGGCGAGGCCGGGGAGACAGAGGGGGTAAAGGAAGTAGAGAAGGCAAAGGAAGCAGGGGAACGCACGCCCTGTGCTCAAATTGGCGGTGACCATCGCGGCGGAGTCAGAGCAGCAACGGGCCCAGCGGCACGTGCTGGGAGGCGATCAGCAGCTCGCCGCGGAATGTGGCCTCGGCTGGGCGGCGCCCCAAGGCTTCCTCGGCAGAGATGCGCGCAACGTCCGGGTTGTTGTTGTACTCCGAAAGGTGCGCCAGCACCAGGAAGCGCGCCGCCGCGTCAAAGCCTTCCGGATCGGCGAGGAATTCGCTCACGGAGTGGTTCGAGAGGTGCCCGGTGCGGCTCATCACGCGCTGCTTCACGTGCCACGGGTACGGCCCGACCTTGAGCATTTCGAGATCGTGGTTCGATTCCAGGATGAGGCCGTCGGAGTCGCGCAGGTGGTGCTTGACCAGCTCGGGCAGGTAGCCGAGGTCGGTCACCAGCGATACTTTGGTGCCATTGGCGCAGAAGGTGAACCCCAGCGGGTCGGCGGCATCGTGCGGAACGGCGAATGCCGCCACCTCGATGTCGCCGATGGTGAAACGCTGCCCGGCGCGGATGTATTCGACGCGGTTGATTCTCTTGCAGGAGCCCTCGGAGAGCGCGCGCTGCACCTCGCCGTGCGTCGGCTCGGTCAAGTAGACGGTGGTGCGCCAGTGCCGCATCAGTTGCGGCAGCCCGCCGATGTGGTCGTTGTGCTCGTGGGAGATGAGGATGCCGTCGAGCCGCTCAAGCCCGGCTTCCGCATCCGCCAGCCGCCGCAGCGTCTCTTTCCTGCCCAGCCCGGC
>JBASRK010000155.1:0-16821 GCA_049273775.1 Candidatus Acidiferrales bacterium
GCGCTGGGAGTGCGCCCGGCCGCCGCTAGACCATTTGATCGCACCGGAAATCCGCTCCGGTTCCGACAAGACGTGTCTTCGTACCCTCTGGGCATTCACGTGGGCTCTGAACGAGCCGGGGAAATCGTTCCGAGCAAACGATTGCCAATTTCGGTGCTCTCCGCCGTGTTGACTTCTCCTTTTCGCAGTGGTAGAGTCCGCCCGCGGTAAGAGATCAATCGGGAGGTAGTGCGCCATGATCGAAGTGCGGCAAATCAGCGATGAATTGATCGAAGCGCAAATCGGCTCGGCTCAGCTCCGGGCGATGGATCGCCTTTATATCGACGACGTGCTGAGCATTGTGGACCGCGGGCTGGAGAGGTTACCGTCCTATATGGATCTGTACCGCAAAGCCATCAGCCAAGCTTGGTCCCCCGACGAGCTGGACTTTTCTCGCGACCGAGCGGAGTGGGAATTCTTGTCCCCCGAGACGCAGAAGCGTCGCATCTGGAGTATGCGCATGTTCTTCGACGGCGAGGAGCGCGTGGCGGGCCTGTTGGCTCCCCTGGTATGGGCCGCGCCGAATAAAGAGGTGGAGGCCTTTGTCGCCACTCAGCTTGCCGATGAGGTGCGTCACACCGTTTTCTTTGACCGCTATTGGCGCGAGGTCGTGGGCACTTCCGCAAAAACCCTGGATGAACTGATCGAGGAGGTCGGGATCAAGCCGGAGGAAAACGAAGCGTACAGCTACTTCTTCTACCGGTGGCTGCCCGAGCAGGCGCAGTGGATGGCCTCGCACCCCAGGGATCTGGAGGCCACGGTAAAATTCGTGACCGTCTATCACCTGGTGGTCGAAGGTGCGCTGTTCCTGACCGGCATGCGTTATCAGCTCGAGGGCGCCCGCCGGTGGGGACGCACCTGGGGCTACTATCGCGGCTTCACCGCGGCAACGCGCGACGAATCGCGCCACGTACTGTTCGGAGTGAAATACCTGCAGGACATGGTCCGGCAGGACCCGCGCCACTTTGCCCCCGTGATTCAATCCACGATTCAGGAGTCCCTGCCTCTCATCGAAAAAACCATGACACCGCCAAACAGCGACATGAGGTACTACGGCGGCGCGCATCTGGAGACTGCCTAGCCCGGCTACACTCCCGAGGGGTTGCGGGAGGAGCAGATCGACTACGCGAAGAGCACGCTGAGCCGGCGCCTGCATGCCGTGGGAATCCAGATGGCTCTCTAGAGCCTTCCCTTGCGACGGACCGGGTGATCAGCCCGAGAACGTTCGACGGGTGCTCGTAATAACAGGGCCCGAAGATCCTCGCTGCGGATTTCCACAGCCTTCCAAACAGGGGTTGGAAGGCGTGGTTTGCGCCTGATTTCACTCAACCTTTGGCGGCAGCCAAGTGCTTTCAGTACCGGCCTCGGAAAGTTTCAAGGGGTCCTCCCAGCGAAACAAAGTCTTCCGAGAAGTCGACCTCGTAAACCATTGCACAGGTAGTCTTTGGGCGTCGCAGCGTTGTCCGGGCGCACGGGCCATTCCACCTTGGAGTCTGCGACAGGACCCGCGATCGAGCTCCGGCCACCGCACCGAAAAGGACGCAAACACGCCGCGCAGGTACGTCTGGCTGGTCAGAATCTCCGCCACGGACAAGTCCGGCTCCTTCTGAAAATGCTCTTGACAAATTTCGAGTGCGGGCATATACGCGGAGGGTATCCGACCGAGTAGGTCCCCTGGTCGGACCCGCCGCGAGGAACAGAATGGGTAAAGTCCGACGTCAACAGGAGGCATAGAAATGGCTACCCCCAAAGTCGCACCCTGGCCGGCTATTCCCATCATGAAACCAGACGAGGTGTACGCCGGGCTGAGCGATCAGGCCAAGGACTACCCGCTGTTCTTGGAATCGATCGTGCGCCAGGAGCATAATTTCGAAAAGCCCGAGGCGCTCGCTCGTCTGCGTGTGCTGGATTGTTCGACGCGGATGATGATCGGGCACTGGTGCTCTTCGATGTTGTCCGAACTGGGCGCTGAGGTCATCCAGGTGGAACCGCCCGGCGGCGATCCGCTGCGCCAAAACACTCCGTTCGGCCGGCGCGAGTACATGTTCAAGGACAAAGAGACCGGGGAGGAAGTGGGCGGGCAGTTCCTCCACGAAATGCGCAACAAGCTCTCCATCACGCTCAACCTGGAGACCGAAGAAGGCCGCAACATCCTGAAGGATCTGGCGGTCCACGCCGACGTGATCATTGAAAATGCCCCGCCCGGCCAATGGGATAGTTGGGGCATCGGCTACCGCCAGCTTCGCGAGCTCAATCCCCGGCTGATCTATTGCTGGGTCGGGCAGCGCGGCCAGTGGGGCCCGGCCAAGGATAAGCCGGGCGTGCTCGAGCCGACGGCCCAAGCCTCCTGCGGCTTTGTCCACGGCACCGGCGATCCCAAAGAGTTCGGCGGGCAGCCCACGCGCTCCGCACTGTGGATGGCCGACCACGTGGGCGGGACTGCGGCGGCAATGGGAATCCTCGCAGCGGTGCTGCATCGCGAAAACGTTTCCGGCGAGGGCCAGTTCGTCGAAGCGACCTCCGCCGAGGCCATCATTCGCATCCTGGACTATAGCTGGGCTTGGTACTCGATGGACGGCAGCATCCGCCCGCGCTACGGCAACTGGGACCTGGCCATCAACATCTACGCCGTCAACCCGTGCAAGGACGGCTACATGATGGTCGGCGGCGGCCACGACCGGCTGTGGTACCGCATCTGGCGCACCGTCGGTGATGAGTATCCCGCGGTCGAGGAGGACATCCTCGGTGACCCGCACCTGCGCGAAGTCGCGGACCGGCTGGCGCACGATATGCAGGTGAAAACCTACACCATGCTCGGCGAGTGGCTGAAGGACAACCCCCGCAGCGAGGCCGAGCGCAAGCTCTCCAAGCAGCAGGTGGCCTCCGGCGGCGTGCTGTATGTCAACGAGGTGGCCGAGTACCCGCACTTCAAGTATCGTGGGCATGTCGCCGAGTACGAGTCACCCCACTACGGCAAGATCCTGTATGGCACGACCCCCTTCTTGCAGCACAAGACACCGGGCCGGCTCAAGTGGCTGGGCCGCCCGACCGGCTACGACAACGAAGATGTATACCGCCGGCTGCTCGGCTTCAACCGCGATGACTTCAAGCGGTTGAAGCAGGCGAAAGTCATTTAAGACAGGAGGACTACGATGGCTAAGGACACCGCTGCAACCAAGCAGGCGACGCAGCCTTTTGAAGAGTTCTGTAAGGAAACGTTTGACTTCAAGAAGGCCTTTGGCAAACCCGAGGCCCTGAAGGGTTACCGCGTGCTCTCCTGCACCCAGTACATCCTGGGGCCCTCCTGCGCCTCTTACATGGCCGAGCTCGGCGCCGAGGTCATCAAGATCGAGGCGCCCCGGCGCGGCGAGGCCATGCGTCATACCACCCCGTTTAATGAGCCGTTCCTCTACCCGCTCTCGAAATGGATTCCGGAACGCGGCACCGGCTTGGGATTCTTCGGTGCCAACCCGAACGAGTATTTTATCTCCGTGGACTTCCACAAACCCGAGGGCCAGTCCATCGTGAAGAAACTGGCGGCCAAGTCCGACGTGGTGGTGGAGAACTATCGCCCCGGCACGTTCGACCGCTGGGGCATCGGTTACCGGCAACTGAGGGAGATCAATCCACGGTTGGTGTATTGCTGGCTGGGCGGGTTCGGCGGCTGGGGCCCGGGGCGCGTGCGCGCCTCCTACGACATCCTCGGCCAATCGCAGGGCGGTAACTTCGGCATGACCGGCAAGCAGGAATTCCTGGGCGGCGCGCCGTCCAAGCACACCATCTGGCTGGCCGATTACTGGGGCGGCATGATGGGCGCGGTGCAGATACTGGCGGCGCTGTACTGGCGCGACAAAGTCTCCGGCGAGGGCACCTTCACCGAATACTCGCAGGTGCATGGCGTCACCCGTCAGCTCGAGTACGCCCTGCCGCTGTATGGCCGGCACGGCATCACCCGCGAGCGCTGGGGCAACTGGGACACCCAGTTGTGCGTGCATGGGATCATCAAGTGCGGCAAGTCCTCCCATCCGCAATCAGAGAATCCCCAGGAGTCGGAGGAGGGCTATATCCTGATCAGCGCGTACGACGACAAGGACTTCGCCACTCTCTGCAAGGTCGCCGGCGACGGCAAGCTGGCGGAGAAGTATGCCCAGCACGACGCCCGCGTCAAGGCCAAGAGCCAGATGGAGATCTACCCGGCGCTCGAAAAATGGGCGGCCGACAAATCCAAGGAGCAGGTGGCTGCCATCCTGGACAAGGCCAACATCAACAACCAGCCGGTGTGGAATGCTAAAGAGGTCGCCAACCATCCGCACTGGCAGGAGCGCGGCGCCGTCCAGTGGCTGGACGACCCCACCTTTGGCGACCTGCTGCACCAGGGCCCGGCCTACAAGATGTCCCATACCCCGCCGCGCTTGAAGTGGGCGCTCAAACCGGTGGGCGCCGACAACGAATACATCCTGGGCAAACTGGCCGGCCTAAGCGCGGAAGAGATGCGGAAACTTGAAGAACAGGAGTGCATCTGAGGGGATGACGAGGAGATAAACCATGTTGCTGACATGCCCCAATTGTAAGACGAAGAACTTTCTCGACCCGTATCCTTTCTGGAATTTCAAAGGCACTACCCGGTGTGCCGGGTGCGGCAAGATCTGGCGCATCGAAACCGCGGTGGGAGCCTGCGTGGCCGGGCCGGAAGCGGCCGACGGCACACCCGACTTGCTGCCGGGGTTTGCCGAGAAGCCTGATTACAGCCCCATCTCCGGCCCTGGGGTAACGCGCGCGGCGCCGCGCGCCCGCAAGGATTCGGTCTGCCGGCCCATCCCCATCCAGAAGAATGTGCGCGGCAACGCCGTCAGCGGGCGACCGCTCAAGAAAGAAGACTTGGTCGGGAGCCGGCCGCGGTTCATCGCTGAGGGCAAGCAAAACTAAGTTTGTCAATTTTGAACGGAGGCTCTTATGGACGCCAACATTGTTTGCCCCCGGTGCGGGAAACCTCTCCGCGCGGAGCTCGATCCTTATCTTCAGAGGGCTTTCCTCGGCAAATGCGCGGAGTGTGAGTGGCCTTTCACGCTCTCCATCAGGCTCGAGGAGGCTGGGAGGACGTACGTCCCACCCCAAACCGAGACAACCAAAGCCGCGGCTGCCGCCGCGAAAGGTCCGAAGCGCGTGGAGTTTTACTATAGCAGCGCCCAGAAGTCCGGTGAGCTCTTTCCCTGCGACAACAACCGCGCGCTGGAACTGGTCAAGCAGTTGCAGGCCAGGGGCATCAATGCCAAGGCCATCGATGTGTCCGGCGTGAAAGATCGATTCCCCATCTACCACAAGGCCGTCAGCGGCCCGGACGCCGCCGTGCGCCCGGTGTTTGGCGCAAAAGGGGCGCTCGTGGAGGACTTTGGCACCAACGTCCCGGCACTGCTCATCTTCGAGGGTGACCGTTACCCGACGATGGCATTCCCGCGCAGCGACGCGAAGCGCGGTACGGTGCGAGTGGAGCAGGCACTGGAGGATCTTCTGGCGGAGGCCGGCCAGGGCGTACCCAGCGTCGCCGGGCGCTGACCAGACCAACATGGCCGACTACCTGCCTCCTCGCGAGCTATGGCCTAATCGCATCTACACGCTTCCGGAGTTCGCTGCTTATCCCGACCGTTTTAATCCCGCCGAGGAATTGCTTGAGAAGCACGTCGTGGCCGGTCGGGGCGACCGCGTCGCTATCCTGTCTGAAGACCAGCGCATCACCTATGCCCAACTCCTCACCCAGGCCAACAAGTTCGGCAATGCGCTGCACGAGCTGGGCATTCGCGAGGGCGATCGGGTTCTTCTGCGGACCCCAACCATTCCGCCTGCGATCGTCGCAAACTTTGCTGTCCTGAAATTGGGCGCAGTGATCGCCCCGATTTCCCCGCTTTTCTCCCGCACCGAGATTGCTCACGTAGCCAACGACGCCGAGGCTGTTGCGATCGTCGTCCATGCAGCGCTTCTGGCGGAAGTCGAGGCGGCGCGCGAGAATTTCAAAACCCTCCGGCACATCATTGTTGTCGGCGGCGAGCTGCCCGAACTCAAGCGCAAGGGCTACTCGCTCTACAGCGAGCTGCTGCAAGCCAGTGGGGCGACGCTCGCACCGGTGCGCCGGTCCCGCAACGACTTGGCCATTTTGCTGTACACCTCCGGCACGACCGGCCGGCCCAAGGGCACAGCTCACCTGCTCGAAGAGACGTTGATTGTGCCCGACACCTTCGGCAAGTATGGCTGGCGGGTCACCGAAAACGACGTCATCGGTGGCTCGGCGCCGCTGGCGTTCGGCGCGGGCTATTCGACGTTCGCCACCATCCCCATGCGCTTCGGCGCCGCGGCCTCGCTTATCGCCAAGTTCGAGCCCGACAAGATGTTCGAGACCATCCAGAAGCATCGCATCACCGTGCTCTCGCTCGCGCCCACCGCTTACCGCAAGATGCTGCAGTTGCCCGACGCCGATAAGAAATACGATCTTAGCAGCCTGCGCGTCTGTACCGGCGGGGGCGAGAGCCTGACCGCCGCGACCTACCACGCCTGGAAAGAGAGGTTTGGCGTGGAGATCTTCGAGGGCTTGGGCACGACCGAGATGATGTACGTCTTTGTCTCCAACGTGGTCAACATGCGCGCCCGCCCGGGTGCGTTCGGACAGGTTGTGCCCGGCTTTGAGGTCAGGGTGGTGGACGAAGAAAGCCGCGATGCGCCGCCAGGCCAGATCGGCCACTTCGTGGCTCGCGGACCAACCGGCACGCTCTACTGGCGCGACCCCGACAAGCAGCGTCATGCGATCACCCCGGACGGCTGGAACCGCGTCGGAGACTTCGTTTACACCGACGAAGACCGTTACTTCTGGTTCGTCTCCCGCGAGGATGACATCATCAAGAGTTCGGCCTACCGCATCGGGCCCGAGGAGATCGAGATGACGATCGCCACTCACCCGGCGGTGGCGGATGTGGGCGTGATCGGTGTGCCCGACGAGCTGCGCGGTCAGATCGCAAAGGCTTTCGTTGTGCTCAAACCCGGCGCCGCGGCCACCGCCGAGGAGTTGATCGAGTACTGCCGCGACAAAATCGCCACCTACAAGATGCCCCGCGAGGTGGCCTTCGTGAAGGAATTGCCGCACACGCCTACAGGCAAGCTCTTGCGGCGCGTACTGAGGCAGTCAGAATCCCAAGCGGCGCAGTCGGCCCGCCCCGCCGGCTCGGCCTGAGAGAGCGAAGACGCAGCGGAGCTCGGTTCCATCTCTCAGAGGATCCGATAATCATCACTCGGAGTTTCGCCGGCCATTACTTCACCGCGAAAGACTACGCGAATCGCCCAGTTCAGAAAAATTCAAAGGTGTAGAGGGCTCGGCAGGGAGTATTCTTCTCTATCTTCCTGCACGGATGGGAGCTACAAAGCAGGCAGAGGGGTCTCGCGGAGGTCCCATGAATTCAACGTTCTCTCACGAATGGCTTTGCCAGCGTATCGTGGAAGAAACGCAGGTAGCGATCATTTTTTCGGATCGCGACGGCATTATTCGCCTTTGGAATTCAGGGGCCGAAGCCATGTTCGGCTACCGGGCTGAAGAGGCCCTGGGGCAAACCCTGGATCTGATTGTGCCGGAGCGCCAGCGGAGCCGGCACTGGGAAGGTTACACCAGGGTGATGGGCACCGGTGTGACGCGGTACGGCCGGGAGTTGCTCGCGGTGCCCGCCCTGACGAAAGATGGCAAGCGGATCTCCATCGAATTCAGTATTGCCCTCCTGCGCACTCCCTCGGGCGAACTGCTGGGTGCGACGGCCATCCTGCAGGATGTGACAGTACGCTGGCAGCAGCAGAAGGACTTGAAGAGCCGTCTGGCAACGCTAGAGGCCAAATTGGAGCAGGTGGGCAAGTCCGGCTGACGAGAGACCAAAAAGACTGCGGATTAGCGGTATGGAAAAAGGAATCAAAGCCCTCGTATTCGACGCTTATGGAACGCTTTTCGACGTTCACTCCGTCATCGCCACCTGCAATCAGCACTTTCCGGAACAGGGTCCCGCATTAAGTAAAGCGTGGCGCGCCAAACAACTGGAATATACATGGCTCCGCAGTCTGATGGGGCGTTACGAAGACTTCTGGCAGGTCACCGAGGCTGCGCTCGTTTTTGCGTGCAAGACTCTCAACCTGCCCTGCCCGCCGGCCACTCGCGTCGAATTGATGGAGGCCTATCTCCACCTGGATCTCTATCCCGAAGTCCTGCAATCGCTGAAGGCCTTTTCCAACTACCCGCTGGCGATTCTCTCCAACGGCTCCCCGCGGATGTTGCAAGCGGCAGTGGAGAACGCCGGTCTTCGAGGAATTTTTTCCCACGTCCTCAGCGTGGACACAGTGAAAATCTATAAACCCAGCCCGAGGGTCTATGAATTAGCGTCCCAGAAAATGGGCGTGGCCGCATCCGCGATTGGCTTTGTTTCTTCCAACTCCTGGGATGTGATCGGCGCGAAGGCCGCCGGCTTATGGACGTGCTGGGTGAACCGCTCGGGTGCGCCCGAAGATGAGCTCGGGTTACTGCCGGATGCAAGAGCGAACACGCTCGTGGATCTGACCGGTTTGATAAAGGCATAACCGTTGATGAGACGACCTCTCAGGCGCGTCGCGATCTCCGCTGCAGGTCTGTTGTTGTGCGGCGCAGCGATGTGGGCGGCGCTGCGCGCGCCGCCATTGCCGGCCCCTGCTCCGGAGGCTGCGTGTTCGGTCGAGCAAGTCAGACCTCACACGGGCGATGGCGCCCTGCTCGACGGCATCCTCTACCGTCCCGCGGCGAACCCGCGGTCCGCCGCGTTTCTGCTCGTGCACGGCTTCGGCACCAACTACCAGCGGCAGTGCGAGCCGGCAAGCCAAGTCTCTCTGTGTGAGGACTCATGATCTTTCAGCGTGTGACTGACTTGGCTGCCCCGGACGGTCACCTCATCCCTGCTTTCCAGTTCTCACCGGATTCGCCACGGGGCGGCGCGCTCGTCCTCCACGGCTACGGCGGTACGAAAGAACACGTGCTGGCGCTTTCGGCGGTCATCGCCGAAAAGGGAATCGCGGCTCTGGCGATTGATCTTTGCGGGCATGGCGAGAACACGGCCCCGATCGGCCCGGCGATGCGCGACGAGGTGGAAGTGGGCGTGCGCCGCGTTCGCCGCTTCGGGCGCGCCGCCGCCGCCGGCCTCAGTCTGGGCGGGCGGCTGGCGCTGATGTCGTCCGCCGACAGTATGGTGGCGATCTCGCCGGCGGTGGTTTCACAGGTCTCGCCGCAGGGCAAGTGGATGTTTGAGAACTTTCCCAGCCCGAGCGTGCGCGAGCCGTACTCTGGCTACGTCATCGAATTGCTCGACGCGCTGGGCCCGGTCGGCGGCCATGACCGCCCGTGTCTGCTGCTGTACGCCGAGCGGGACATTCCGGCGATCCTCGAAGGCGCGGCTGGGTTGAAGGCAAGCCTGCCCGGGGCAGAGCTGCGCTACGTCACCGAGGACATAAGGCCGGACATACAACACGACCACGGTCTGATTCGCTACCTGCCGCGCTGGTTTAACCACGGCGAACTCAAATTCAACGCTGAGGTTTTCGAGACCGTATCCAGATGGTTGGCCGACCATGGCGGATGAGTGCGCCGCAGGGGCGGGCACGCCTATTGCTCCGGCCAGGTCGGAGGACGGACAGGAGAGAGACGATGCAATGGGAATATTTCGATCGCATGGTTCTGTTCACGGAAACTCCGGAAGGAATGGTGAGCGGTCTGGAGAAGTGGATCAACGAGGCCGGCACTGAAGGCTGGGAACTGGCGAGTACGACTCCGCTGATCGCGCCGAATCGCGACGGCGTGGCTTACGGAACCATCGGCGTGCACCTGGTGTTCAAGCGGCCGCGCACTGTAGCGCCGGGAGCCTGAGCGGCCATGACCGCGACAACGGGGCGGGCGCTGCATGAAAGTCGGTATGGCCCTATGGGCAGCGGCAGTCAGAGCCTGACCATCCGTGGCGTGGTATATTCGCTCTCCGAATTGCTGGTCCGGCTGGGGCTCGACTTCGGAGATAGCTGCGCCATTGACGCCCTGGCATTAGCGGAGGGCCACTACGTCGTTCGCTATTTCGACGCGGAAGACCAGCGCGCCGTCGCGCACGAATTCGACGCCGACTGGCGCTTTCTCGGTGAGACGCGCGCGCACATCGCCGAGTGGATCGGCGAAGAAGCGTTTCTCGCATGGCTCCGGCGTGTCCGGGTCCGGTGTCCCGCGAATCTTTAGGTTGTGCTGAGGATGACCCTTTCATCCGGTGCGCACACTGTGTTTGAGCCGTCGCGCAGCGAAGCGCCGGAAGCGTGAGGGATACGTGGCTGAGCTGAGAGGTCGGGCATTGATGGAGAACCGATACGGCCCTTTGGGCTGTGGCCGGCAGAGCTTGACAATCGTTGAGGTGGAATATAGTCTGCCCGAATTGTTGCTCCGGATGGGACTCAACTTCGAAGATAGCCGCGCCATCGATGTGCTGGCTCTGTCTGAGGGACACTACGCGGTCCGCTATTACGACGGCCAAGACCAGCGTGTCGTGGTTCACGAGTTCGACGCCTCCTGGCACTTTCTGGGTGAGACGCGCGCGCACATCGCCGAGTGGATCGGTGAGGATGCCTATTTTTCCCTGTTTAGCGGGCACTAGGAGCGATTTCTGCCAAATCGAAGGTGGTCTGAAGACTCGCCGGGTCCGACGGGACACCGGCTCAATAGGAACGGAATTTAACGAAGGAGGAATACAGACATGCCAAGGAAAAAAGGAGAAGGACTCTCACGGCGGGACTTCATCAAAGTCACCGGAGCCGGCACGGCCGCAGCCGGATTCGGTCCGTTCTTTCTCTTTCCGGAGAAGGCGCAAGCGCAGCAGAAAACGCTGAAAATCCTTCAATGGAGCCACTTCGTGCCGGGCTACGACAAGTGGTTCGACGGGGTGTACACCAAAGAATGGGGCCAAAAAAACAATACCAACGTCGTCGTAGACCACATTTCGCTCAATGAAATCCCGGCGCGGGCCGCCGCGGAGGTTTCCGCGAAGAAAGGCCACGACCTGGTGATGTTCCTCTCACCGCCGGCGGCGTACGAAAAGCAGGTGATCGACCACTCGGAGATCTACCAGGAAGTTGAGCGCAGACACGGCAAGGTCATCTCGCTGGGGCACAAGTCCACATTCAATCCGAAGACGAAAAAGTACTACGCGTTTTCGGATTCCTACGTCCCGGACCCCGGCAACTGGCGCAAAGACCTCTGGACCGAGGTGGGCTATCCCAACGGCCCCGACACCTACGATGACCTGCGCGCCGGTGCCAAGAAGATCCGCGATAAGTTCGGCAACCCTTGCGGCCTCGGCCTGGCGCAGGAGCTGGACACGAGCATGGCCATGCGCGCCATCCTCTGGTCGTTTGGCGGCGCCGAGCAGGACGAGGCAGGAAACTGCACCATCAACTCCAAGCAGACCATCGAGGCGCTGAAGTACATGCGCGCCCTGTTCAAGGAGTCCGAAACCGACGAAGTTTTCACCTGGGACCCATCGTCCAACAACCGGGCCATGCTGGCCGGGAAGGTCTCCTACGTGGCCAACGCTATCTCCATCACCCGCCAGGCGGAGAAGGACAACCCGCAGTACAACCCGCTGATCATGCTCTGCCGGACGCCGAAAGGGCCGGTGCGGCGGATCACATCCGAGCACGTGATGGATTGCTACGTGATCTGGAACTTCGCCGAAAACATAGAAGGCGCCAAGAAGTTCCTGGTGGACTACATCGACAATTTCGGTACGGCCTTCAAGGCGAGCGAATTCTACAATTTCCCCTGCTTCCCCAGCACCGTTCCGGATCTGAAGCAGCAGCTTGCTAGTGATCCCAAGGCCAATCCGCCGGGGAAGTACAATGTACTGGCCGACGTGCTCGACTGGGCCACCAACATCGGCTATCCGGGCTACGCCACCGCGGGGACCGACGAGGTGTTCACCACTTGGGTGATCCCCACGATGTTCGCCAAGGTTGCCAAAGACCAGATGAGCGCCGAGGATGCCGCCAAAGCCGCTGAGACTGAAATCAAGCGCATCTTCGAGCGGCGGAAGAGCGGTTAACCGGGGTCGCGATGGCCGTTGTTGAGACCAGGGGTCTGACAAAAGTCTTCAAGCAAGGGCAACTGGGGGCAGTCAACAACGTCGATCTGGCGACTCGCGAAGGCGAGTTCCTGGTATTTCTGGGCCCCTCGGGCTCCGGCAAGACCACGCTGCTCCGGATGATCGCCGGCCTGGAACAGCCCACGGCCGGCGACATCCTGATCGGCGGCGTCCTCGTCAATCACCTCACACCGCGGGAACGGCGCATCGCCATGGTCTTCCAGAGCTATGCGCTCTACCCGCACCTCTCCGTCTATAACAATATCGCCTTCCCGCTGAAGGCCCAGAAAGTCAAAAAGGAGCTACACCGCGAAAAGGTCCAGTGGGCAGCCTCGCTGCTGGGGATCAGCGCGCTGTTGGAGCGCAAGCCCCGCGAGCTTTCCGGCGGCGAGCGCCAGCGGGTGGCCCTGGCCCGGGCCATTGTGCGCGAGCCCACTGTCTTCCTGCTGGACGAGCCGCTCTCCAACCTCGACGCCAAGCTGCGCGCCTCGGCCCGCGAAGAGCTGGAGCAATTCCATAAACGCATCGGGACCACCACCATCTACGTCACGCACGACCAGGTAGAAGCGATGGCCATGGGCGACCGCATCGTGGTCCTGCACCAGGGCTTCGTGCGCCAGGTCGGCACGCCCGAGGAAGTGTATGACGACCCCGCCGACACTTTTGTGGCCACCTTTCTCGGCTCGCCGCCGATGAATCTTCTCGAACTCCCGGAGGTCATTGTGGGCTTCCGTCCCGAGCATTTTCTTCCTGTCGAAATGGCGCCCGACGGCTCGCGCGTTGCGTTCCGGTTCCGCATCAATTACACCGAATACCTGGGCGCAGAGCGGATCCTCTACGGCACGCTCGAGGGCGGCCGCTTCGGATCGAAGGAGATCATGGCCCGGTTGCCCGCGGCGGTTCCCACGTCTTTTGGGGTCGGCTCGGTGCACGATTTCGCTGTGCTTGAACAAGACCTAAAATTCTTCGATCAGCAGACAGAGAAGCGGACGACCCCGAGGCCTTTGACGTGGCCATAAGCAGCCGAAAGCTCGGGGCGGCGATGTTTCTGCCGGCCATCCTCTACGTGGCCGCAATTATCGGCGTCCCTTTCTTTCTAGCCATCGTCTACGCGTTCGGCGATGTGAAGGTGGGTTCGGTCGGGTATCACTTTGTCGGGCTGGAGAATTTTCGCAGCGTGTTGCAGAGCCCGGCGTTCCGGCGGTCGCTGCTCAACTCGGTGATCTTCACGATCGGCTCGCAGGCGCTGGTCATCGTGGGAGCGTTCACGCTCGCCATGGCCCTGCGCGATAAATTCCGCGGCCGCGGGTTTGTGCGGTTCCTGGTCATGCTCCCCTGGGTCGCGCCTGTATCGCTGGGCGCCATCGGCTGGAAGTGGATTCTCGACTCGCTCTACAGCGTCATCAATTGGCTGCTGGTGGCCATGCATCTGTACCGGCCGTTTGATGCGCCGCAGTGGCTGGGTGAGCCGAAGCTAGCCATGCTCTCCGTCATCCTGGTGCACACCTGGCACGTGCTTCCCTTCTCCACCGTCATCTTGCTGGCTGGCCTCACCGCCATTCCCCGGGATATCCCTGAGGCCGCCGCAGTGGATGGCGCTGGATTCTGGCGCATCCTGGTTCACATTATCATCCCCATGATGCGTCCCATCCTCAACGTCGCCCTGTTGTTTGGGATCATCTTCACGTTTACCGACATGACCGTCGTGTACATCCTGACCCGCGGCGGGCCCTACGACAGCACGCAGGTGGTGCCATCGCTGGCGTTTTTCACCGGGATCCTGGGCGGCGACCTGGCAGAGGGCGCGGCCATTTCGCTCTTCCTCCTGCCTATCCTGGTGGTTGTGGCTTACCTGATGCTGCGCGTGGCGCATCGCGTGGAGGTCACCTGATGGCCCGCGGGGGGAATCAGAGATGGCCTGCGGTGATTGGGCATTGGTCCGTGATCGTAGCATTTTCGGTTGTGCTGGCATTTCCGTTCTACTGGATGCTGATCACCACTTTCAAGCAGAGCCCCGACCTGTACAACCTCCGCAACAATCCATTCCTCTTTAATGCTAGGCCCACGCTCGAACACCTGCGTTTGCTGTTTGGCGAAACTAGCTATCTGCGGTGGGTGGGCAACACCGCCGTGGCGGGAGCCCTGGTCGTGTTCATCACGCTGTTGCTGGCCCTGCCCGCAGCGTACGCGCTCGCCCGGCTGACCGGTCAGTGGGGCCAGCGGCTGGGCATCGGGATTTTTCTCACCTATCTGGTGCCGCCCACGCTGCTGTTCATCCCGCTTTCGCGAGTGATCTCCATCCTCGGCTTGCAGGACACCATCTGGTCGGTAGTGGTGGTGTATCCCAGTTTCACGATTCCGTTTTCCACCTGGCTGCTGATGGGTTTTTTCAAGTCCATCCCCAAAGAACTCGAAGATGCAGCCATGGTGGACGGCCTGACGCGCTTCGGCGCGTTTGTGAAGCTGGTGATTCCGATTTCGGTTTCCGGCATCCTGACGGTTGTGATTTTTACGTTCACGCTGGTCACACAGGAGTTTGTGTACGCGCTAACGTTCATCGCACCGGAAGCGCACCAGATGGTGGGCGTGGGCGTGCCGACGTTCCTGGTCCGCGGCGACGTCTACTACTGGGGCTCGCTGATGGCCGCCTGCCTGATCACGAGCGTCCCCATCGCGCTGGTGTACAACCTGTTCCTGGACCGGTTCATCGCCGGGTTCACCGTCGGCGCCGTCAAGTAGCGTACACAGCCTTGGCGCTGCGCATGGAATGGGTGGGGTGCGGCTCTCGTCCTGAGTCCGCCGTGGCGGATCGGAGGATGCCCCGCCCGCCGAGGCATCTTGATGGACCCACATGAACGATCGAAAAAACTCGCTTGCCTGGAAGTGTGGAAGAAGTTCGGAGAAAAGGCGTACGACGCGATGTACGACGACCGCCCCTGCGCTATGGGTGCCGAAGTTTACGGAGCTTGGCCTCCGCGCTCTCCCGGATCAGCCGACTCAAATCCGCGTTCGCCGGAGGATTCTCCTCGAGTACCTTAAGGGCTTTTTCAGAATACTGGAGAGCAAGCTCGGGCTGGGCATCGGCCGAGTAGGCGTCTCCGAGGCTGTCATACACATTGGCCGAACGTGGATAGGCCAATTCATTGAGTTTCAGGACTTCGATCGCCTCTTTAGTGTCGCCCTTCTGCAAGCGCTGGTAGCCCAGCAGGTTAACGGCCGACTCCGGGAAGAGGAATACATTCGGGTCCTTCTTCTTCGCTTCCTCAAACATCTGCCTGGCGCGCGTCGCGCCGCCCGGCTGCGCCAGCACGTCCCAGAATTCTGCAATCGGAGACGATTTCGAAACTCTCTGGGCGCTCTGGGCCGCAGGCGCTCGCCGCAGGGTCTTGTCGAACCATTCCAGAATCATCGGCTCAAGTCCCTTTTCCACGGCGAACATGTTTGTGCCGTGGCCCGCCGCTTTGAACGGCACGAGCTTGTTCTGCGGATTGCGCGAAAACGCCATCAGCCAGCGCATATAGGGCAAGGTCTCGCCGTCATCTTCGCTGGCAGAGACGAAGAGCGGCAACCCGGCGGTGGTTTGCAGAAATGCGCGGCCATCGTCGTCGGTGCCGCCGGAGAGAAGCACCAGGGTCTTTACTTCGGGATGCCGCCTCGCCAACTGTACGGAATTATTGACGCCACAGCTTGCCCCGCCTGCGCCGATGCGCGCCTTATCCACGCCGGTTTGGTCCAGCAGATACTTAAACGCGGTGTCGATATCGCCCGGCCACTTCTGCCGGGCGGCAGCTTGCTGCTCGGGCGCAAGGGAGAGAAAACGCTCGCCGCCGCTTTCGCCGTACCCGCGATAGTCGAGCGTGAGCACGTGAATGCCGGCCAGCGCCAGTTGGGTGGCGAGCGGATCCCAAGTCTTGCGCTCGCGGTTGCACTGGTGCAACAGCAGCACGCCCGGCCCAGGCTTCCCACTCGAGTAGTAGGTGACCTTAAGCTTTACGCCGTCGGGTGCGGCGAGGTCCGCGTCCTGCTTTTTCACCTGCGCGCTTGCGGTGGTGATCCACAGGAGCACAGCCCAAGCGAACGCGACCATTTTGAGCGTTTCCTTCATCCTCTCCTCCCGCTAACCCCCGCTTCTCGCGTCAGGCACGGCTTCACAGTATGTGTGAAAACTGGGTACGCGTCCAGATAGACGAGCCGGTAGAGGCGGCTGTGATTTGACGCGCGCATAGGCTGCAAGATAGGATTAGGCCGTCCCACAGAGAGGCATGCGAGTGAGGCGGCTTCCCCTAACTGATCTCTTCAGCCGGCCGCTGCGGAACCTGCGCGTTTCGGTCACCGACCGCTGCAACCTGCGCTGCCAGTACTGCATGCCCGAGGACGAATACGTCTGGCTGCCGCGGGAAGAGTTACTTACTTTCGAGGAGCTTCGCGACCTGGCCGCGGTCTTCACCGAGCTGGGCGTGGACAAGGTGCGGCTGACCGGGGGCGAGCCGCTGCTGCGCAAAGACCTCCCCGTTCTGGTGCGCTTGCTGGCCGAGAATCTCCAGATCAAGGACGTGGCGCTAACGACCAACGGCGTCCTGTTGGCCCAGCAGGCGCAGGCGCTGCGCGAGGCCGGCCTGCACCGCATTAC
>JBASRK010000158.1:0-8161 GCA_049273775.1 Candidatus Acidiferrales bacterium
CCCGGGCTATCGCGGGCGCCCGGATGGCCGGTACGCGCTCAGTGGGCGCGGCCGCAAGCGCAGCCGCGGCCCTAGCGGCGGCGGAACGTTGTGCAGTGGAGCGCCGCAGTTGCTGCAGGAGTCGGCCCGTGCGGCGTCCACGCGCAGCCAATGGCCGCGCGCCTGGCACTGTGGGTTGATGCATTGCACCGTCCAGCCCGGCAAGTACTGCACGGTACCCCCGCGACGATCCCGGCTGGAGAGCCGAGAAAAGTCGGCTGGATTCTGAGGCTGGGCCGCTGGTGTGTCAAGCGAAAAACATACAATTAGTAGTGGTCGTGTTGCGAGGCTTCAGGTCGCACAATGCAGGCGGCCCTTCCTGGATGATCCCGCCCGGAGTCGGTTCACTGCGGGCGCCCCCTCAGGCCATGTACAATGCCCGCGGACGCTTGCTAGCGGCAAAATCCTTTAACCGGAGGCGAAGATGACCATCTTTCAGAAAGGGCCCGGGGATTCGGGCGCGACGCTGCGCATGGCGCCGGTGAAGAAAATGCTCTCGCTGGGCATCGGCAAGATTGTGGGTGGTGTGGTCCTGCTCATCTTGCTGTGGAGTTCAGTGACCTCGGTGCCCACCGGACATGTGGGCGTGCTGACGCTTTTCGGGAGAGTGACTGGACAGGTGCTGCCCGAGGGCATTCATCTGATCAATCCGCTCAAGGCGGTCAACACGCTGTCGGTCCAGACGCAATCTCTGAAGGAGTCGGCCAGCGTGCCCTCGAACGAGGGCCTGATCATGTCGCTCGATACGTCGCTGCTGTTCCGGCTGGACACGACCAGGGCCGCGCAGGTCTTCCAGACGATCGGACGGGACTACGTAGCCAGGGTAGTGGAGCCGAACCTGCGCTCGACCATCCGCTCGGTCACCTCCTCGCACAGCGCCAACGCCCTCTACACCGGCGCGCGCGAGGAGGTGGCGCTGAGGATTCAAGACGAACTCGTCAAACTCCTCGGCCCGCGGGGCATCATCGTCGAAAGCGTGCTGCTGCGCGACGTCCAGTTGCCCTCGCTGCTGAAGACCTCAATTGAGGCCAAGCAGCAGGCCGAGCAGGACGCCCTGCGGATGAACTTCGTGCTGCAAAAAGAGAAGCAGGAGGCCGAGCGGAAGCGCATCGAGGCGCAGGGCATTGCCGATTTCCAGCGCATCGTGGCGCTGGGGATCAGCCCGCAATTGCTGGAATGGAAAGGGATCGAAGCCACCGAGCGACTGGCTACCAGCGCCAATGCCAAGGTGGTGCTGATCGGCAATTCGAGGACGGGTCTGCCGCTGATTCTCGAGCCGAAATAACAGTGCCGGGTTAATGCCCGCCGGCGGCCTGTCCCTTAGTCGCGCCCGCCGGAGCTAGGTCGCGGAAGGCGAAGTGCGTCTGCAACTGACTGAAGGCCTTCCCGTCCAGCTCGGCGTACGGGTAGATGAAGTAGTTCAGCGGCTCGCCGCGCTGCTCGGGCCCGAGCCGGATGTCGCGCCCGAGCGTGAAGAAGACGCGGTTCGTATCGTGCGCGCCGAAGAAATAGTCTCGTTTGGTGGGGTTCTTCCAGGCCTCCGAAGCGTCCACAGGCACCCAGCCGAAGCTCTTGAGGTAGAACTCGGCCCAGCAGTGGTAGCCCGAGATGTCGCCTTCGGTCTTGTCCTGCGGCAGGGGGAAGCCGATCTCGAAGCGGGCGGGGATGCTTTCGGAGCGCATCATGCCGATGAACACCGAGTGGAAGTCGGTGCAGTTGCCGCGCTTGGCCGTACAGGCCCAGACGGCGTCGCCGCGGCCCCATCCTTGGCCCGACTTGTCATAGCGCATCGTGGCGACTACATAGTCGTAAATCTTTCGCGCTTTCTGGAGCGGGTCGGTGACGCCCGTGGTCTCCTGCTTGGCCAGTTCGGCGATCACCCCGTTGAGCGGCACAAGCTTATCCGGCTGGAGGAAGCGGTTCATCAGCGGCCCGGCGGACGCGCGCTTGGCGGGCGCGCCGGTCAGCGCGACACGGTGCTCGCGACGTGTCACTTGGAAGCGCATGGTGATGTCAAACCCCGACGCGGCCTGCTTTGGGTCCACGTCGAAGTAGGCGTAGCGGTTGCCGTACTCCGGGTCGCGCCGGATTTTGTACTGGGTCGGGCTCTCGATCTTCAGTCCGGTGATGGTTTGGTAGCCGTCCTCAGCCGGCAGCGGAATCCAGACGTGCAGCGGCCCGTTGCCTGCCGGCACTGCCGGCACCTTCACCTGATAGGTGAATTCAAACTTCCGGGTGGCCGGGGACTGGTCGCCAGCAGGCGAGGAGGCGCCCGAAACAAGCAGTAGAATGGCCAGACAAGCAACGACTCGCGCTATACGAAGCATCATGGTTGGAACTCCCTGGGGTCAGGTTGGGCCGCCCGTGGCGGCCGGGATAGAGTATTCGATGTGGGGCCGTAGCGCAAGGATTCGCCCAAACCTGTAGTGATCGGTTTGTACGCGCATGGGCGAGTCTTGCGCGCCGCGAAACCGTGGGGGATACTCGCGGGCGCTTGACGCGAATGAGCAGCGTACATCTCGCTGCAAGGAGGCCTCGAAGCTCACCGTGACTTCTGCTCGAGTGAAATCCGCCGCCAACGCACTGCCCGTCGTTCTGCTTCTGGCCGCCTTGCCCGTTTGCGCCGCAGCCCAGACGCAGCCGGCGCCGAAACTGGAGGGGAAGGAAGTCAAGGTTTACACCCTCTCGCCGGAGCGGTACCAGCAGGCAGTGGCCTTCAACCGGGCGGTCAACCGGCTCTATTTTCTCGGTTTCATCTACGGTGTTCTGATTTACCTCTTTGTGCTGCGCTCCAGGCTGGCACCACGCTACCGGGACTGGGCTGAACACGCCTCGTCGTGCCGGAGTGTCCAGGCGATCGTGTACGCACTGCTGCTGCTACTTACCCTGCGCGCACTCGCCCTGCCTCGCAGCGCCTATTCACACTGGCTGCATCGGAAGTTCGGTCTGTCGGTCCAGGGCTGGGGCGCGTGGGCCTGGGACTGGGGCAAGTCTCAACTGCTCTTCGTGGTGTTCGGGGCGATTGTGGTCTGGATCCTGTACGGCGTAATCCGGCGCAGCCCGCGGCGGTGGTGGTTCTATTTCTGGCTGGCCTTGCTGCCGATCATTCTCGTTGTGGTGTTCGCCGAGCCGGTGGTGATCGAACCGCTGTTCTTCCGCTTCGAGCCGCTGGCGGCCCGGCACCCGCAGCTCGTGGTGCAAATCGAACGCGTCGTGGAGCGCAGCGGCCTGCGGATTCCGCCGGAGCGCATCTTCGAGATGAAGGCCAGCGAGAAATATACGGCGGTGAACGCCTACGTCACCGGCCTCGGGGCGTCGAAGCGCGTCGTGGTGTGGGACACCACACTCGAGAAACTGAACCAGGCGCAGACCCTGACGGTTTTCGGTCACGAGCTGGGACACTACGTCCTGGGCCATATTTCTCAGGGCATCGTCTTTGCTGCGGCCGCGCTGTTTGTGTTTCTGCGGGCGAGCTTTGGATTGATGGCCGCGGCGCTCCGGCGCTGGGGCGCGCGCTGGGCCGTCCGCGGCGTGGACGATTGGGCGTCGCTGCCGGTGCTGTTGCTGTTGTTCTCGGTGTTCAACTTCCTGGGCGCGCCCATCGAAAACACCTTCGGCCGCCACATCGAGCACCAGGCCGACCTCTACAGCCTTGAGGTGACCCACGGAATCGTGCCCGAGGCAGGTGAAGCCGCGGCGCAGTCCTTCCAGGTTTTGGGCGAAATCAATCTGGAGGACCCCGCCCCCAGCCAGTTCATCAAAGTGTGGCTCTACGATCACCCGCCGCTGCAGGACCGCATCACCTTCGCGCAGAGCTATGACCCGTGGTCGAAGGGACAGCGGCCAAAGTACGTGCCGGCGCCATAGAGCCGCCTTGCTGCGCCCGGCGCGCTGCCCTTGCATCGGCGGCGAGCCTTACGCATCCAATCACGCGTGCCGCGGCGACAGAGCTGCCTCGCAGCCAGAGGCTGCGCCCGCAGCAGTGCTCAGGTAAAATGGCGGCGCACTCCTTCGACGGTCTGTTTCTGGGGCATCCGGGCGTCCCGCCGAGTCATGGATGAGAGGCGGAGGGGGACCAGGTGGAATACGCAAAGCCGGAGTGGCTGCTACAAGTGGAGGGCATCCTCGAGGCGCTCAATGAGGGCGTGCTGATCGTGGACGACTGCAACCGCATGCTCTTCGCCAACGATCGCTTTCTGCAGATGACCCCCTTCCGGCGAGAGGAGATCTTAGGCCGCACGCCGGCGCATTTTTATTCCGGCGAGGACCTGAGTTTCTTGATGGGGCAGATCGTCCGCGGCGAGGAGCAGGGCTCCAACCGATTTGAGTTCTACCTGATCGGCCCCGGCGAGTCGAAGGTGCCCGTCATCATCAGCTCGCGGGTGATTGAAGACCCGGACGGACGTCGCTATGCCGTGGTCACCTTTACCGATATCAGCGAGCAGAAGCGCGCCGAGCAGCGACTCAAAGAGGCCAACGCGCAGCTCGAGGAGCGCCAGCGGGAGATCGAGACCGAGCTGGCGCTGGCCTCGCGCGTGCAACAGAGCCTGGCGCCGCAAGGGCTGCGCTGGGGGAACGTTGCGGTGGAGACCCACTACATGCCGGTGCGCACTATCGGCGGCGACATCGGCGTGGTGAGCCCGCTGGGCGACGGCCAGCTCAACCTGCTGGTCTGCGACGTCTCGGGCCACGGCATCGGCTCGGCGCTGGTGGCCAACCGCATCTACTCGGAGACGATGTCGCTTCTCGAGCGCGGCACCGAGCTGGGCGACATGCTCCGCCGGTTGAACCATTTCGTGCTCCAGCAGATCCGCCTTACCGGTTTCTTCTTCTCTATGGCTGCGGTCCGGCTGGCCGAGGACGGCCGCCGCATGGGCTTTGCCGCTGCCGGCCATCCGCCGGCGATGTGGCTTTCCGCGGGTGGCGAATGCCGCCTGCTCGAGCCGCGCAGCGCGGTGCTGGGGTGTTTGGAGGATGCCGTTGCAGCTGAGCCGACGCAGCAGTTCGAGCTCAGCCCGGGCGACCGCATCGTGCTCTACACCGATGGTCTCACCGAAGTGTTTGACCACCGCGGCGAAATGCTGGGCGTTGAGGGGTTGGAGGAAGTCGTGCGCCGCGCCGCGAAAAAACCCCTGGCCGAGATGAAACCAGCCATTCTGGACGGGGTCGCGGCCTGGCGTTACGGCCCGCTCACCGACGACATCTCACTCGTGCTCGTCGAACTCCAATAGTTCAAGAGACTCTGCTACCAGCTCGCGCCAGCGGTTCAGAGCTTTCGACGCGTCGTCCGAAGCTGGTCTTCATCTAACCCCAATAGGAATGCTCTCAGGCTGGCGGAACTGGCGCCAATGGGCCGCAGGCAACTGCGGAAGGCGAAGGAGGGCGAGGCAATATGAAAATCGTTTCAGTTAATGTCGGGCGTCCCCGTGAAATCGATTGGAAAGGGAAGACCATCAGGACGAGCATCTTTAAAGAGCCCGTGCAAGGTCGGGTGCGGCTGGAGACCCTTAATTTCGTCGGGGACGAGCAAGCCGACCTCGCCGTCCACGGCGGGCCGCAAAAAGCGGTTTATGGCTACGCATCGGAGCACTACGACTTTTGGCAGCAACAATTGCCCGGCGTGCACCTTCCCTGGGGGGTTTTTGGAGAAAACCTAACCACCAAGGGCCTTCTGGAGGAGGAAATCAACATCGGCAACCGGTATCAGCTCGGGTCAGCGGTTGTGATGGTCACGCAGCCGCGCATCCCGTGCTACAAACTTGGCGTCCGGTTCGGGCGAGACGACATCGTCAAGCGGTTCCTGAAGAGCGGCCGCCCCGGCTTTTATTTCTCCGTGATTCAAGAAGGCGAAGTTGGTGCGGGCGACGCCCTAGAGTTGGTCTATCGGGAAGCGGCCGACGTGACGGTGGCCGATATCTTGCGCCTTTACATCACAGACAAGCAGAACCTCTCCCTTACGCGGCGCGCCGTCCAGGTTGCCGCGTTGGCCGACGGCTGGCGCGACTACTTCCAGCGACGGCTGGCACAAACGTAGACCGGACTGATAGACTAACGCGCGCTGCGGATCTCCTGGAAACAGGCAGCGACGTTGGGCCGCCGGTGGGCATCCAAGCAAAGGTGAATCGAAACATAGGGAGATCGGCATGAAGGCCCTGGCCGGGTTGCTGTGCGTCTGTTTCGCCATGTTGCTGCTTTCGGCTGCCGTGGGCCACAGGGGCCAGGCCACCGAGCAGGGCTACGAACCTGCACTGCGCCCTGCCCAGGGCCAGCGAACGCCGGTCGTTGTTGAGCTTTTTACTTCCGAGGGGTGTTCGAGCTGCCCGCCGGCCGATGCGCTGCTGGCGCGACTCGACAAGATTCAACCCGTGCCCGGCGCGGAAGTCATCGCGCTCAAGCAGCACGTGGACTATTGGAACCACCTGGGCTGGCGAGACCCTTACTCCTCGGAACAATTCAGCACGCGCCAGGAAGGCTACGCGCGAGCCTTCGGCAACAACGGCCTGTACACACCGCAGATGATCGTGGACGGGCAGACGGAGTTTGTGGGCAGCCATGAGTCGCGGGCGCGGCAGGCCATTGCGCAGGCAGCGCGGAGCCCCAAAGCTGCCGTGCATCTTGCGTGGGCCTCGAATCCGGAGGCAGGGAACGCTATTCCGCTAGAGGTTCGCGTCGAAAAGCTTGAGGGAGCCATTGCGGGCGACACGGCCGAGGTCTTTCTAGCAGTCACCGAGAGCAACCTGCACTCGGAGATCTCGAGCGGCGAGAACGCCGGCCGCAAGCTGGACCATGCCGCCGTGGTGCGCACGCTCGAACGCATTGGAATTGCGGACCCGCAGGCTGCAGCCTTTGCCGCCCGGCCCATCATCGAGATCTCCCCGGGATGGAAGCGCGAGAATCTCCGCGCAGTGGTCTTTGTGCAGGGGAGTCGCAGCCGGCGCATGCTCGCCGCCGCGAGCACTCCCTTTAGCCAGCAGTAAGTCCCTCCGGCGGCGCTCCAGGGCCCTGGGCGGTGTTAGACTAGCGCCCCCGCCAATGGCCGAGCTTGAATTCAGCGTGGAGATTGCTGCGCCGCCGGACCGTGTGTTTGTCTTTTTTGTGCCGCAGCGCATGCCCTACTGGTACGGCGCGGAGGTGGAGAGCCAATTCGAGGTGCAGGACGGCGCTGCGGAATTCCAGGTGGGGCTGAAGGTCCGCATCACCGGGCGGCTGGGCCGGAAGGAAGTGACCCACACCGCCGTCGTCACCGGCTACCAGTGGGGCCGCCTGCTTGAATGGCGCTTTCAGGATAAGTACGGCGTCCGCGGGCTGCAGCGCTGGGAAGTCGAGGCCGCGCCCTCCGGCACACGCGTGCGCATGCACGATTCTTACCAGCTTCCGGGGCGCCTGGGACGCCTCGCGGACTGGCTGTTGACGCGTCACGGCGTCGCCCGCCGCGATCGGAGTGACCTCGCTCGTCTGAAAAAACTCGCCGAGCGCCGGTAGCCTTGCGCGCCTTCTCGAGTGCAGCACTCCTGTATTCTTAAAACCCCGCTTCAGCCAGCCGGTTTATAATGGTTCGCGTGGGAGGTCATCCCTATGGCACGTCACACGCATAAATATACGATTGCTGACGATGACGCGGTTCAGTCGTTGATTGACAAACTGCTCGTCGGAGGCACCCGCAACCAGCGGCGGGAGAAATTGCTGAAGGCGCTCGATCAAGCCTCGCGGCGATATAAAGACTCGAACCAGAAGCAGCGCCAGGCGTTCTTCCACGGCTTGCTGACCGGATACGCCGTTGCGCTCAAGCTCTGGTAGCCTATCTCGGCCCGGCGACACTTCTGGCCCTGAGATCCCAGGCTGCCCATGAGGGCAAACTCCGGCGGTCCCTCGCTGTTAAACCACCGACGCGGAATGATTCGCATCGCCCGCTACCCTGGGCTCTACACAGAATAACGAGGAGGTGAGTTCTACTCCACGACGACGCGGAGGAATTTTTTCTTCCCCGCGCGGACAAGGAATTCACGTGGCTGTGAAAGATCAATATGGTGCATGGGATTCTTGGTCACCCTAGGGCTAGCACCTTCAGTTGGGCAGGCCGAGCGACTTATTAAACAGGGCGCGGTAGAACTCGATGGCCAGG
>JBASRK010000162.1:0-4055 GCA_049273775.1 Candidatus Acidiferrales bacterium
ATCCAGCCGTCGGGGGTGCGGGCGATGTCGGTCACGTCGGTGAGGGTGTCGGCCTTGAACTCCGCTCCGACAACGTGGTCCACCGGCAGCAGCAGTCGAAAACCGCGAGCCTTTGCTTCGCCCAGCAGCCGGTTTGCCAGCTCGAGGTTGTCGTCTTCGACCAGGGATTTCCCGATGGGCAGGCCCTGCGCCTTCAGAAACGTGTAGGACATGGCTCCGCCAATCAACATTGAATCAGCAATCTTCATCAGGTTTTCGATGACTTCGATTTTATCGGAGACCTTTGCGCCGCCCAGCACGGCCACAAACGGCCGCTCGGGATTCGAGAGCGCCTTGCAAAGATAGGCGAGCTCTTTTTCCATCAGCAGGCCGGCAGCGGCCTGGCGGACAAAGCGTGTGATACCCACCACCGAGGCGTGGGCGCGATGCGCCGAGCCAAAGGCATCGCAGACAAACAGGCCGTCACACAGCGCGGCCAACTGCCGCGAAAAACCTTCGTCGTTGGCTTCTTCCTCGGCATGGTAGCGGACGTTTTCGAGCAGCAGAACGCCGCCATTGGCGAGCGACCGGCCCCGGGCTTCGGCGTCAGCGCCGACACAGTCCGTGGCAAACCCCGCTTCGGCGCCCAGCAGCTCCGCCAGCCTCGCCGCCACCGGCTTCAGGCTGTATTTCGGGTCGGGCTTGCCCTTGGGCCGGCCCAGATGCGAGGCCAGCACCAGCCGGGCGCCGCGCGAGATGGCCAGGCGCAGCGTGGGGAGGGTTTCGCGGATCCGGGTGTCGTCGGTGACCCGGCCGTTTTCGAGCGGCACATTGAAATCCACGCGGATGAAGACGCGCTTCCCTGCGAGATCGAGATCGCGAATGGAAAGTTTGGCCATGTAGCCGGTCAACAGTTCACAATCAAGCGTTCAGCGCGACACAACTGCGGCCCGCGTTCGTCGTCAGCAGAGCCGGCGGGCGAGGGCAGTCATCCGGCTCCGCGGGATCGCATCATCGCAACATAGAGATGATGCGCCTCGTGCAGCAGGAAAAATTCAATCCACACCGGAATGGTCATCTCCCCGAGCACGGGATGGGAGCCGGTTCGGGTCAACTGCTCGGGTGAAAGCTGCTTGATCTTACCGACGAGCTCGCCCCGGAGGCTTTTGATCCGGCGCAGCACCTCGTCGGTGGGCATAGCCATCCAGCTCGCGGCTTCGGGGTCGTCCTCGGCGCGGTACCGGCCGAACTGCGGCCGGTCCTCGCTCAGCATCCGATGCAGCCGCTCGAGGAAAACCTCATGATAGCGGCCGAGGTGCGCAAGGTTTTCGTGCGCCGACCACTTCCCCGATGGCGGCCGGCGCCGGAGCGCGTCGGGGTTCGCCGTGCCAAACAAGAGCAGCAGGGGATCGAGTTGCGTCGCCAGGCGTGCGGTGGTGGATTCGCTCAGCCCCATCTTGGATGCGATGCGGAGTTTAGCGTACTTCGCCGGGTTCCGGCCGTGTACTTCGGCCGATCCGGAGCGCTACAGCCTTGCCGCCATGAACTTGATCAGGTCGCGGCAGCGGCAGGAATAGCCCCACTCGTTGTCGTACCAGGCCAGCACCTTGGCGCAATTATTGCCGACCACACGCGTGTACCCAGCGTCCACGATGGAGGAGTGCGGGTTGCCCTTGAAGTCGGCCGAGACCAGCTCCTCCTCGGTGTATTCGACGATGCCCTTCATCGGCCCTTCGGCGGCGCGGCGCAGCGCGGCGTTGATGCTCTCCACTGTGACGGGCTTTTCGGTCGTCACCGTCAGGTCCACCACGCTGACGTTGGGCGTGGGCACGCGCATGGCATAGCCATCGAGCTTTCCCTTCAGCTCGGGGATCACCAGGTGCAAGGCCTTCGCAGCGCCGGTCGAAGTCGGAATCATCGAAAGCGCGGCCGCCCGGGCGCGGCGTAGGTCCTTATGCGGCAGGTCGAGCAGCCGCTGGTCGTTGGTATAGGAATGGATGGTGGTCATCGTGCCGTGGACGATTCCGAAGCTGTCTTGCAGCACCTTGGCCACCGGCGCCAGGCAATTGGTGGTGCAGGAGGCATTCGAGATGACGTGGTGCTTGGCCGGGTCGTAGGTCTTCTCGTTCACGCCCAACACGATGGTGTGGTCGGGGTCGGTGGCCGGCGCCGAGATGATCGCCTTCTTCACCGGGCCGCGGATGTGCTTGCGAGCGTCGGAGCCCGTAGTGAACAGGCCCGTGGATTCCACCACAATCTCCGCGCCCACCGAGGCCCAGTCGAGCTCCGCCGGGTCCTTGACCTTGAAGACGCGGAAGCTCTTGCCGTCCACGGCGATTGAGTCGTCGGTGTAGGTCACTTTATGGGTCAGGTTGCCGAGGATGGAGTCGTACTTGAGCAGGTGCGCCAGCGTTTTCGGGTCGGTGATGTCGTTCACGGCGACAAACTCGACGGCGGGGTCGCCCAGCGAGGCGCGCAGGATGTTGCGCCCGATGCGGCCAAACCCGTTGATGCCCACTTTGATCGGCATGCTTCCTCCGGCTATCGAAAATGGCTAGGGGGTCGGAGCTTCAGCTCCGACATCACATCTCTGCTTCCGCGGGGGCTTGGCCTCTGAGGTGCAGGCTTGGTGTTAGGTAACCAGGCGCGGAAGCGAAGATGCTAGGGCGCAAGGCGGAAAAAGTCAAACCGGATGCGAGCTAAGGATACTGCTTGACGCTGATGACGCGGTCGCCCGAGAACTTTACAAAGATGGTCTTTGACGGCGGCTCGCCGTAGATCCAGTCCTCGGTCTCCAGGCCGTCCGGCATGCGCTCGCGGACCTTGCGCTGCGGCTTGCCGATCGCTGCGATCACCATCTCCTTGTCCATCCCGACGACGGCGCGCTTCTCCTGGATGGCCTTCTGCATCTCGGGCGGGAGCGTATCCACCCACTGCACCGATGCGGAGCGCTGCTTGGAGAAATCGAGCATGCCCGCCAGGTAGTGCTTCAGCTCGTCCGGAGTCATATCCGGCAGCGGACGGCCAAATTCCAGAAAGAGCGTCGAGCCCACGCCCTGGTAGCCGGGCGCCGCGTTGGGCGTCGAGGTGGTGACGCTGGGGATCCCGCCCACCTGGACTTGGATGCGGTCGCGCCAGCGAGTTTTCTGGCGTCCACCGCCGTTGATGTCCAGCACAATCTCGTGGTCGCGGAACTCCAGCCGCGTCACCTGCACCGTATCGCCCGTGCTCGCAGCAGGGCCGCTATTGGCCACAGCCTGGCGCAGCGCCTTTTCGTCCACGGCCTCGCCCGCCTTGATGCGGAAACCCCTCTTCCCGGCCGGCAGCGGCTTCAGGACGCGGGCGAATTCGCCGGAGACGTACCGCACGATCTCGAGCCGCGATTCCGGCTGCATCCGGTCGGCTTTTTTGCCGGGCTGCTGCTGGTCTGCGGCGGGCGTCAAGTCAGGCAGAAGCGGCAGGCTCTGGCCGGCCGGGAAATCCACCTGTGCCGAGGTCCGGGGGCGCAGCCGGAACACCTGAGGAATGTCGGCGTCCATCAGCAGCAGCGAGGAAACCGCAATGCACACGAGGCGAAGCATGGTGGCCTTACGCCCCTATTTTAGAACTTCTGCCATCGCCGGGGAAGGGGAAACTCGCCGGGTGCGCCCCAGCCAGAGCGTCGCAACCACGCAGGCCACGCTCAGCGCCGCGCCGCCTTCCGGGCCGTAGGCGCCGCCGGAGAGCCACTTTGCTCCGGTAAAATCGACGTGCAGCAGCGTTGGTTGCAGGCTCAAGCCGCTTACGGGGAGTGAAAACAGCGGTCCCATCGTGAAGTTCCAAGCCCAGTGAAGCCCGATCGGCAGCCACAGCGCCCGCGTCTTGAGATAAGCCACCGAGAGCAGCACGCCGGAGAGAAACGTGTTGGCGGTGGAGAGCGCCGTCGTCGAAGGGTTTGCCAGATGCGCGGCGGCGAATAGCATCGAGAAGATTGCCACGGCCACAACCGGTCCAGCCCCATCCACGAGCCGCTGGAACAGGTAGCCGCGAAAGAGGATCTCCTCAAACGCCGCGGCCAGCAACATCCAGCCCCCAAG
>JBASRK010000180.1:0-6476 GCA_049273775.1 Candidatus Acidiferrales bacterium
TCCGGGCACAGCCTTTTCCGGGCTGATGCGCATTGATAGCTTCAGTGTCTTCCTGCACTTGGTCATCGGCGCGGTCGCGGTTTTAGTGGTGCTAGCCTCGGCCGACTACCTTGACCGCGAGAATCTGCCGCAGGGCGAATACTATGCGCTCGTCCTATTTGCCGCGGCGGGCATGGACGTCATGGTCAGCGCACAGGAGCTGGTGACCGCATTCATCGGACTGGAGATGAGCTCGATTGCCAGCTACATCCTCGCCAGCTACCGGCGCACTGTGGCGAAGTCGAATGAATCGGCCATGAAGTATTTCCTTCTGGGCTCATTTGCGACCGCGTTCTTTCTGTACGGCACGGCCATGGTTTACGGCGCCACCGGTACAACGCGGCTCGACACCCTCCGGGCGGCGCTCACCGGGACGAATGCAGGGGGCGCGCTGCTGACCCTCGGCCTGGCACTAATGTTTGTGGGCCTGGCGTTCAAGGTGGCCGTGGTTCCATTCCAGATCTGGACGCCGGACGTTTACGAGGGCGCGCCCACGCCGGTGACCGCGCTGCTTTCCTCCGGGCCCAAGGCCGCGGCGTTTGCGCTGCTGCTGCGCATCCTGTTCGTCGCGTTCGACTCCTCGAGCGGCGCTTGGTTCTGGATGGTCTGGATTTCAGCGGCGCTGACGATGTTTGTGGGCAACCTGGCGGCGCTGGTGCAGACCAACGTAAAGCGCATGCTGGCCTACAGTTCGATCGCGCACGCCGGCTACATCCTGGTGGCGTTTGCCGCGGCGAGCGGTGCGGCGAACGGTGCACGCAATGAGTTCGGAATTGCCGCGGTGCTGTTCTATCTGACGGCCTACGCGCTGATGAAGCTTGGAGCGTTTGTCCTTGTCGCCCACCTGGGCGGCGCCGGCGAGCGCAGGGTCGAGATCAACGATTACGCCGGGCTGGGCACGCAGCAGCCCGTGGCTGCAGCCTTCTTCACGCTCTACCTGCTCTCGCTGCTGGGGCTGCCGGTCACCGCAGGCTTCCTCGGGAAGTTCTACATTTTCGATGCGGCGATCAAGTCGCGCCTAGTCTGGCTGGCGGTGCTGCTGGCGGTCAACTCGGTGATTGGCGCCTACTACTACCTGCGCGTCATCGTGGTGATGTACATGCGTGAGCCGCAGCAGCAATGGACGTTGCTCCCCATCCCACGGGCGGTTGGGCTGGTGCTGTTGCTTACGGCCACGGGAACGATTTACCTCGGGCTGTTCCCCGGCGCAGTGATGGGCTTCGCCGCGCAGTCGGCACAGTCGCTGCGGTAGAATCCGTCAGCAGCTAGTTATCAGTTTTTCAGTTCTCAATTATCAGTTGTCAGATAGCGGTTCTTCCGCCGTGGCGGGTCGCGCCTCAAGAGATAAGCTCACCCGGAAGCGACACGGGCGGGGCCCGCCATGGTGGGACTCGCCCCTGCGCGAACCATTCCGCCGACCGCGGCAAACGAGGGCCTGCTGGGACAGGAGGAGTGCCTGTCCCAGCGACAAAGGCCGGAAGGTCTGTCCTGCTTACTTCACGCGGAGGTAGATCAGGGCAAACGTGTAAAGCGCCATGGACTCGATCAGCACCAAGGCCAGCACCAGCGCGAAACGGATGGCGGCGGTAGCCCCGGGATTTCGCGCGATGCTTTCGCAGGCCGACGCGGTCGCCTTGGCTTGGGCGTAGCCGCACAGCCCCGACGCGATGGCCATGGCAAAGCCGGGAGTGATCAGCACCCAGTTTGTCGCGGAGGTTACCCCACCCTCGGCCGCAAACGCCGCTGGGGCCAGCAGGCTGATCGCCAGGCCGACCAACACAAAGGTTGCGGACTTCTTCATCGAGCTTCTCCTCAGTTATGAAATGGCCGCCAGGAGGTGGCTCCCGGACATCCTCATACAGCCGGGATCACATTGGACGGCTTTATCAAGCCGAATCAATGCTCCTCCGCCACCGCCCCGCTGACATAAATGATGGGCAGCAGCGTGAAAACAAAGGCCTGCAAAATGCCAACGAAGATGTGCAAGGCGATGAAGGCCGTCGGGCCGATCAGCGGCACCACCGCCAGAACGTTCAGCGTCGGATTGATTTGACGCCCGCCAATAAACACGGTCAGCGTTAGCCCAAGGAAGAGGACGTACAGGAGTTCGCTGACCAGCATGTTCACCCACAGACGCACAGTGAGCGAGAGTAAACGCGCCAGATGGCTCACGATTTCGATCGGCAACATCAGGGGGGCGAGCGGGAGCGAGGGCCCAAGAAAATACTTGCCGTAGCCCAGCGGCCCATGTTTCCGGATGCCGCACCAGTTGTAGTAGAGGAAGACCGTTACCGCGCAGCCCAGCGGCACTGAGCTCTGCGCCGTCGGTGACTCGAACCCCGGGATCAGGCTGATCAGGTTGCAGAAGAGCACGAATAAGCCGATGCTGGCGACCACAGGTAGGTAGCGCTCGGCCCCGTGGCCGACGATATCGTCGAGCAGGTCGCGCGCGCCGACACCCATCGGATTCGAAAACACCATCTCCAGGCACTGCTGCGTGGCACCAGGCCGGTCGACCGAGAGCCGCCGCTTCAACCACACGAAAAAGATTGCGGCAAAGCCGAACACGACCAGTTCCATGGCGATGTGGTTGGGGATAGGGTACTGCGGATTTTCCACTTTGATATGCAAAGCGGCGAGAAAAACGGCAACAGGCTTGCCGAGCAGCCAGTTGATCAGCTTGGTGACGCCCAGAATCTGATGTTCTTCCATAGATCCTTCGGATCGAGGGGTTGACGGCCGATTTAACGCCGGACTAACGCGGCCAGCTTGCGTCCGGTTGCCGCCCTCCACCCAGCAACTCGTAAATCAGTTCGACCAATACTGCCGCCACAAGCGTAAACAGGCCGGCAAGGATCGCCGGAGCAGGCAACCAAGAACGCGAGAGAATAGCATAGACGGCTACCAGCAGCAACGCGAAGCGGCCGAAGAACTTCGCATAAACGCGCTTAGGGATGCGGATTTTCGACGCTTCCGTCTGCGCTGCGGAAAGCCGCGCCGCCACATCAACGGCCTGCTTCAGCCAGCGATAGTTCACCCAGGCCAGCGCCGCGCCCAACGCCAGGCCCAATGCTGCGCGCCAGCCGTAGCGAATGGCTACGCCGAGCGCCGCAATTGCGCCGAGACCGAGCGTCAGGTATTCGATGCGCCGCTCAGCGGCGCGATAAAAGTTCGCCTCACCCACCATTCCCTTTGTCGTCCTTCGGGATGCGTCGGAGTATCTCCCAAATTCCCCCCGCGAACCCCAGTAACCCCAACAAGAACGTAAAGAGCGGTGAGGTGTGCGCCCGCAGGTCAATCCAACGGCCCAGGGCCCCGCCGATAAGAACTCCGCCTACCAGAATAAACGGAAGCTCCATCGCCATGGCCAACTGGCGCATGAAAGAAGTGGGCTGCTTGCGCGGCTGCCCGGGAGGGAACGAACCTGGCTGGTCAGTGTCCAAGGGGGCCAAACGGCAAAAAGAGCGAATGGCCGGCCAGGCGGACAAACGGCTCGGGGTAGATGCCCGCCACCAGCGAAATGAAAACAGTTACCGTCAGCGCCACAGCCTGCGCCGGCGAGGCGACCGGCCGCACCGTGTCAGTGGCCTCGCGCATCCAGGCATGCTTGACGATTCGGAAATAGTAGTACGCCGCGGGGATGATGTAGAGCACGGCAAAGACCGCCAGCCAGTAATGCCCGGTCTGGATGAGCGACAAGAAGATGTAGTACTTGCCGATGAAGCCCGCCGTCGGCGGGATGCCCGCGAGTGAGAGCATGAAGATCAGCAGCAGGACCGCGGCGCCCGGATTGCGCTGCGACAGGCCGTTCAGGTCTTCGAGGTCATCGCCGATCAAGCCCTTGCGCCGCAGCAGGATGACAATCGCAAAGGCGCCGGTATTCATGAAAGTGTAGGCGAACAAATAGAAGGCCATTCCCTGGAAGCCGGTTTCATTGCCGGCCACCAAGCCCAGCAGGACGTAGCCCACGTGAGAAATCGAAGAATAGGCCAGCAAGCGCTTGATGTTGGTCTGGGTGATGGCGGCGAGGTTGCCGACCGTCATCGAGGCCACGGCGACCCCGGCCACGAGCAGCGTCCAATTCTCCCGCGACGCCCAGAAGGCCGTCTGAAACAGGCGCAGCAACAGGGCGAAGCTCGCTGTCTTCGAGGCCACGCTCACGTAAGCGGTGATCGAAGTGGGCGCGCCCTCGTACACGTCCGGCGCCCACTGATGGAACGGCACCGCGGCGACCTTGAAGAACAGACCGGCCGACACGGTCACCAGGGAGAGCAGGACGAGCACGTCGGCCGGCGCGCGCAACGTGAAGGCCACGGTGATCTGTTGCAGATTGGTCGAACCAGACAGACCATACATGATCGAGAAGCCGTAAGCCAGGATGCCGGAGCTGAAGGCGCCGAGCAGAACGTATTTCAGGGCGCCCTCGTTCGAGCGGCGGTCGTGGCGCAGAAACCCCGCCAGCACGTAAAAGCTGATGGCCATGGTCTCGAGCGCGATGAACTGCACGACAATGTCGATGCCCGACGTCATGAACATCATGCCGATGGTGGCGAACAGCATCAGCGCGTAATACTCGCCATGATGCTCGGCTTCGATCTCCATGTAGCGGACCGAAAGCAGGATTACCAGCGCCGTAGCCGCCAGGAACAGGAAGCCGAAGAAGAGGAAGAACGGGTCAACCAGGATGGAGCCGTTGAAACCTGTCTGGTCACCCCGCTGCGCCACCAGGCCGCGAAGCTGCCACATCGTATAGCCGCTGAAGCCGACGCCCAGCATGGCCATCACCGCGTTCCAATACTTGTAGCGCGGCTCGAGCAAGAAATCGGTCAGCAGGATCCCCAGGCCGAACAGGGCAAGCTGCACCTGTGGCAGGATCAGCCGAAAGTCGAGTGGGTTGAAGAATTCGCTCCACATCGCCGCGGCCTACTTCCTCTCCCGAGCCGCCGGCTTCGCCGGTGCTGCGGCCGCAGGCGCCGAATCGGCGGACGGGGCGGCTGGCTGCGCGTTGACGTGCTCGGTCCGCTCGTAATAGCCCGGATTGACGCGCTCGACGATCTGCCGCACCGGCCTATCCAGGTAGCGGAAGAACGGCTTGGGATAGACACCGATCCACAACGCCAACGCGACCAGTGGCACCAGCGTAGCGAACTCGCGGGCGTTTAAGTCCGGCAGGCGCTCGTTCGCCGGGTTGCTCACCGACCCGAACATCACGCGCTGGTAGAGCCAGAGCAGGTAGGCCGCGCCAAGGATAATCCCGATCACGCCCCAGGCGGCCCAGCTCTTGTTTACCTCAAAGACGCCGCGGAGGATGGTGAATTCCCCGATAAAGCCGTTGAGCAGCGGCATGCCCAGCGAGCTCAGGCTGATGATCAGATAGATGGCGGCAAAATTGGGCATCGGCGTGGAAAGCCCGCCGAATTCCGAGATCAGCCGCGTGTGCCGCCGCTCGTAGAGCACGCCGACGATCAAGAACAGCGCTCCGGTCGAGATGCCGTGATTAATCTGCTGGAGGACGCTGCCGGAAAGGCCATGCGGGGTCAGCGCGAAGATGCCCAGGGTGCAGAAGCCGAGATGGCTGACCGAGCTGTAAGCGATCAGTTTCTTCATGTCCTTCTGCATCATGCAGACCAGTGCGCCGTAGATGATGGCGATGATCGAGAGCGTTGCCATCACCGCCACAATCGTGCGGCTCGAGCTGGCCTGCGGCAGCATCGGCAGCGAGAAGCGCACAAAGCCGTACGTGCCCATCTTCAGCAGGACGCCCGCCAGGATCACCGAGCCGGCCGTGGGTGCTTCAGTGTGCGCGTCGGGCAGCCAGGTGTGGAACGGGAACATCGGCACCTTGATGGCAAACGCGAAAAACAATCCCCAGAAGAGCCATTGCTGCAGCGCCAGAGGAAAACTCGGGGTCGCGGCGAGCAGCGTCAGAATGTCGAACGTGTAGACGCCGGACATTTCGTGGTACTTGAAGTAAATTCCCAGGATCGCCAGCAGCATCAGCACCGATCCGGCCAGCGTATAGAGAAAAAACTTGATAGCGGCGTAGAGCCTGCGGTCGCTGCCCCACACGCCGATCAGGAAGTACATCGGCACCAGCATCACTTCCCAGAAGACGTAAAACAGAAAAAAGTCGAGCGACATGAAGACGCCCAGCATGCCGGTCTGCAACAGCAGAAAGAGGATGTAGTACTCCTTCTTGCGAAGCTGGATGGCGCTCCAGGACGAGAGGATGGAGATGGCGCCCAGCACCGTCGTCAGCATCACCAGCAGGAAGCTGATGCCGTCAATCCCCAGCGTGTAGCGCGCGCCAATCGAGGGAATCCAGTCGAGATTTTCCTTAAACTGGAAGCCCGCGGCGTCCGGGTTGAACCACCAGACCAGCGGCACCGAAACGATAAAGCCAAGCATCCCAAATACGTTGCCCAACACGCGGTGCG
>JBASRK010000199.1:0-10456 GCA_049273775.1 Candidatus Acidiferrales bacterium
CCAGAAAATAGACCGAGAGCACCCAGGAGTGCCGTGCATAGGAGGCCCGGATGCGCAGGCAATACTTCCCGTTCTGGTTCATTTCGATCGCACAGCGGTATTCGTTGCGTCGCAGGCTATGTTTCGCGGACATAGCACACCTCAATGTGCAGGCCGTTCGGCCGGCTTGCGCCCGAGTTCCCTGGCGGCCGCCGACCCTTCGGCAGTGACCATGTTGCCGTCAGTCGGCATTCTCTCCCTTCAGTCGCTTCTCCGTCATGGACTGCTCCGTTGCGGAAGGCCGGTACAACATGCTTGAGAAGACCCGATCCGGGGAAGGGAAATGTTTTGTGTTGCACCCTGCTGGCGACAGGGAATTTGCTGCGGACGAAAGTATGCTAGCCGATACCGCTACAAGAAGGCAAACGAAAAAAGGGAGCAATATAACTGATTTATTTTCAGTATACTATGAGGCTCTAAGAGGAGCTCCCCAAGCGCCTCAGGTTGTCTTGCATGATCTTCAGCTTGCCCTCCCGCTTCATGCGGCCCTCCAGTGCTGACCGAAAGGCCTCATAGGCGAGACCGCGCTTGCTCTGCAAGACCTGTTGCTCCAAGTCCTTGCGCTGCTTCTCGAACTCCTCCGGCTTGGCCTCCTCCCGCACCACCACCCGAAAGACCATCCAATTTGCGCCCAGAGAGACCGGCGGAGCCGTCTGCCCGACGGCAAGAGTGAACGCCGACAGGAACTGCCGCGCGCTCCCCGCGCCCGGCACCGAGCCGGTTCGCGGAAAGGCGTCGCTGGTCTTCAACTCGAAGCCGATAGCTTTGGCCGCGGTGGCCAGGCTTTCGCCCGACTGACCGCGCTTGGCCAGTTCCCCGGCTCGCGTTTTGGCCAGTTCGACGGCTCTTTCGCGGAGAAAGTCGGCGGCGACTTTTTCGCGCACTTCGGCGAAACCTCCGGGATGGGCCCGCTGAACTTCCTTCACTGTGAGGACGATGTAACCTCGATCGGTGCGGACCGGCGAGCTGAGTTCTCCCTCGCGCAGACGGAAGATGGCCTCGCGGACTTCCGGGGAGGTGCCGAGCTCGGGCACGGGGTCGGTGGCCGACATCGGCCGAGTCTCGCCGAGAGTCATCTTGAACTGCTTGGCGATATCGTCCAGCGGCTGGCGGTTCGACCGGCGGACGGCCGCGGCGATTTGGTCGGCGAGATCACCGGATTGGCGATCGGCCTTTTCTCCCGCGAGGACCGGCAGAATGGACCCGCGCACCTCTTCGAAGCTCTGGGTGCGGGCGGCCTGGTGTTCCATCACCTTGATGATATGGAAGCCGTACTGCGTCCGCACCAGGTCCGAGATGCTGCCTGGCGGTAAGGTGAAGGCCGCCTTCTCGAACTCCGGCACCGTCTGACCCTGCACAATCCAGCCCAGGTCGCCGCCCTTGTCCTTGGTCGTGTCCTCGGAGTATTGCTTGGCCAGGTCTTCAAACTTGGCTCCGTGCCGCGCTTTCTTTAGCACCTCCTCGGCTTTCTTGCGGATCTCTTCGACTTCGGCGTCGGTTTTCCCTATGGTCTTGAACAGGATGTGGCTGACGCGGACGCGGTTCTGGATGCGGTAGACCTCGATGTGCTCGCTGTAGTAGCCGCGCAGCTCTTCGTCGGACACCGAGATGCGCTGGCGAAGCTGGTTCGGGTCGAGCAGCGCAAACCGCACCACGCGCCGCTCGGGCACCACGTAGCGCGCCTTGTTTTTCTCGAAGTAGGAGGCGAGCTCCGCGTCCGCGGCCGCTACCTTCGATTCCAGCTCGTCCGGCTTGATCAGCACGTATTCGATCTTCACTTTTTCATTGCGCCGGCGGAACTCCTGCTGCACCTCCTCCGGCGTGACGCTGATCCCATCGGTCACCAGCCGGCGGAACTTCTCCTCCAGCAGCCCCTGCCGGATCAATTCCTCGAACTCGGCCACGCCCATATCGAACCGGCGCTGCACTTCTGTCGCGTACTGCTCCATGCCGACAAAATTCTCCCCGGTAAAAGCGCTGGGAAGCAGTTGGCGGATGCGCTCGGCGCGCTCTGCGTCGGTGACGCGGATGCCCAGGCGCTTGCCCTCGAGCTCGATCATGCGTTCGTAGACCAACTGGTTGACGATCTGCTGGGCGTAGAGAGGTTCGAGCGAGCGGGGAATCGAGCCGCGGCGAGCGATGCGCTGCAACTGCTGGCGCACTTCGAGCGACGTCACCTGTTGGCCGCCTACCTCGGCCACGACGTCGGCGCTGGAGACGTTTGAGCTGCCCTGCCCCGGGATCAGATAGACCAACATACCCACGCTGATCAGGCCCAGCACGATCCCCAGCAGGATGCGCACCCCCAGCTTTTTCTTTTGCAGCGCGTCGAGCATTCCGTCGGGCTCCCCGGCCTGCGGCCAGAGCGGCGATTATAGCAGAGCCGCACTGTTTGCGCTCCGCCTGGCGCCGCAGCCCGCTCGGGCGCGTGCGGTTCGAGTGGCGCCGCCGGTCGCCGGGGTGGCTAATTGTGAACCGCTGCCGGGTTGTATTGAAAGCCCACTATCCCCGTGCTAGATTGGAAGATAGCCTGCTAGTCTCTTCTCAGTGTGGGAGGCAGGGCCTTGCGGCATGAGCGGCGAGCGACAACCCGCAGCGACGAAGCCCAAAATTTCGCGCATCGAGGTCTATTGGACCGCGGTCACCTACCGCAGCGTCGTGGTGTATCTGGTACTTTTTTTTGCTGTCTTGATGGCCACGCTCTACTTCGCCTACCCCGACTGGTACGGCGCGTTGTACCGCCGCCTCTCAAACGCTCTGGGCGGGCGCACCGGCGCCGTCACGGCCATCACGCAGACCCAGGCGCGCTTCGTCAACCTGGACGGCAAGGTGCAGATAAAAAAGGTAAACTCAGTGCAGTGGGTTGCCGCCGATTATCGCACCACGCTCGATAAGGGCGATCTGGTGGAGACCGGCCCGGACGGCGCAGCGCGGCTTACGTTTGCCGACGGCACCACCTATACCGTGAAAGCAGACACGCTGGTGACAGTGGAAGAGAATCTGGTGTCCCGCGACCATGCCACGCGCGTCGGCATGCACATAAGCTCCGGCGCGGTGGACCTGGCGACCCCGGCGTGGGAATCGGCCGGCTCAAAGGCGGAAGTTTCGTTCGAGAATGCCGTGGCTTCGCTGCGGCAGAACAGCCGGGCGGTCGTGCGCAGTGATCCGGGAAAGAATGAACATGAGATCACCGTGGCCGCCGGCGCCGCCGAACTGCAACGCGGCGAGGACCGCGTCGAAATCGGCCGCTGGGAGCGCGTGACCTTCCCGAACGGGGGGCCGGTGACCAAGAGCAGCGTGCTGGCGCCGCCGGACCTGGCGCAGCCGGTCAATCTCCAGGCGCTGATCGTCACGGAACCCAAGCGAGCGGCCGTGCGATTTGAGTGGAAGCCCGTGGCGGGCGCGGTGGCGTATCAATTGCGCATCAGCACCACGACGATGTTTTCCAAGCTGCTAGTTGACAAGCGGGCGACGAGCACCAGCACCGAAGTGACGGGGCTCGATGCCGGCGACTATTTCTGGAACGTGACGGCGATTGACGCGCACAAACATGCGAGCGAGGCCAGCGAAACCTACAAGTTCACCCTGGTGGCCGAGGGTAAGAGCCAGGAGATGCTGCTCGAGGTGGATGGCACGCAGTTGCATGGCAATGTCGTCGAGGTGATCGGCCGCACCGAGCCCGGCGCGGCCCTGATTATCAACGGGCAGCCGGTGGCCGATATTCAGAACGACGGGCGTTTCCGGCATTTCACCCAGTCGCTGCCCCGCGGCAGCCACACGATTGTCATCACCGGGCAAAACCGCCGGGGAGGCACGGTGATCAAGCGCGTGCCGATTGTGATTCCGTAACCGAGGCGCCCTCCAGCCCGCTTCGGGCAAGGCTCCCTGGCGGGGGCCTCGCCGGGCGGCGGGGCGCCACCAGGGAACGCCCGGAACCGAGGGTCATGATGAGAAAGAACGGATACAGTTTTCGGTCGGTCTTCAGCTTGTTTTCCTCCGACCTGGCGATTGACCTGGGCACGGCCAACACGCTGGTCTTCTCCAAGGGCAAGGGCATCGTCGTGAACGAGCCCTCCATCGTGGCGATCAATAAGAACAACTCCGAAGTCGTGGCCGTGGGGAAGGAAGCCAAGGAGATGCTGGGCCGCACGCCGGGGAACGTGGTGGCCATCAAGCCGATGAAGGACGGCGTGATCGCCGATTTCAAGGTGACCGAAAAGATGCTCACCTACTTCATCCAGAAGGCGCATAACCGGCGAGTCCTGGTGCACCCACGTATCGTCATCGGCGTGCCCAGCGAGATCACCCCGGTGGAGAAGCGCGCCGTGCAGGACTCCGCCTACCGGGCGCGCGCCAGCGAGGTGTACCTGGTCGAGCAGGCCATGGCCGCGGCCATCGGCGCGGGCCTGCCCATTGAGGAACCCTCAGGCAACATGGTGGTGGACATCGGCGGAGGCACCACCGACATTGCGGTGATCTCCATGAGTGGCATCGTCTATTCGCGCTCGGTGCGCGTGGCCGGCAACGAGATGGACGAGGCGGTGATGCATTACCTGAAGCGCAAATACAACCTGCTGGTCGGCGAGCGCACAGCCGAACAGATCAAGATGGAGATCGGCTCGGCCTACCCGCTGGAAAAGCCGCTCACCATGGAGGTGAAGGGCCGCAACCTGATCGAGGGCGTGCCCCGCACGGTCACCATCGACGACAGCGAGATCCGCGAGGCCCTCTCCGAATGCGTGGCCACCATCCTGAATGCCATCCGGGTGGCGCTTGAGCGCACCCCTCCCGAGCTTTCCGCCGACATCAGCGACCGCGGCATCGTGCTCACCGGCGGCGGGGCGCTGCTAAAAAACTTGGACAAGCGCATTCGGGAGGAGACCGGGCTGCCGGTCTCGATCGCCGACGACCCGCTGGCTTCGGTGGTGCTCGGCACCGGCAAGATGCTCAGCGATTTCCGGCTGCTGCGCCTGGTCTCGATCGATTAGCAAGCAGCGGAGGGTTGACAGTCGACGGTCGACCGTCAAAGGTTGAAAGTCGACAGCGAACAGCGGTTGACGGTTCGTGGGGCTCGGCATGCCGGGCCTGCTTTCATGCTGCTTGGCCCGCTGCTGCGGGCTCAGGATGACGGGTCAAACCTGGTCTCGAGTGTCTCTTGACTTTGGACTTCCGACGGTGAACTTTCGACTTCTGCCATGATTGCCATTCCCTCACGTCACCGTTCGCTGGCGCTTCTGGCCTTGGTCGTGGCGTCTCAGGTGCTGTTGCTGGCGGTGCAAATCAAGCAAGAGCGACAAGTGCGACTGATCCGCGTCTGGGCGGTGGAGATGGTCACACCCATCCAGCGTGCCGGTGCCTGGACGCTCGACCGGCTGCACGGCGGCTGGAGCAACTATGTCGCCCTGCGCCACACCCGCCGCGAGAATCAGGAGTTGCGCAGCGAGGTCGAGCGCCTGCAACTTCGCAATAGCCAGCTCGAAAGCCGCGCCGCGGAGACCGACCGCCTGGCCGGCCTGCTCGGCTTCCGCGAAGCCCACGCCGACGTGCCCATGCTGGCGGCGCGCGTCATCAGCTCGAGCGCCGACACCTCCAGCCGGACCGTCTACATCAACCGCGGAGAAAAGTCCGGCGTCCGCAGGAATATGGGCGTCATCACGCCAGACGGTGTCGTCGGAAAGGTCCTGGAGGTCTATCGCGACAATGCGCAAGTGCTCTTGCTCACCGACAAGGATGGCGGCGCCGGGGCGCTGCTGGCCGGCTCGCGCACGCAGAGCCCGGTGGGCGGGCTGGGCGAGCCGCTGTTGATGATGAGATACGTCAGCAACGACCAGCAGGTGTCTCTCGGCGAGCGCGTGCTGACCTCCGGGCAGGACCGCATCTTTCCCAAGGATTTGCCCGTTGGCACGGTGGTCGAGGTGAAGCCCGGGAGCCCCTTCAAGGTGATCCGCATCAAACCCGCGGCGCACCTGGACCGGCTGGAAGAAGTGCTGGTCCTGCTCACCCGCGAAGAACTCGAGCCTGCCCCGGCGGGGGTTCCGGGACCCAGACGCGAAACGGAAAAAACGGCCACCGCGGGCCCTGCCAAGACCCCGGCCACGCCGCGATGAGTGTGGTTGTCAGATTGTCGTGGTCAGTATTCAGTGGTCAGTTGTCCGTTCGCCTTTGACAGTTTCAGAGTGAAAAGTTCGTCCGAGATTCGCTTTTCGAATTTCCAGTTTCGAGCCTGCAGGGCCGCTTCCCAAACGTGCTAATGTATGCACTCGTCCATGGAAATCCGCACCGCATCGGAATCTCACATTGAGGTGCACAAGTTCCACGTCGGCGCGGTGGCGGGCGCCGCCCTCGTGTCGCTGGTGCTGCAGGCCTTCCTGCCGATTGCCTTTGCCCCGGCCAAACTGCTTGAGCTACCACTGCTGGTGACGGTTTACTTCGGCCTGAGCCGGCGCAACCCCGCCGCGGGCCTGCTGCTGGGCACAGTCATCGGCCTGCTCCAGGACGCCCTCAGCAGCGGGCGTTCGCCCATCGGGCTCTACGGTATCGCCAAGACCATCGTCGGTTTTGCCGCGTCCTCGATCGGCTCGCGCCTGGACACCGAGCATCCCGTCAGCCGCTTCCTGCTGGCTTTCGGGTTCTTTCACTTTCAGCAGGCGGTGATTGCCGTCACCAAGCGCCTGCTGCTGGCGCAGCCCGAGCCGTTCGTCACCAAGTCGCTGCTGATCGCTTCGCTGGTCAACGCCGCCCTGGCCGTCGTTCTGTTCCCGCTCCTCGACCGCCTCCGCAAACCGTCCTAGCTGGTTTCAGTCGCCACGCAGGTGGCTGGGCGAGGCCAGCGCAATAGCGGATTGGCCATACCTGCCCCTCCGGACAGGTTGCACCGGCGTGGTGCAAGTGATACTGTGTGCGGCACTTCCCCGACCTGTCGAGGGTTGAGCAAGCGCCGCCAGCCATCTCCAAGGCCCGGGGAGGCCGAGCGGAGCCCCGCGGCTCGCGGAGTTCGCGTGTTTTATGTGGTTTGAGAAAGATCAAAAGTTGCCGCAGCTGCGGCTGGCGATTGTCGCCTACGTCATCGTCGGGATGATTGCTCTTCTGCTGGTCGGCTTCTGGAAGCTGCAGATCATCGAGTCCGATCACTACGCCCAACTCGCGGAGCGCAACCGCATCCGCTCGATACCCATTATCGCGCCCCGCGGGCGCATGCTGGACCGGGAGGGCCGTTTTCTGGTGGACAATTACTCGTCGTTCAGCGTGCTGCTGCTCCGCGACGATCCGCAGCAAGTCGAGCGCAACCTCCCGCAGATTGCTGAGGGGCTCGGCATGCCGCTCGAAGACCTCCAGCAGCAGCTCGAGTCGGCCAAAATCCTGCCTAAGTTCCAGCCCATCGTGATCAAGCCCGAAGCGAGTAAAGCGGACATTGACTTTATCGAGACGCACCGGACGGATATTCCGGTGCTGGAAATGCTCATGGCGTATCGGCGCCGCTACCTGTCTGACGGCTTCATGGCGCATGCCAGCGGCTACGTCGGCGAAGTCAGCGCACAGCAGGTGGAAAGCAGCAACGGCCGCAACCGCCCGGGCGACCTGGTGGGCAAGACGGGCCTTGAGCGGCAGTATAACGACCTTCTGATGGGCACCGATGGCATGCGGCGCGTCATCGTCAACAGCGTTGGCAAGGAAATGGGCCGCCTGGACGAGAAAGAGGCTGTCCCGGGCAAACCGATTCAGTTGACAATTGATTACGACTTGCAGGTAGCGGCCGAACAGTCCCTGGCCGGGCGGAAGGGCGCGGTGGTGGCCATCGACCCGCGCACCGGCGAAGTCTTGGCCATAGCCAGCCGTCCCGCTCCTGATCCCAACCAGTTCGCCGTGCGCGTTCCTCGGGAAGAGTGGAAGCGGCTGAATGAAGACCCGGACCGGCCGCTGCTGAACCGCGCCATCCAGGCGCAGCTCGCCCCGGGCTCGGTGTTCAAGATCATCATGGCCACGGCAATGCTCGAATCGAAAGCCATCCCTGAAGCCTTTTCTGTGTTCTGCGCCGGGGTCACCGACTTCTACGGCCGGGCGTTCCACTGCTGGCAGAAGCACGGCCACGGTCAGGTAAGCCTGCACCGCGCTGTGGTGCAGTCCTGCGACGTCTTCTTCTACAACGTCGGCAAGCGGCTGGGGATTGATCGCATCGCCTACTACGCTCTGCAGATGGGCCTGGGCCGCAAGACCGGCATTGATCTGCCCGCGGAGGAATCCGGCCTGATCCCCTCGGAAGAGTGGAAGGAGCGCGTCTACCATCAGAAGTGGTATCCCGGCGAAACGATTTCGGTGGCCGTCGGCCAGGGCGCCGTGACCGCGACGCCGCTACAACTGGCGCGCGCCATCGGCGGCATCGCCATGGGCGGCATCTTCAAGCAGCCGCACTTGCTGATGACCACGGGCACTCCCCCGGAACAGAAATTTTCGCTCTCCGAGGAGACCACCGAAAAAGTGACCCAGGCGATGTTTGGAGTGGTGAACGAGGGTGGCACGGCGGCCGGCGTCCGCCTGGAAGGGGTCGAGTTCTGCGGCAAGACCGGCAGTGCGCAGGTGATCAGCGCCCAAGGGCTGAAGCGCGCCGGCCGGCAGCGCCGCTTCAGTGACAACGCCTGGTTCGTCGGCTACGCGCCCCGGCGCAACCCGGAGATCGTCGTCGCGGTGCTGGTCGAAGAGGGCGAGCACGGCGCATCGGCCGCAGCGCCGGTAGCCCGCGATGTCATCAAGGCCTACTACGAAAAGAAGGCGAAGCGCAGCCAGAAACAGTACACGGTCGAATATAAACGCTACGAGATCAACCCCGAGCCCACCGTGGCCGAGGCCCAGGCAGCAGCAAGGCCTACGCCCCGCTCGCAGGAGCCCGCCGCGGCAAACCGTGATCGCTGAGCTGAGCGGCTCTGGAAGAGCACAGGAGCAAGGATTGACTGAAGTAGAGTTACACGGATGAAGCAATCAGCGAGCATTCGCGACTACGACTGGTGGCTGCTGGCCATCGCCTTCGCCATTTGCGGTATGGGTGTCCTGGAAATCCATTCCGCCACGCATAGCAGCCATCTGGCGGGTATGCACTGGCGGCAGTTCAGTTGGATCATTGTGGGCCTGGTGTTCATGCTGGTGCTCTCGCGGATTGATTACCACACCATCCTCGACCAGGCTCCGCTGCTCTACCTGGTGGGTGTTGTTGCGCTGGTTGCGGTGCTGGCCGTTGGCCATACCCGGTTCGGGGCCAAGAGGTGGATTCCCATCCTGGGCGCCTTTTTACAGGTGTCAGAGCTTGTGAAGTTGATTATAATTATCGTGCTGGCGCGCTTCTTCAGTGAGGTGCGCACAGACCGGCTCATGCTGGCGGACCTGGCGAAAGCAGCCGTGCTCACCGGGCTGCCGCTGGGCTTGATCCTGCTCCAACCCGACCTGGGCACGGCCCTGGTGCTGGTGCCCCTGGCGGTCGTGGGAGCGTTCCTGGCGGGCCTCCAATGGAAGCACGCCATCGTGGTAATCGCGCTCGGCGCGATGATGCTGCCGGTAGGCTGGCATTTCTTGAAGCCGTACCAGAAAGAGCGAGTTACCACGTTTCTCCGCCCGGAAGAGGACCCCAAGGGGTCCGGTTACCAACTCCTGCAATCCAAGATTGCGGTGGGCTCGGGCGGATTCTGGGGCAAGGGGATCGGCAAGGGCAGTCAGAACCAGGGCGGGTTTGTGCCGGTCCGCTATTCGGATTTCATCCTCGCTGCCCTGGCTGAGGAGCTTGGTTTTGCCGGGGTTTTTGTGACCTTGTCGCTGTACATGGCTTTGCTGCTGCGCCTCGTGCGGAACGCCCAACGAGCGAATGACCGCGCCGGGATGTACGTGGTGATGGGCGTGGCGGCCATCTTGGGGTTTCACGTTTTGGTCAACGTGGCCATGGTGATCGGGTACATGCCCGTCACCGGCATCCCGCTGCCGCTGATGAGTTACGGCGGATCGGCCACGCTGTTTGTGTTTATGTCGCTCGGCCTGGTGATGAACGTGCGCATCCGGCGCTTCGTCAACTGAGCTGGCGCCGATTTCACTCCCGGTCCATTCCGGCCGCAGGCGGCGTCGGAGAGCGGACGGTGAGAAAAAAGATCGAGAGGTACGCATCGCGTGCAGGATGAAGTGAAAATCCGGATCGAGACCTCCCCAGCCGCCCCGCCTCCGGCGGGAACTGCGTGGCCGGGCACCCGCCACAGCGGGCGCATCGCGATGCACTCTGAGGAGTTTCCATGTCGAAAGAGCTCGTCATTTCCGCGACCCCCCACGAGACCCGGGTCGCCATCGTCGAAGATGGTCAACTCTGCGAAATCTACATCGAACGGGAAAAAGAATTTGCGCTAGTCGGAAGCATCTACAAAGGCCGCGTCACGCGCGTGCTCCCGGG
>JBASRK010000209.1:0-2287 GCA_049273775.1 Candidatus Acidiferrales bacterium
CAGACCGCGGTGAGCCGTGAGCGCCGCCGCGTGGCTCGGCATCCGGAGTTGTTGAGGAGTTTCTTCCGTCACTCGGCCTTGCCTTTTCGTGTCTAAGATAGGACATTACTTAGGCAGTTATCAATAACTGAAGCCGGCTGAGGCGCCAGGAAGTCTCATCATTGGAGGCCATGGTAGTCTGGGCCAGCATGCCGAGGCCTCTTAGCGAGCGGCAATCCCTTGAGCGTGAGCGCGCCGAGTTGCCGAGCCAGATAGCTTCTTACCAGGCCAAACTAGACGCCACCGCCCCCGAGCACAAGGCGCGGCGGGAGCGGCTCATGTGGCAGATCCGGCGGGCGCAGAAGCGGCTGGCGGAGGTTGAGCGGAGGCTGGCTGGGCTAACGGCGAGCTAGATTCTCGACGCAGGTAGGGCAGCGCGGAAGCTGGCGGACTTCGTGGTTTTCGTCCTTCTTGATCCGCACAAACAAGCTCTCTGACCATACATCCGGCCAAGTGATCCGCCGCTTATCGAGCCGTAGTCTCTCCTCAGCCCAAGGAATGAGGCGCTCCTGGCTGGCGTGGTCGTTGGGCACCACGACCAACCCGGCGGCATCGTGGCAGCCCCATTCCTTCCTCGTGCTGGAGGCGACAAAACGATTCACCTTGTCTACGAAGTCATGGCCATTGGCCGTCATGATGATGTATCGGCGCGAGACGGCCTCTTCAATGATTTCCTCATCCGACGAGTTCTCGGAGAGCCCAACGTCTTTGAGGTTAAGCGCGCGACCGCTTGGCAGCAATGAGACGACTCCTCGGCAGTCGTTATCTACGAGAAACCGGTATCCGTACATAGAGAGGAATATGGGAGGAGGTCGGGGCTGCGGTCAATACCAAAAACTAAGCGGGGTTTCAGCGATTATCCCCAGCATGAGCTGCCCCTCCTCTCTGACAGGCGTCCAAGGCCGAGAGCAGACCTCTTGGCGGCCAAAGACGGTGCGCCGGCCTTAGCCCGGAAAAAGTGGCCTACGGTCGCGGTTGGATGGGTACAGCTGGCGGCGTCGAGACCCTTATGGTGGATGAGGGAAGCCGGCGGGGGCGCGCAGCGCCCACTCTCAGGCGGACCTGACCGATAATAGGCGCCATGACTGGGTGGGGAGTGGCGAGCGTGCTCATCACACGACATACCATCGCTCCCCACTGAGGCGAATATCAAGACTGTAAGCATCAAGCTCGACTAGCGCCGAGCGCCGCGGCTATTCCTTCGGCGGCACCGTGCGCAAGTAGGCGACGATCGCGTCGAGGTCCGCGTCGCTCATGCGGGCATACCAGGCGAAACCCATCGGCGGCAGTAGCTTGCTGCCATCCTGGCGCACGCCCTGCGTGATCGCGCGCTTGATCTCGACGTCGCTCCAGGCGCCGATGCCCTTCTCCTTGTGCGAGGTGATGTTGCGCGACACCGAGACGCCGAACGGCCCCTTGAATGTCTCGCCGCCCTTGCCGAGGGAGTTCTTCAGGTCGACGCGGTCCTTGACGCGCGGCGTGTGACACTCCATGCAGTGGCCGATGGTGACGAGATAGAAGCCGCGCTTCACCGGATCCTTCATCGCGCTCTCTGGCATCGGCTTTCCGGCGCCGGCGGGAACGTCCACGTGCATCTTCGGACCCTTGTAGACCGGCGCCGACACCTTGTTCGCGACCGGCGGCACCGAGCGGAGATAGGCCACTACCGCGTCGAGATCGCCCGGCGTGAAGATCTTGTAGTACGCGTAGGGCATCGGCGGCGAGAGCTGCTGGCCGCTCGGCCGCTTGCCGTCGCGGATCGCGCGCGTCATGTCCGGCGCGCTCCAGCCGCCGATCCCGGTCTCCTTGTCCGGCGTGATGTTCGAGGCCTTCACGGGGTAGGCCGGCGTGTCCCAGATCCCGGGGCCTCCGGCGTATAAGCGAGCGGCGTCGATCACGCCGGGCGCCGCGCGGGGCGAATGGCAGTTGCCGCAAGTGAGAATCCCCTCGACCAGATACTCGGGAACCGCCGGTAATGGCTGCCCGCGAACACGTTCAGCTAGTTCACGGCCCAGGTTGCATGTGCATCCGTCACCAGCAGGAACGTGCCGAGGTTGCGGCGAAGGTGTCGGCTGTCGCTCCACAGCCCGCAACGAAGCTCGAGCCCGCGACGAAGGTGGAGCGGAAGGCGGCACCCACCGTGAGTAAGACCGTGAGCGTGAGTAAGACCACCGGGGCGCTTACGAACGCAGAGCACCAGGCCCGCTGGCGGAAGGCTCACCCCGAGCAGCACGCGACCCAGCAGCGG
>JBASRK010000217.1:0-1916 GCA_049273775.1 Candidatus Acidiferrales bacterium
CTTGGAAGGGATCCTCGCGGCCGGCACCGCACCCGGCTACGCTCAGGCCCCGAAGCTTCATCTCCTCCAGTGGGTGGACTTCATTCCCGAAGGGGACGTCGAGTTGCGCCGCCAGGCGGCCGAGTACAGCCGCCACGCCAAGGTCGACGTCACCGTGGAGACGATCAACGCCAACGATCTCCAGGCGCGCATCACTGCGGCCATTCAATCCGGCACAGGTCCCGACATCATCCAGTTGCTCCACAACTGGCCCCATCTCTATCAGAACGCCCTGGTCGATCTGTCCGATCTCTGCGAGTGGAAGGCCTGGCCAAGTTCCGCCTGAACGTGACTGCAGCGGTTGTACGCGTTCGTCGGCTGCAGCGCTATGGCTACGGATAGAGAGGAGCCGATCGGTCCCTCACAAGCTCCCACACCTGAGTGTGCTGGAATGCGCCCGAGGATTTTCAGACCCTCCCAACTCAGACGGGTGATCTGTCGGTAGCCGTTACGATCAGTAGCCTTGCGGGTCGTCGACCTGGCTTCTGGTTCCGGATCAGGACGGATGGCGACGAATGATTCGGTCCGAGTAGAGTTCGAGTCTCCCAACGAATGCACACACCGGACTTGGCCTCCGAGATTGCGACAAGCGGGGGAAGGGCCGCATCCGCGCGCAACGTCGCGCCGCTGCACACCGTCCGCGCTCGCGCCGATCAAGGGCCCATACAGCTTTGGCGGGCCGGGAGCGACGAAATCACGCCCCATCCGCGGCATGCTGAGGCGATCTATAACGCGCTTCCGACCAAGCCCGAGTATATCGTCGTGCCAGGCGCCGGCCACTTTGCTTTCCTCACCTGCAGCGCGGAAATGGCAAAGAGGGCACCCGTGATTTGCCAGGACGCGCCGGACTTTGGGCTTGACCCGCTTTCGTGGACACGTTGACTACGCTGCCTGCTTCACGCGTTCGGTCCTCTCGTGCTCGGCCGGGCTCGCGTAGGCGAGCGCCGAGTGTCTCCGCTGCTGGTTATAGAACACCTCCATGTAGTCGAACAACTGCTCCTTGGCGTGGCCGTAGGTATCGAAACGCTCGCCGAGCTCGCTCTTGAGCGTCGAGAACCAGCTTTCCATCGCCGCGTTGTCATAGCAATTGCCCCGCCGACTCATGCTGCACGTGATGCCGCGGGCCTCCAGGATGTGCTGGTAGTCGTCGCTCGCGTAGGGACTGCCCTGGTCCGAGTGGTGGAGCAGGCCCGCCGCCGGGCCCCGCCGCTTGAGGGCCATCTCCAGGGCCTTGATGACCAGATGCCGGTCGTTCACCGCGCTCACCGCCCAGCCGACCACGAACCGGGAGAACAGGTCCAAGATCGCCGCCAGGTAGAGCTTGCCGCCGCCGACCAGAAGCTCGGTCGTGTCGCCCACCCAGCGCTCGTTCGGCCCCTGCGCTTGGAACTGGCGGTCGAGGAGGTTGGCCGCCACGGGTTGGTCATGCTCACTCATCGTCGTCGAGCGGTACCGGCGCCGCACCCGGGCCTTGAGCCCGGCTTCCTGCATGAGGCGGATGATCCGTTTCCGGCTCACGCCGATGCCCTGCGCCGCCAAGTCGGCGTGCACCCGCGGGCTGCCGTAGGTGCAGCGGCTGCGTTTGTGCGCCTCCCGGACAAGGACCCGCAGCCACCGGTCCGCATGCGCCCGCGCGGATTCCGGCCGGCCGCGCCACGCGTAGTAGCCGCTCCGCGAGACGCCCAGGCGCCGGCACAGGGTCGCAATCGGGAGCTCGGCCTTCTCCGCCTGGATGAACGCGAATCTTACGCGCTCGCCTTCGCGAAGAAGGCCGCGGCTTTTTTTAGGATGTCGCGCTCCATCCGCAGTTCGCGATTCTCCTTCCGCAGCCGCGCCAGCTCCTCGCGCTCGACCGTCGTCAGCCCGCCCGACCGGCC
>JBASRK010000218.1:0-3583 GCA_049273775.1 Candidatus Acidiferrales bacterium
CCGCTGCTCTGTCCATCTGAGCTACAGGCCCGTCTACAAAGTCCTGCTAGACAATAGACTAACATACGCTCGCGTGTCGTTACCTTGGGAACGAGCATTGGTCTTTCAGGCCGCGGTAATCGGGTAGCTGAGAATGGCCAGGCGAGTGGACAAGGAGGTTGGGCCAGAACTCCCTTTGGGTAACACTAGGTTGCCGGCGGCGGAAGAAGCCACGCCAGGAGGGCATGGCGAGGGGGGCAGGCGGCGTACCCCCCTGAATCCGCTCTTGCCGAGGCGGCTAAATGGTGATGCTGGTGCCGTCGAACTTCATCAGGGTGAAGCTCGCGGACTCGTTGTAAGTGGCACGCTGCTCTTCCAGGACGCCGATGGCGATGGCTTCGCCCAGCTTGACCGACTCGCTATAGTCGGTGCGCCAGTGGATGCCGGCGAAGTTGCGGCCGGAAGCGATGTTGGAGGCCACTTTGTTCAGCTCGCCGCCGACGGTAAGCGGCGGCCCCACGTAAGGCACCAAGGACAGACCGTCAGCGCTGGGCACAACGGGATCTGGAATCACGAAGGCCTCGTCGAACCACGCCTTCAGGATCGTCACACAGGCACCCGCCACAGTGGCGTGCCCTGCGCCGTAGGACGGATGCAGCGGCGAGCCCTCCGGGTAGGCCTGCGGCAACAGATAGGTGCCATGCCGGCTGAAGGTTGCTACGAGCGCGGCAGAATTCAGGATTTCCGATTGGATGGGGTAGTTTGCGGCGCCGGTGCGGCGATTGTGGACCAGGCCGCCGAAAGCCTCTGGCCGCAGCCGGCGGTGGACGAACCACTTCTCGAACCAGACCGCTTTCAGGGCGCGTGTGGCGACCTCGGTGACCAGGCTCAGGATGTGCGGCCCGCCAAAGGTACCGAAGGCGTCCTGCTTTTTCATGTGGGTGTAAGGGTTGCCCGGGTCGAACGGCGCGCCCATCCCGAGCAGGAGGAGACAAGCGTTGAGGTAGGCCTCGTACAGAGCGTCCACATGGACGTACTGGCCTATGTCGCGACCACTGCGGATGTAGCGAGGCGTGGAGTCAAAGGAATCCGAGCCGCTGAGGCCGCCGTTCTGGATGTGGACCCAATCGGCAAGACTCGTCACGTAATCCACGCCGGGCACAACGGTCTGCTGGCGCTGGCTGACGGTGAGCGAGCCGTAAGGGATGTCTTTCAGGAGGAACTGAGAGATGTATGGCCCGTTCAGATCGTCCGGCGTGTTGCCTCGGAAGAGCGTAGCCGGCGTGACCACGCCGCCCGCCTTCGGTCCACGGAAATCAGAGAACCCGGAGAGGTCAGCGGCGGCAGCGAGCGGCAGCGGGTGCGAGGCGTAGTCGGAAAAGTTGACGTCGCGGGCCAGCGCCATCCAGTAGAGCTCGGCTGCCTCGGCTGAATTCTCTGCCCCATCGATCCGCGGCGCGGGACGGATGGCCCCGTGCTGGGCGTCGGGGCCTTCCAGGTCGAAAGCCAGGCCGGCCTGTGGATTGCGAAGCGGCCGGACCCCGCCCAGCGGAATGGCTTCGAAATCGTCGTTCCGGCCCGTGGCGAGGGCGTGAAGCAACTGGTTGTAGGCCGCGGGATCCACTTCGCCCAGCCCGTTGTGCGGCAGGCCCTTGGAGTAATTGGCGATGCGCTTGCCACCATAGTCGTTCTCTTCCCCATTGTCGGTCTGCACAGACAGTTCCTGTGTGAAGGAGAACTGCGCTGCCTGGAGGCGCGTGAGGCGCGCGGAGGTGCGACGCTGCTGGGGATTCTGCGGGATGAAGACCGCGGCCCCGGCCTGCGCGGGCGCCAGGAGCGTCGTCAGGCCTGCGGCACCTGTCGCCAACGTGACCGCCGTGACCCCGCTGACGCTGCCGAGAAACCTCCGGCGCGTCAGGGCGAGCGAAGGCGCACTTTCAGTATTCGATTTGATTGCTGCTCGGGTGAGAGACTTATCGGGGACGTTCTTCCTTACGTAGGGCTTGGTCTTTTCCATCGGCATGCCTCTTCCCTGCGGAGAATCTCGGACATCAGCCCCTGCGAAAAAGGGTTTCCCAGTGCTTTCCTTTCGAACTCTTCAATTCATGGAGAACCGAGAACCTGCGGGGAAAGGCTCTCTTAGTTCCGGTGTCGATTGCCCGCCCTCAGTGGGGCAGCAATCTACACCACATCGGGTCAGAGCTCCAAGAGAAAATGGACTGAACCCTTGAAAGTGAATTCATGCTTTCCACGCACAAGCTAAGGGGCCTGTGCCGCCGGTAGGGGGCCCAGCGAGCGGTCCTAGACGCGCTGGGGTGGTGGCCAGACCGGACCGAGCGCCCGCGGCGGATTCGCTGTCCTGCACCTGGTTTTGGCGCCTCTAGAAGAAGACGCCGTTGTGTTCAGTGCCGAATTGCGCGAAGTTTGTCGTGGTTGTCTCCGGGTCGGATTCGAAGTGGAAACCGTGTCCGGTCTGCGGATCGTCGTGCTGCACGATTCTGGCCGCCTGGTCGATTCGCTGGACGATGATTCTAGCAGTAATGGCCCAGGCTCGAATTCCTCGCCAGTGGCTTCCTGCCTACGACCCGGGCCAGGGATACCGTCGGGAGGGCGAAATTCGCCTTCCGGCGGCCCGGAACCACCGGGCAATGAAATACTTGCGGCCCGCAGGAGTGCTCTGATATAGGATTAGGTGAGCGCCAGGGGGATATCCGCAAGCCAAGTTTCGCCTGCGGGCATCCGGGTACTCCGACATGCCGAGCCGCACGACAATCCGGCGGAAGTTGAGGCTTGCCCACACGCGCCTGCGCGAATGGCGGATGATCGCCAAGGGCCTGCTTTCGACGCGTCATACCATCCTTGCGCACATCATCCCCATGCGCCAGTGCAATCTTTCCTGCGCCTACTGCAACGAGTACGACGACCACTCGAAACCTGTGCCGCTCGAGGAAATGTTCCGGCGCATCGACCGCCTTGCCTCGTTCGGCACGACGATTATCACCATCAGCGGTGGCGAGCCGCTGATGCATCCCGAACTGGACGAAATCGTCCGGCGCATCCGCCGTCGCGGCATCATCGCGGGGCTGATCACCAACGGTTATCTGCTGACCGCCGAGCGCATTGAGCGGTTGAATCGCGCAGGGCTCGAGCACCTGCAGATCAGCATTGACAACGTGCTGCCTGACGAGATCTCCAAGAAGAGCCTGAAGGTGCTGGACCAGAAGCTCCTACTGCTCGCCCGGCACGCCGTTTTCCAGGTGAATATCAACTCGGTGCTGGGCAGCGGCGTCAAGAACCCCGAAGACGCCCTGGAAGTGGCGCACCGCGCCGTGGCGCTGGGCTTCACCAGCACGGTCGGCATCATCCACGACGGCAACGGCCAGCTCCGGCCCCTCTGGCCTCGCGAGACCGAGATCTTCGAAGAGATCATGGCCATGGGTAAACGGTCGTATTCGCGCTTCAACCATTTCCAGCACAACATCGCCCGCGGCCGGCCCAACCAGTGGCGCTGCCGCGCGGGCTCCCGCTACCTCTACATCTGCGAGAACGGCCTGGTGCACTACTGTTCGCAGCAGCGCGGCTACCCGGGTATCCCGCTCGAACA
>JBASRK010000228.1:0-7708 GCA_049273775.1 Candidatus Acidiferrales bacterium
GGTCGAGCCGCAGCCCAACCGCCCGCCGGTGATGACTTGCTCGGCTGATCGCAGCTCGGTGCTGATCGGCGAGCGCGTGAACATCACCGCGGTGGCCAGTGATCCCGATGGCGATCCGCTCACCTACTCCTGGCGCACCAACGGCGGCCAGATCGTCGGTTCGGGCGCTTCGGTGGTGCTGGATACCAGCGGGCTCGCGGCCGGACGCTACACGGTCACCGGCCGGGTGGAGGACGGTCGAGGCGGAGCCGCCGACTGCTCCGCCTCGGTCGACGTCCAGGCGCCTCCAACTCCGCCGCAGGCCAGCAAGATCAACGAGTGCCTGTTCAATCGTCCGGGGAGCGCTCGCGTTGATAACGTGTGCAAGCGCATCCTCGACGACGTGGCCCTGCGCTTGAAGAACGACCCCAAGGCGACCGTCGTGATCGTCGGTTACGCCGATCCGAAGGAGCCTAAGGCAGACAAGTTGGCCGGGCAGCGGGCGGAGAATGCCGCCAACTACCTGGCCAGCAACGGCGTCGAGAGGTCTCGCGCCAACACCCGCGCTGCGAGCGGCCAGAAGGGGGCCGACAAGCAAAACCGCCGCATCGACATCGTCTGGGTGCCCGAAGGCGCCACCTACTAACCTCCAGCTCGTTCGACGGGCTCCGTGTCGCATTCGGCACGGAGCCCGTCCTTCTTTCAGCAGTGCGTTGCCCGCTTGCCTGAACGCCGCTAGAATTTAAAAAGGACAAGGACGCCGAACATGCGGCTTGCGGCTACTATCGGACTTGCGCTGGCCAGCGTGCTGCCGATCTCTGCGCAAACCTGGCGTCCCATGGGCCCGCCGGGCGGCGACGTCCGCTCCTTCGGCGCGGACCCGAACGACTTCCGCCGGATTTTCCTGGGGGCCTCAGATGGCCATGTGTTCGTTTCGCAGGACGCCGGCGAGCATTGGCAGCTTCTAGGGCGCGCTGGCAGCCGCCAGGACGCCGTGGTGACGGTCATCCTGATGGACCCGCGGGATGCGCGTGTGCTGTATGCCGCCGCCTGGACTCAGGACCTCGCGGCCGGCGGCGGCGTTTTTCGCAGCGACGACGGAGGGCACACCTGGCGCCCCTCCGGATTGATCGGCCAGGCAGTTCGCGCGCTTGCTCAGGCTCCCTCCAACCCGGATGTGCTGATCGCTGGCACGCTCGACGGCGTCTACCGCTCGCGGGACTCCGGAAAAACCTGGGAGCGCATCTCGCCCGAAGGTCATGAGGAAATCCGCAACCTGGACTCGCTGGCCATCGACCCGCGCAACCCGGAGATCATCTATGTGGGCACCTTCCACCTGCCGTGGAAAACCACGGACGGCGGGCGTCGCTGGTTTCCCATCCACCAGGGCATGATCGACGATTCCGACGTCATGAGCATCCTGGTTGACTCCAGCAACCCGCAACGCCTCTATGCCACGGCCTGCTCGGGGATTTACCGCAGCGAGAATGGGGCGGCGCTGTGGAAGAAAATCCAGGGCATACCGTTTTCGGCGCGCCGCACGCACGTCATCCGCCAGGATCCCCAGCGCCCCGCGACCGTCTATGCCGCGACCACCGAAGGCCTCTGGAAAACCACCAGTGCCGGAGCCGCCTGGCAACGCATGACTCCTTCTGACTGGGTGATCACTGCAGTGGTAATCCCTGCCGAGCCGACCAGCCGGGTGGTCATCGGCACCGAGAAGTTCGGCGTACTGGTGAGCGACGATGGTGGTGAACACTTTCGTGCCGCCAACGACGGCTTCTTCCACCGTCAGATCGTTGCGCTGGCGCTCGATAAGGAACGGCCCGGGCGCGTGCTCGCGGTTCTCACCAACGCCCCCGAGCCCATCCTGGCCACCGAGGACGGCGGCCGCACTTGGGCGCCGCTCGGCCCCGGGCTCAAGACTCAGGGACTGCGGCGCGTCTATGCCTCTCCGGATGGCTGGTGGGCGGCGCTCGAACGCGGCGGGCTTATGCGCTATGACGAACACCGGGGCACCTGGGTGCGGGTCGGCATCTTGGTCGGTGAGGCAGCCATTCGGCCCGAGCCTGAACGCTCCCGGCGACACGCGCGCTCGCAGAGGCCCGGCCTGAGTCCAAAGGGGCCGCGGCAGCTCGACTATCTTACGAACGACATGGCCTTCAGCCGCGAGACGTGGTTTGCCGCCACCGAAGAGGGCCTGCTCGCCTCGACCGATCACGGGGCGACGTGGTCCATATTCCCTGTGGGGCCCATGACCACGCTGCCGGTGCGGTCCGTGCGCTGCTCGGCCGACGGACAGCACCTCTGGGTGGTTTCACTGCGGGGACTGGTCTTATCAAGCGACGCCGGAAAAACCTGGAGGTGGTACGACCTCCCGCTCACAGCGGGAGGCGCGCTGCGCCTGGACGTTGCCCCGGTTGAGAATTACGGGCGCACCTTGGTGGCAGCCGCCCGCAACGGGCTTTACATCTCCCGCGACGCCGGACAGCACTGGCAGCAGGCCACTTCTGGGCTACCAGAGACCCCGATCCAGGATCTGGCTATCGTCGGCTCAGTCTTCCTTGCCTCGATGCAGACTGGCGGGCTTTACATTTCTTCCGACACCGGCCGCACATGGGCGCGAATTGAAGGAACTCTGGCTGAAGGTTATTTCCCGGTGGTGACCACCCGCGATGCGGCCTCGACTATCTTCGCTGCGTCTTCGACCGAAGGGCTCTACGCGGTGGAACTAAGCACACCTAGGCCGTCCTCAGGCGGCAGTCGGCCCAATCCGTAGTGGCCCCTCCAAACTGTAATTTTTACATGGCAAACAAGGCATTCGTATTCCACATCTCATTGTATCTAAATGAGTTAGTGACGCTGCACTTTGGAGAGTTGCTTGCGCTTCTCAAGGCTGGAAATAGGGAGGTTCCCATTTATGCCTAACAGCAAGGTGCGAGGCTCCATGGCGCTGTCAGCCTTTCTGGCGGCCACTCTGGCGATGACCGGGTGCAAGTCCAACCCGACTGACGCCGCGCAGCCTGCCAGCAACGATTCGAGCAAGTCTGGAGGCATCCTCACTAAGCTGTTTGAGACCACCAAGGCAATAACAGTGCCTGCGGGCACGGCCATCAACGTCGTACTGGATCAGTCTCTGGCGAGCAACCAGAGCCGCAGTGGAGACGAGTTCGAGGCCAGCGTGTCTGCGCCGGTGGTTATCGACGGCAAGACCGTCATCCCTAAAGGCGCTCGAGTCCGCGGCCGGGTGGTCGAGGCACGAGAGTCGGGCCGCTTGTCCCACGTCGCGCAACTGCGCCTCGCGCTGCGGTCAGTGGAGGTGGGCGGAAAGACGTACGAGATTGAAACCAGCGCGGTCAGCCGCATCGGCGCGAACCATAACAAGCGCAACCTCGAGTTAATCGGCGGCGGCACCGGCGTGGGCGCGCTAATCGGCGGCATCGCCGGAGGCGGCAAGGGCGCGCTGATTGGCGCTGCGGCCGGCGCTGGCGCGGGCACAGCTACCGCCGCTGTGACCGGCAAGAAGGAGATCGTCATCCCTGCCGAGACTCCTCTTCGCTTCAAACTCGTGCAGCCCGTAACCTTCCTGTTGAAAAGCTAGGCGTTGGAGGGCCCTGCCGGATTTGCCCAGGCCGGGCCCTTGTCATCTGAGAGCGGACGCTTCCCCATTTTGGAACAGAGCTCCTTCCCGATTCTGCAACGCCCCATCTTTCAGCGACTTGTCGTTGTACAACGATTTTAATCCTTGACGCGTTTCCCATATAGGTACTATGTTCCATTCTAAACAAGGGGGAAAGGGTGTCCTTAAACCGAGCAGGCACTGGAAGTGCTGGAACAGTTTCCCGTCGACATTGTGGTGACTGACCTGAAAGTGCCGCAACTCGGTGGTCTGGAATTGCTCAAACGCATCCGCGCTGGCTACCCGCAGATTGCGGTTCGAGCGAGTGATCTTCCTGGTGAGCGCTGATCCGGCGCTGACGCAGGAACTCATCCGCGAACTTGTGGCCACCGGCGGGAACTACCAACTGCCGCTGGCGGCCAGCGTGGCGCAAGCGCGCCGGGCCTTTCGCCGGGTGACTCCTGCGGCCATTCTTCTGGACGAGTCGGCGGTCTATCTCTCCCGGGCGCCCGACCAAAGCGCCAGCGACTCGCTCGAGTCGTCGGTGGCACGGCTCACCGAGTGCGCTCCAGTGGTCGTCGTGGCCTCCCCGGACCATCAGGCCGAAGTGGCCTTTCTGGTCAGCTCCGGCGCCGCCGATTTCGTCGCCCGCCTGGGCAATTTTCTTCCAGTAGCGGTGGGCTTGCTCGAGCGCCGAGTGCGATTGGCCGAGCAGGCGCAGAGCTCAGCAGTTTTTTCCGCTTACGATGTGTCCAGCGATTTCGGCGAAATCCTGCGCCACGAGGTCAATAATCCGCTTACCGGCATCCTCGGCAATGCCGAGCTGCTGCTGGCCGAGTACAGGAAAAAGAACGGCGACCATCTGCCACCGGCCGCGCTCCAGCGCCTGCAGACCATCGCCGAGTTGGCGGTGCGCCTGCGCGAGACCGTCCGCCGGCTGAGCAGCGCCTGGGACAGCCGCCACGACCACGCCGGTTCGGCTTAGCCTGACCCGCCCCCGAGCGACCTCAACCGGACCATTCATTTTCACCGATCGAGCCTCCTCCACGCGCTTTTCTGTGCTCTGCTCGACCATCTCTGGCCTCCGGGGCGCGCGGGAGTTACGAGCCGGTGGAGGCGTAGCGGCGAACGCCCTGGCTCCAGACAAACACAGCCAGTGCCAAGGAAACCGCGGCGACCAGCGGCACCAGGGGCGCATAGCTGCGGAACTCGGCGCGGTGGAGCAGCCGGACACTCGGATAAAACGTGGCGAAGCCGAACGGGACGACCCAGCTCAGGAAGAACTGGATGAAGCCGCTGTAAATGGAGAGCGGGTAGCGGCCGAAAGCGATCAGGTTCCATGCCGGCGGGTGGATGCCGATGCGGTCTTCAAACCAGAACGACACGGTGGTCAGCAGCAGAAAGACCGCGGTATAAATCACTGCGCCGCACAAGCCGAAGCCGAGCAGCAGCGCCGCATCGCCGGCAGTCCAGTGGATCCCCAGCCGCCGCGAGGCCCAGCCGACCACTACCAGTCCGATGAGCACCTCATGGAACGATTCAATGCGGAAGGTCTCAAACAGCACCTGGAAAAGCGATGCGACCGGCCGCAGCAGCACGCGGTCGAATTTTCCCTCGATAATGTAGGCGCTGCCGAACTCGTAGAGGTTCATGCTCAAGATATTGAACAGGCCGAAGGGGATCAGCGAAAAGCCGTAGAGGAACAGCACCTCTTCAAATCGCCAGTCGGCGAGCCGCGGGATCTTCGAGAACAGGACGAACACAAACCCCAGCGCAAACACCGTCGCCGCCAAGCTGGTGGCCAAGCCGATCAGGAAGTCGGCCCGATAGCTGACGCGCACCTTGGCGTATTGCCCGAAATAGGCAAGCAGCAGGCCCAGGTGCCGGCGCACAGATGATGTGTGAAGTCGAGCCACGCTAGCCTCCGTGGATGGTGATCTTGCGCGTGGCGCGCTGCCACCAGAGGTTGCCGAGCCAGAGCAGCGCCGCGACCCACATCCATTGAGTAAGCAGCGCCACGGCGGCTTGGGCGGCGGTGAGCTTGCCGAGGTAGATCTGCAGCGGGGTGAAGGCGATGTGCTCGAACGGCACCCAGGCCGCCACACTGCGCACGGGCGCAGGGAAGAAGCTCATCGGAACCAGCAGGCCGGAGAGCAGCTCGATCAGCCAGTACTTGGCCCGGATCAGCGCCAGGATGGACTTCAGCGGGATCGCGCACGTCCCAATCATGAAATTGATCGCGCCCATCAGCAGGAAGCTGCCCGCCACGGCCGCCAGGAACAGGGTGAAGTGGAGCGCCGAGGCCGGCGGCCGGACAGGAAATACCAGCGCCACGACGACGGCCGTTGGCAAGGTGAGCATGCCCAGGCGAAAGGCCGATTCGCCCACCGCCCGCGCCAGCCACATCCCCTGCACGGAGACGGGCTTGATCAGTTGCATGGCGATTTTGCCTTCCAGGACTTCGTAGGCCATCTCCTGATCAATCGTATTCCAATAAAACGACCGGATGATCCAGCCCACGGCGACGTAGGTGAGCATCTGCCCGAGGTCGTATCCGGCGAGGGTGGTGGTCGCGCCCGCCGCGGGCCCGTAGACGGCGCGCCAGATGAAGTAATACACCGTGACGTTGATCAGGTAGGTGAGGATCCCGGTGTAGTAGCGCAGCCGGAACGCCAGAATGTTGACGAAGCCGACGCGAATGAACTCGAGATAGGGCGCGAGACGCGCGCCCCACCTTGCCGGAGGCGCAGCGACGGGTTGGGCGAGCGTGCTCATGGGCGGAGCGGGCTCAGGCGCCGACCTCCTGGAGCGCGCGCCCGGCGTAGATGCGCTTTACGATCTCCTCGATGGGCTCGTCTTCGATCAGGAGGTCGCGCACTTCGACCGAGGCCAGGATCTGCCGGATCAGCTCGGCGGTGGAGACGCGGCTGCGGTCGAAACGGATGCGGTAAGTGAGCTCGTCCACCTGCTCGAGCTTCAGCGCGTCGTTTTCAAGCCGCTTGAGCGCGCTGACTGAAGCGGCCTGCTCGCTATCCCGCAGCGCAAACTTCACCTGCTTGGTGCGCAGCAGCTTCTGTTTCAACACGGCGAGCGGGCCGTCGTAGAGCAGCCGCCCGTGGTCAATGATCAGGATGCGGCGGCAAAGCTCCTCGATGTCGTCCAGGTCGTGCGTGGTGAGCAGGACGGTGGTCTGGTACTGCTGGTTGATGGCGCGGAGGAACTGGCGGATGTGGTCCTTGGCGACGACGTCCAGGCCAATGGTGGGCTCGTCGAGGAAGAGCAAGGGCGGATTGTGGAGCAGCGCGGCGGCCAGGTCGCAGCGCATGCGCTCGCCGAGCGAGAGCTTGCGGACCGGCGTGTGCAGGTAGTCGCGAATGCCCAGGATCTGGTTGAACAGCTCCATGCGCTCATCGAATTCGCGCTGGGGCACGTCGTAGATGCGGCGCAGCAGCTTGAAGGATTCGATCACGGCGATGTCCCACCAGAGCTGGGTGCGCTGGCCGAACACCACCCCGATCGTCTTGACGTAGCTGGTGCGCTGGCGCGAGGGCACAAAGCCGTTCGAGCGCACTTCGCCTGAGGTCGGCACCAGGATGCCGGTGAGCATCTTGATGGTGGTGGACTTCCCGGCGCCGTTCGGCCCGATATAGCCGACCATCTCGCCGCGCTCGATGGCAAACGAGATGCGGTCCACGGCCTGGACGGTTTGGTAGTTGCGGACAAGCAGGTTTTGCAGGCCGCCCCAGAGGCCTTCGCGCCGGCGAAAGGTGCGGAAGTGTTTGGAAAGCTCGCGGACGGCGATGAGGGGCTCGACGGACATCGAAGCGTGAATTCTAGCATGGCGGTCTCTGGGAACACGGAGGCATGGAGGCAGGGAGGCATGGAGAGGGAAGGAAGCAAAGGAGGGGGGGGCCCCGGGTGTTTTTTGTAAGAGTGGAATTCTTGGTGAGTTTCCATTTCCAAAGAACCTGCGCGGTCGAGCGCAGAAATCTCCGGCCGGGAGGCAGAATCGGTCAGCGTAAACATCGGGGTCGCATGCGTTGACATGGTCAGGGCCAAGAGTTCACAGTCAACAGAGTCAACGGTCGAAAGTCGAAAGCTTGAGCCGGG
>JBASRK010000051.1:0-13487 GCA_049273775.1 Candidatus Acidiferrales bacterium
CGACTGCAGCGGCGGCAGCGAATGCCGGCGCTCGCCTCGCTGCGACCAATCCACGGCTCCTGACTCCTGATCCAATAAAAACGGCTCCCGTCCCTCCAGGAACGCCCGCCGTTTCCCGACCCCCCAACGGGATTACGGCAGCCGTGAGCACCGAGCCGGGTGCGGCAACTGCGAGAGCCACTGAAACACTCACTGTCGTGCCGCCTTCCGGCACGGCCACACCGGCTGCAGCGGATCAGGTGCAGGCAAAGTATCAACAGCAGCTCGACGCCTTCGCCGCAACAGGCCAGGCGAAATTTCACTTTGTGTATTACGCACCCCCGATGTTCGCAGTCTTTCAGAACCGGGTGGTCCTTCAAATCACGGTCCGCAACACCAGGCAGTTCGATGCCAGCACCACTTCGATCTACAAACGCGCAGCGCAGGCCTTCGACCTGTTCCTGGCACCGCAATTGAAAGACATTCTAGCCAAGATGCCCTCCGGCCCGGAGTTCGACACCGTTGATATTTCAGTCGTGAATCCTCTGAAGACCACCGCTCCGGGGTCCTCCGAAGCCATCGAATTCGTTTGCCCTCTGGGCGCCCTTCATCGGTTCGCTGAAGCGGAGATCACCAATCAGGATCTGATTAATCAGAGTGTCGTTCTGGTGAACGGCGTTCGCATCGCGCTGACTCTCCAGTTGGTCGAATAGAAAACGGACCACGGTTTTACGGAGACACGGTCTTTTCGCTAGCGGCCCGCGGGTGGGCCGCGCGATCGTCAGCAGGAATGCGGGGTTCCAGACTGGCAGCCTTGGCGATGAGTGCCAGGTCCATGGCCTCCTGGACCGAGTTGGACGCGAGCATGGCAAAGCCCGTCGCCCGGCAGGCCATCACATCGCTGTAACCACCATGACCGCCTATTGGTGCGGCGGGTAGACCGTAAGGTATAGGTAGGCATCCGCCGCTTCGTCCTCGCTCAAGTACACAAACACTGGCATCCTGCCTCTGTAAGACATTGGCGGCGTGCCCATGATGATAGGCGCACCATTAGTGACTTTGCGGACAAATTCGGGCAGGCTCACCCGCGTCGTAAGAGTGCCGAGCGGTGGAATCGCCCCCTCCAAAATCTGCTGAGGGTTGGGGTTCGGCCCTGTCGCGCTGTGGCAGATGTGACATGTAGCTTTTACGATCTGCTCGCCCACACGGTACGATGATTCCCTTACTGCTATCTGTTTCTTTTCCGCACCGGGGACACCAGAAAGTTGTTCCAGATAGGCGACAACCGAGCGAATTTCTGCTTCGCTCAAGTTGGGTGGCGGCATGTTCTGACTCCCGTTGTGGAGTCGTTGCAGCAAGAGAACCTTGGACTGCTTGGCGAGCTCTGCTACATCCGCCCGATTCATTTCCCGACCGGCCTTCTTCATTCGCGCCGTGATGACCACGACGGAAGTCGCCCGGACTGGGTCGATGACGGAGTTTATTTCCGGGAGGGCACCGAGGCCGGACTCTCGGTGGCATCCCTGACAATTCATGCGATACAGGTCCGAACCATGAAGGGTTAAGATTGGCGTAGCGAAGCCGGGCGATAGCTTCAGTTGCCAATGAGGAGCTTCTTCTCCCGGCATGGGCGGAGGCGGTCCTAACTCCCACGTCCTGCCCATGCTACTCTCGTCGAACGGCCTGTGGAGGTGACTGAGCCAGCTTTCGCCTTGCACGGCCGTAACCGGAACATCTTTAGTCCCAACAGTCTGACCCAGCAACGATGATGCCAGTACGAAAACCACGACTAGGCTTTTCATATACAGGCACTTCTTTATCATTGGTTCTCCACATGGGACGCTCGTGCTTCAAGGAATACCGCCGAACCGATTATTTTCCGCAGCGTGACACCGCGAACAGAGAATTCGCTACAGCAGCAAGTTCTTCGGGATGTCGCCAGCCGCAAAGCGGCAGATCTGCTAAGCTGCCGACAACTCCTTGTGAGCTTCCGTGACGGGGAGTTCCGGCCAGAGCAGTTTGAGCACGACCCCGTATTCTTTCTCGTACACGAGAGTAAAGACATGGGAGCAGTGTTCACAGAGCCAGAAATGCTTCACTCCGTGGAGGCCAGTTGACGAATCGGTCGTCGGAGTACTCCCACTCGGAGATGCCCGATCGGGGCGAAATCGGAAGAATTTACCGCCGCCGAGCCAATGAAAGGCAGTCGGACAAGCTGGGTTTGCACACTTGGGATGAAGGCTCTGATATAGAGGGATTCCCTTCATCGCTTCGCCACCGGGTGTGGGCGGTTTGGTGTCATTCCGCGGAAGAGCTTTCCGCTCGTCTTCCAGCCGCTCAATAGTGGCCCGCAGCCAGTTTCCAGCTGTTTCTTCAACTTCGTTTTGATCGCCGTACCGATAGAGGGAATCCAGCGTCTCTCCCGACGCGTCGAGTGGAATGTGCCGACAGGGGATTTTTTCAGAGCGGCGCTCGCGTGGCACCAACTGCATCAAAACGCAATTGCTGCACGGACCGGGATTCTCCTTGCTATCGTAGTTCATGCAGGTGGGAGAATCTTCAAAAATAAACTGCGGTCTCCAGCGTGCCCTCGGCGAACGCCCATATCCGCCCTTCTCCAAGAATGCGAGCTCAAATTTCAAGACTTCCAAGAGGTCGCGTTCATCTTTCTGCATTTTGCACCCCCTTTTTCGATCCACTTTGGACCCGCATTGCCAAGGGGCGCTGTGATGGGGGTCACCCTTCACAGTGAGGAGTGTCACAGGCAATTTTGGGCGGTCAGTTTAAACATGGAAGGAGAGGAAGCCGGCAAAAGGGGCTTCCCGGGAGGCCAAGCGATGCCCTATCATCTGCGCGTTATTCCGAGAAGGAAGCGGCGTATAATACGGCCCGAGAAGAAGATGCACACACCCTACGGCCTGAAAATCATCGAGAGCTGCCTCAGCTGCCCGCTCCGCCAGGACCGTATCTTCTGCGATCTTCCGCAGCCCGCCCTCCAGGCCCTTGACGCCATTTCTTCATCTGCCACCTACCCCAAGGGGGCCATCCTTTTCGTCGAGGGCCAAGAGCCTCGGGGTGTATTCATTCTCTGCAACGGTCGGGTGAAACTGATGGCCGGCTCCGCCGAGGGCAAGTCACTCATCTTGCGAATCGCCGATCCCGGTGAAATTGTCGGCTTGCCCGGCACGATCTCCGGCAAACCCTACGAGCTCACGGCCGAGGCCCTCGAGCCCGTGCAAGCGAACTTCATTCCGCGCGAGGCTTTCCTGCACTTTCTGCGGGAACACGGTGACGCGGCGGTGAAGGTCGCGCAAGTCCTCAGCGAGATCTATCACGCAACGTGTCGGGAAGTGCGCTACCTGGGGCTATCCGGCTCTGCCGCTGAAAAACTGGCACGCTTTTTACTGGACTGGACTGACAGTCATAGCGAGAATGGCGTCGAGTTGCGGTCAATCTTGACCCTGACTCACGAAGAGATTGCTGAGATGATCGGCGCCTCGCGCGAGACGGTCACGCGGCTGTTCGCAAACTTCAAGCGCAAGAAGCTTATCGAAGTTCATGGCTCGACTTTGGTCATCAGGAATAAGGCAGGTCTTGAGCAGTTGCTCGAAGCGTAGTTTTCCCTTGACGCTCGACACGTCGCTTTGTGACAAGCGTCACAGAGTCCATTAGTCGGTTAAAGGAATAATCCGGGCGCTGGGTGTGTTCTGCGCCGCTGTGCCTGGCTGCGGACTGAAGGAACGCGAATGAGGGATTTCCGGAACCCCAGGGCCTCTCGATTCTATCTGTCTTGTTTCTTGTGGATTCTGGCTTTTGCGCTAGTCGTCCCGGCAGGACCCCACCAGGAAAAGCGAACGCAGACGGAATCCAAGGTGTCTGCTTATGCTGGTGCAGAGGCTTGCAAGACCTGCCACGAGGATATCTACAAAAAATTTGAGAAGACCCCGCACTGGAAGACGACATTCTGGAAACGCTCCGGCTCCGAGGCGATGGGCTGCGAGTCCTGCCACGGGCCCGGCGCCGACCACGTGAATAGTGGCGGCGACAAGACCAAGATCTTCATCTTCAAGAAGGCGACTACCAAGCAGATCAGCGAGCGCTGCTTGGACTGTCACCAGTACGGCGAAGAACACAGCAATTTCACCCGCTCGATGCACAGGATCAACGACGTGAGCTGCACCGATTGCCACTCGGCGCACCATGCCAAGGAAAGTCAGTTCCTGCTCGTGCAGGGCCAGCCCCAGCTCTGCTATACCTGCCACCTAGAAATCAAACCGCAATTCAACAAACCCTTCCGGCACCGGGTGAACGAAAAGCTGGTGAAGTGCACCGACTGCCACAACCAGCATGGAGGTTTCCTAACCCGGCAGTTGCGCAGCACGGCGGCGCAGGACCAGGTCTGCTTTAAGTGTCACGTGGACAAGGCCGGGCCGTTCGTCTTCGAGCACCTTGCGATCAAGACCGAAGGCTGCGTGGCCTGCCACATGCCCCACGGCTCGTCGAACCCGCGACTGCTGAAACGCAACCACATCAACGTGCTCTGCCTGGAGTGCCATTCGCTGACCACCGATACCGGCGCGCCTTCGATTCCGACGTTCCACAACCAGGCCCAAAAGTATCAGGCCTGCACGATGTGTCACGCGCAGATCCATGGCTCCAACTTCGACCGGTTCTTCTTCAAATAGGGGGCGTCATGCCCAGACGATTCCAAGTCGAGCCGGACCCGCAAGCCCGGACGCCCCGTCCACACTGCCGCACCACATCGCCTTCCAGGAGCGGTGTATGAAACCGATCCTCTCAGCTCTTCGCTGCGCGATGTTCCTTGCGGCCCTGGCCTTTTTCCTGAGCTTGCCAGCGCTGGCCCAGGAGGAGGACAAGCCGCCCGAGGGGATTGACTCGGGGAACTACAACATCAAGCAGACAGTGGAGATCGGCTGGCGCATCGTTCCCAGACGAGATTTCAAGGACTCCCGTGGCACTCGAGAGCTGTACAACACCTTTGTTAATCTGCGGGAAGGGCCGCGACTGCTCGACTACACGCTGGAAATGAGGTCGCTCAACCACCAGGGGTGGCTCTTCGACAACTTCTTCTTGACCAACTTCGGCTACGGCGGCGATCCGAACAACGTCAGCCGCCTGCGGGCCTACAAGAACAAGTGGTACAACTTCAGTGGAAACTTCCGCCGCGACTACAACGTCTGGGACTACAATCTGCTGGCCAACCCGCTGAATCCATCTACCCCGAGGTTTGCCAACGCGCCGCCGGGTTTTGTCTCCACGGTTTTTCTGTCGCCGCACAGCATGAATCTGGTGCGGCGGATGAGCGACTTCAATCTGATCATCGCCCCGCAATCGCCCGTGCGCTTCCGGCTGGGTTACTCGCGCAACATCAGCGAGGGACCGTCGTTCAGCAGCATCCACGAAGGGACCGAGGCCCTGCTCTTCCAGCAGTGGAAAACCACGGTTAATGCCTACCAGATTGGCGTGGACTTCAAATTCATTCCGCGCACCAACATCAGCTACGACCAGTTCCTGAACTACTACAAAGGAGACACGACCTGGACCCTCGCCAGCACGCCGTTCCTGCTCCAGACCCCGCCCCCCGGCACGCAGGTCACGCCCGTCCCGGTCGACTTGGGCCTGCCGTTTAATGCGGCGCCCAACGCCAACCAACCGTGCGCGACGCCGTTTAACGGACCGCCGGTGACTGGCACCGCCAACCCCACCTGCAACGGCTACTTGAGCTACTTGCGCGCCGGGCGCGTGCGCACTTCCTTTCCCACCGAACAGTTCAGCCTCCAGTCCAATTACTTCCGGAATGTGGACTTCTCCGCGCGCTTCTCTTACTCGGGCGGGGACAACAACGTGTTCAACTTCAGGGAGGACCTCACCGGACTGATCACGCGCACGCGCCAGCGCGTCTTCGACGCCACTGGGCCGGCCAGCGCACGGCGCGTCACGGTGTCTGCCGATGCGGGCATCACCATCCACGTCTCCGAGAAATTCCGCATCACTGACTCGTTTCGGTTCAACAACTTCCGCGTGCCGGGAGCGCTGGCTTACACCCAGACATCCCTGTTCGGGACATCCATGCTGGCGGCGCCCAACACGTTCACCCCGGCGAGTTGCCCAACGGTCACTTCTCCGGGCTGCCCGCAACACAACACGAGTTCTCCGCCCGACGTCTTCACACTGTTCTCCAGCCGGTTTCTGAAGCAAGACGTGAAGGTGAACACGTTTGAGGTGGAGTACGACTTCACGCGTCGCGTGGGCGCGCGGGCCGGGTACCGCTTCCGCCACCGGCAAATCACCGACTCAGACATCGAGTCGGGAACGTTCATCTTTTTCCCGACCTTACAGAACAGCCGCACCCCGCCGTCGCCGCTGAACACGGGCACCTGTCCGGTGGCCAACAACCAGCCCGACGGCTCGTGCGTGTTCTCGGCGTCTTTATCGGAAGCCCCAACGGTTACAAACATCAACGAGCACTCGGCGCTGATGGGCATTTGGTTTCGGCCGATCGATGAACTGCGCATCAGCGTGGATACGGAGATATTGTCCGCCGACAACGCATTCACGCGCATCAGCCCGCGAAACTTGCAGCACTACAAAGTGCGGGCCCGCTACCGGCCGGTGAACTGGGCCAGCGTCGGGGCGGTGGTCAACGTCCTGGAGAACCGCAACAACGTAAGCCAGATCAACAACCTCCAGCACAACCGGAGCTACGGATTCGACCTGGCCTTGGAGCCCAATAACCGGATCAGCTTCGACATCGGCTACGAGTACAACGATATCTTCTCGACGATCCTGGTCTGCTTCGTCAGCAGCACGTCGCCGCCGGGTCTGTCGAAGTGCCCGGGCTCGACGGTTCTGCTCGCGCAGAATTCGGTCTACACCAACAAGGCTCACTACGGCTACGTGGACTTGATGTGGAGGCCGTTCAAGCGGGTCACTACCAACCTCGGTTATGCCATCACCAGCAACACCGGCAGCACGCTCATCCTGAACCCGAACACGCCGCCCGGCTCGCTGTCATTCAATTACCATCGGCCGTACGGCGGGCTCGCGGTCGACCTGGCCAAGGGTCTGACCTGGAAGACGAGCTGGGCGTTTTACGGCTATAACGAGCGGGAGCAATTGGTGCCGCTGGATCCCACCGGACCGCGGGATTTCCGCGGGAACATGGTCACGCTGGCCCTCCGGTATGCGTTCTAGTTGTTCAGGCAATTGCACAGCAGGATCGGCCCGCAAAAAGATGTGGCACAATGCGAACCGCCCGCCAAGGAGGCGGACAAGACGATGAGAGACATCGTTGAATTGCTCAAGAAAACGGCGTTGCCATTGGCCGTCGCGGTGTTTCTTGCGGTGCCAGTGAGGGCGCAAGATACGACCGAGAATCTCTATAAGGCCAAGTGTGCTAGCTGCCATGGGGCCGAAGGGAGCGGCAACACCCCAGCAGGCAAGAAGCTGAAGGCCCATGATTTTCGTCTGCCTGAAGTCCAGAAACAGAGCGACGCGCAGCTCATCGAGATCACCACCAAAGGCAAGGACAAGATGCCGGCGTTCGAGAAGAAGTTGACCGGGGAACAGATCAAACAGCTTATTGCCTACATCCGCGAGCTGATCAAGAAGAAATAATCCGGCGGCAAGATCCTAAGCCAGCGCGGGTCCCTATCTTTTTCGGGACTGCGCTCGTTGCCCGCATCGGAGCGGCGAGATCGTGATCGGGCCAACAGCCATCCTATTCACCCTGATCGGCCTGAGTATTGCGCTGATCGTTGTCCTAGCCTTCAGGCCGTCGATCACAGCGACTCGGGCCGGGAAGATGCTTGCCTTCCTTGTGCTATTCATCCTGCCAATACTCTCCGCCACCACGGGGACTCTGGAACATCTGGAGCGCTCGAAGAAAACGGAGTTCTGCCTTTCCTGCCACGTCATGGAAGACTATGGCAGGAGCCTCTACGTCGATGATCCCAGTTACCTTGCCGCCGCTCACTTTCAGAATCACCGCGTCCCCAGCGACCAAGCCTGCTACACATGTCACACCGATTATGTGCTGTACGGCTCGTTCCGGACCAAGCTCAGAGGCCTGCGGCACGTCTACGCGCAATACCTGGGAACGCCCAGCAATCCGATTCATCTGTACCATCCCTACAACAACCGCGAATGCTTGCACTGCCATGCGGGCGCGCGCTCGTTCGAGGGCGATCCAACCCACTCCGCGATGATGGACTCGCTCAAGTCCAACCAACTTTCCTGCCTCTCCAGCGGCTGCCATGAGGTCGTCCACAATGTCGCTCATCTCGGCGGCGTCAAGCTCTGGAGGGAGCCCAAGTGAATCACGGCACAAACAGAATTGAGCGGCGGTTACAAGTATCAGGAATTCTGTTGATCCTGGGATTGATGATTGAAGCGCTGAGTTTACTCGGGTCCAGGCCGTTCGCGTTCCTGGTCTTTCTCTTCCTGGGGGGCCTGCTGATGCTGTCCGGGATCCTCGTTTACTTGTACTCGCTGGTGTCCTTCGCTCCGCCAGGCGCCTCGAGAAACCAGCGCTGAAACCCAGGCGCTGCCGTCCGCTGAAACAGAAGGGCAGACCGTCCACGGCGCTCAGCGCCCAGCCGCGGGAACCTCAAAGCGCAAGCGAGGAGTGGCGATCCCGGTCCGAGCATCCCGCCGCTAGGTGCGCTGGGACTGTTCATCGCCGGCCACCGCAAGGGTCACGGGCGCAACCTAGCGACGGTGGAGATCAATCGCCCCGCCGCGCAGGTATTTCGATACATCACGAGCGACGATCTGGTGCACGCTTTCGGCGCAAAGCGAATACACCGGTTTCTTACCGCGCCTGTTCGAGCCGCTGGTCACTCCGGCGGCGCAAAAAAAATTAGAGGGTGACCTGGCGCGCCTGAAAAGCCTGGTGGAAGGCGAGCCCGCGATGCTGGGCGCCACCACGCCTTGAATCCCGCTTTCTTGGTTTCTTTGACTCTTTAAACTTTTCGACTCTTTGACTCTGTGCCTCAGTGCCTCTGTGGCTGAACTGCCTTACGTGAGGCGCTCGAAGATTCCGGCGGCGCCCATGCCGCCGCCGACGCACATGGTGACCAAGCCGTAGCGCGCCTTGCGACGCTCGAGCTCGCGCACAAGCGTCGCGGTGAGTTTCGCGCCGGTGCAGCCCAGCGGATGCCCCAGGGCGATGGCGCCGCCATTCGGGTTGACGCGCGCCGGATCGAGCTCGGCGAATTTGATCACCGAAAGCGCCTGCACGGCGAAGGCCTCGTTCAATTCGATGACTTCGATGTCGTCGAGCGCAAGCCCCGCCAACTTGAGCGCCTTGGGGATGGCGTAGACCGGTCCGACGCCCATCTCCTCGGGCGGGCAGCCAGCCGTGGCAAAGGCGAGGAAGCGCGCCAGGGGTTTTGCGCCGAGGGCTTTGGCGCGTTCGGCGCTCATCACCACCGCCGCCGCGGCGCCGTCGCTCATCTGCGAGCTGTTGCCTGCGGTCGTGGTGCCTCGCGCATGGAACGCGGGCTTGAGCTTGGCCAGCGCCTCGAGCGAAGTGTCGGCGCGGGGGCCTTCGTCGGTATCGAACATCGTCGTGGTGGTTTTCGGCCGCGAGCCGTTCGAGCCGCCGTTTGCGCCATTCTCCAGAGCCGTGATGCGGACCTCGACCGGCACGACTTCGTCCCGAAACTTGCCCGCGGCAATCGCGGCAAGCGCCTTCTGGTGGCTTTGATAGGAAAACTGGTCGGCCTGCTCGCGGGTGATGCCGTACTTGCGCGCCAGGTTCTCGGCGGTGAGGCCCATGCCGAGGTAAGAGTCCGGGTAGTGGTCCATCAGCCAGGGATTGGGCGAGACCTTGTTGCCGCCCATCGGCACCATGGACATGGATTCGGTGCCGCCCGCGACGATGACTTCAGCGTGGCCCACCATGATCCGCTCGGCGGCGATGGCAATGGCCTGCAGGCCTGAGGAGCAGAAACGGTTGATGGTCATGGCCGAGGATTCCACCGGGAGTCCCGCCCGCAGCGCAGCAATGCGCGCCACATTCATTCCCTGCTCGCCTTCCGGCATGGCGCAGCCCAGGATGACGTCTTCGATCTCGCGGGCGTCGAGGCCCGGGACGCGCGCCATCGCCGACTGAATGGCCGCCGCGGCCAGGTCGTCCGGGCGCATCGCCCGGAGCGTGCCCTTGAAGGCCTTTCCTACCGCTGTCCGCACTGAACTGACAATCACCGCTTCGCGCATGGCGTGCCTCCCTCTTCACCTATTGGATGCCACACAGCCGAAAAAATCAACCGCGGGAGTGTCCCCCCCGAGGCTGGAGCCTCGGGGCTCAGAAACGGGAGCGCCGCAACTCTCGCTCCGGGGCACGTGCCTCATAACCGTTTGGACGCTTTGCCCGGGCATAGCCGCAGCCCCCCCTTTTTTTAGCAGAGATCTGGAAAGACAACGTCCGGGCCAGCCCGCACTTCACGTCCGGGGATGGCCGGCTCAAGACCTTCGACTTCGTGGTCGCGAATCCTCCATTTTCATTCAAGGCGTGGACTGGCAAAACCCCAAAATCATTCACGGGAAGGTGAAGGGGAACTTCCTCGAGCAATTCGCCCATTGGAATTCTGCGAACGCTACTGCGAGTTCTTTGCGAATTGAACTGGCCCTCATACACAGATGCGCGGATGCCTTAGAGAACGGCGCGGTCTGCAGCAGACCTACTCCTCAGAGAACACCCGCAGCGCATCGGGATTCTCCGAAGCAAACAGTAGTGTGAGTAATGAGAGTAATGAGAGCAATGAGGAGTTGTAGCCGTGGCGGCGCCGGGTCAGTCCGTGGGATCGCGGCTGGGCCTTTGCGCCCGCTCCGGCCAAGCCTCTTCCGGGGCGCGGTGTCTGAACAAGCCTGCCATTTAAGACCCATAGCTTTCCTGCTTGAATAGGAACCATTCTTCAACAAGGCGGAGTTCAATTACCCGTTGGCAATCTTCGGAGACAGAGTTCCGGGCCCGTCGTAATCAAAAGGATTCGGCGGGGCCCTCTCCGAAGTTCGCTTTCTGCGAGGGGATGCGCCTGAAAATGCCCCCAGCCTGATCCTAACTCTTTGAAGTCCAGCAGAAAGGGCGACCCCGTATCTGGTCAAGTTGTCCCGCCCTGGGAGCCCCGCTACTGGCAGAGGAATTGCGAGAGAACTAGACGGTCTCGGTTTGCCCGCCTGGATGTCTCCCCACGCTGGCACGAAACGGCCTTTCGGAGCGATGGCACAAGTGCGGTGCCGGAGGATGGGTGTGTCCACCACGGTCACTTCCTGGTGTTGCCTGCGGGGTCTCTGCATTTCCCCTGCCCTCCTATTGGGCCGCCTCATTCTCCATCAGCAATCGGGAAGTTTAGCCCTGTTCGTCCGAGAGGATTGACCTATGCCCCGAACTACTAAGTATGTCCTCCTGATCGCGCTCTTAGTCCTCAGTCTGGGAGTGGCCCTCAGGGGAGCGATCTCGCAGGTGGCGAGCGGCACGTGGGCTCCCGCTGCTTCCGTGGCGCAAGCCCGCAGCGGGGCTTCTGCCGCTTTGCTCCAGGCAGGCCCCATCCTGATTACCGGAGGAGATGGAGCCAGCGGCCCATTGGCTGACGCCGGTCTGTTCGGCACGGACGGTTCGTTTTCGGCAGCCGCGCCCATGAATGTTGCCCGCAGCATGCATATCTCCGTCGCGCTGCAAGACGGACGCGTGCTAGTGGCAGGCGGCACAACCACCGGCGGGGGTACAACCAACGCCGCTGAAATCTATGACCCGCTAACAAACACGTGGGCGAGCGTTGCTGGAGGAATGGTCGAAGCCCGCTCGGGCCATACTGCGTCTCTTCTGGCTGACGGGCGAGTGCTCATCGCCGCCGGCCAGGGTTCTTCCGGAACAGTCAGCTCAACACTGGAGATTTTCGACCCTGGAACGGGAGCCTTTTCTTCCGCTGGAGTGCTTTCATCGCCCCGAAAAGCTCACGCCGCGGGGCTCCTCTCCGATGGTCGAGTATTGATTGTCGGCGGTTCGGATGGAAGCAAACCGCTTGCTTCATCTGATCTCTACGACCCCTCGACAGGAACGGTTTCTGCCGGGCCTGTCCTCTCCACGCCCCGGCAAGGGCTTTCCGCGACGACTCAGCTCGATGGCAAGGTTGTGGTTATCGGGGGCAACACGGTGGGCGCCACCGGCGCGTCCGTGGATCTCGCTTCGGCTGAAGTCTACGACCCGGCTGCTCAACCACCCGCAAATTTTGCAGTGCTGAACAGCACGCTAGCCACGCCACGTCAGGGGCATCTGGCTTTTCTGCTGCCGCATAACAACAATGTACTTATCGTCGGCGGAACCTCTGCTGGCACAGCGCTGGCCTCGGTCGAACTGTACAGGCCCTGGACCGGCAGTTTCAGCACCACTGGGTCGATGGCCTCAGCCCGCAGCGGCGCGACCGGCAGCGCGCTAAGCAGTCAAGACGGATTGCTCTTGGTTGCAGGCGGCAAGGATGCTTCCGGGGCCAGCCTCTCTAGCACCGACGTCTACGGCTTCGCCACCGTGAAAACGGATCAGGCTGATTACACGCCGGGCACGACCGTGATTATCACCGGCACCGGCTGGCAGCCCGGCGAAACGGTCACCCTCACGGTCCAGGAAGTACCGTTCATCGATATCCATGGGCCCTTTACCGCGGTCGCCGACGCTTCCGGAAACATTTTCAACAACCAACTCGCCATGAACGCACAGGACATAAATGTTCGATTCTACTTAACTGCGGCCGGATCGGTTTCTCAGGCGCAGACGACGTTTACGGATGCTTCGAATTTGGTAAGCGTGGCCGTAGCCGCGCAGACCGGTACCCTCACTTATGGCACCGCCGCCAGCGCGACCTACATGGTAACCGTGACTCGCAGCGGTGCCGGCAGCCTCGACGTGGCTCTGAGCATAACCACCTCTCTCCCATCTGGCGCCACGGCCTCCTTTTCGCCAAGCACGGTTTCGTTTACGGGGAATACCCCTACCTCTAAAACGTCTATATTGACGATCTCAACGACCACCGCCACACCCGCGGGAGCAACTGCTTTTACCGTCCAGGGTGTTGGCGACACCACTAAGACGGCTGCCGGCACTTTGACGGTGAACAAAGCGCACCTGATGGTAACAGCCAACCCGCAGACGCGGGCGTACGGCGCCGCCAACCCGACGCTGACCGCGACGATCAGCGGGTTCGTGAACGGCCAGACCCTGGGCACCAGCGGGGTCACCGGCACAGCGAGCTGCACGACTACGGCGGTGGCCACCAGTTCGGTCAGTGGCAGTCCGTATCCGATCACGTGCACGATCGGCACGCTAGCCGCAGGCAACTATGATTTCCCCGGTGGCAACTTCATCGCCGGCAACCTGACCGTCACCAAGGCGCATCTGACGGTGACCGCGGACCCGCAAACGCGGGCCTACGGAGCGGCGAACCCGACGTTCACAGCTACGCTGAGCGGATTCCAGAACGGGGAGACGC
>JBASRK010000235.1:0-18002 GCA_049273775.1 Candidatus Acidiferrales bacterium
TGTCGCGCGTGTAAGTCGCAACCTATAATTTGCATCTCGGTCTCCTTCGGCCCGAGCGCTGTTAGGGTGGATACCGCAACAGTTTACTCGGCCCGTCGCGAGGCCGACTTCGTTATGCCATCAGCGATTTCAAATCAGAACTGAAACGCTTGCCTGAGCGGGCCGCGATGGTCGAAAGGGCACTTCAGCGCGGGGCGGGGCGCCCTTCGGGAGCGGCCGATTGTGCGGGTCGGATGGGGATTTCGAGGGGTTTTCCCTCGGCCTTTTCCATTTTCAGTCCGAGCCAACGCGCTGCGGTTGGGGCAATGTCAATTAAGCGCGCATTTTTGATTTTTCCCCGGCCGATGGCGGGGCCATAGACCAGCAGTGCGGTTCGCATTTCCGGCCGGTCGGGCAAATAGCCGTGTTCGGCGGCTTTGGTGGCCGGCGAAACCGCATCGCCCACAACGCCACCGGTGATCGCCCAACCCTCCGCCGCCTCGACTGCCAAAAAGGCTTCCGGGTCGCCGCCCATGGCAACAATCTGGTCATGATTGAAGACTTGCCGGATGCCGCTTCCTGGCCGGGCCGCCGCCTGCTGAAACATTTCGAGGACGACCCTGCGAGTCTCCTGGTCGCCTTTGTCTTTCACGTAGACATAGGCCGAGCCGCTGGCGGCCAGGACGTAGGCTTTCCAGTCCGTCACTTTGTTTTTCTCGTCCAGCGTCACCAGGCCCTTCTCCCGCAGCCAGGCCCCGGGGCGGAGGCGTTGCGAGGTCAGCGCAAAACCGTGGTCGGACAGCACCACCAGTACCGTCTGTTTCCAGATGCCGACCTTTTTGGTTGCGGCGATGACTCGAGCGATCTGCTGGTCGGCCGTTTCCAGCGCGGCCAACGCGCGCCCCGCGAAGGGCCCGTCCTCGTGCTGCCAGTGGTCCACGTCGAAGATGTGCAGCAGCAGCAGGTTAGGCTGGAGCGTCTCGATCAGTTGCACAGCCACATCGGTCAACGCGTCGTCCTGCGCCCGCGGCGGCGAAAATTTCGCTCGGAAATCTGGGAAACGTTTGGCCACGGCATCGAGCAGGCCCGGCGTGGAAAGGGCGAAGTTCAGCTTGGCGTCTTCCGGTGTCCCCGGATCCTGCCGCCAAAATTCAGGCACGATAGCCGTGGCCCGGGCGCCCACGGTGACCGGCCAGAACACCACCGCCGTGGAGAGCCCTTTTGATCGCGCCACGTCCCAGAGGGTTGGAACGCGGATGTCTTCGGCGTACCAGCGCAGGGCCCCGGGCAGCCAGCCCAGCGGGTCCCACACGCCATTGGCGATAATGCCGTGCGTGCCGGGATTGACGCCGGTGACCATCGAGGTGTGCGAAGGGTAGGTCACCGTCGGGAAGACGCCCCTCGCGCCCTCGCTGTATGCTCCCCGGCGCACGATTCTGCGCAGCGTCGGCACTTTCAAGCCGTGCGCGTCGGGGTTCAGATAGGCCTCCGGCATCATCCCGTCAACGGAAACGATGATGACGTGCCGGACATCGGCCAGCGCAGCAGCCGAGCGCTGCGTGAACAGCCGGCTGTGCGATGTCTGCGGCGAGGGCCGCCGCTCGCTCCAAGAACGCCCGATCCCTCCTTGCTGCGCGGCGAGCGCTGCGGCAGACAGCAACGTCAAGCACAGGGCTCTGGCGATCCGTCCGCCTGCACTCGCTCGCACTCTTCTCATCGTTTCTTGGCCGGATTCTTCCACGCCAGGTGTCAACACTACCGAACAGTGGGCGGTACTCTACCCGTGGCCATGCCGCCGCACAAGCAAAAAGTGCGTTGCGCAGATGCGGGTTGGTTGCTGTACCGGCGTCTAAGGCCCGGGGCGAGCGGGCGGGGCACCAGGAGAACTGGCGGGCGGGCTCGCGCCCGGAGTCGCCGGAGACCGGCGGAGAGCGAAGTAAGCGCGGGCAAACGCAGCCTGCTCGCCGCCCGCTTCCACAACCACTGCTTGAACCGTGTAGCGGCCCGGCGTGAGCCGCTCGAGCGGTAGGCTGATGCGGAAAGCTGCCGTGCGCGTCTTTGCATCCACCTCGGCGGGGGCGACCAGGGGGGTTTCGTTGGCCCGCTCGCCATTGCGGAAGAAGACCAACCCGGCGCGCACCCGTGAGCCGTCGGAGGATGCTGTCAGGTAAGCCTGGAAGAAAACATAGAGCTTCTGCTGCGTGGTGAAGACGCGGGTGACGCTGGGGATGATCCGCTCGCCTTCCACCTCGAGCGGTGAAGCCTTCAGCTTCGCATCCGCCGCCAGCGCTTTCTTTTCCACTTCAGAGTTCTTGCGCACCGCTTCCAACTGGCTGGAGAGCAGCACCGAGCTGAGCTCCAGGCGCTCAGGCTGCGGCGGCGGGAGCACCAGCTCCTGCTCGAAGGTGCCGATGCGACCCGTCTCATTTTCACGGGCAAGGAATTTCAGCCGGTAGCGGCCCGGGCGGAGGACGAACCCGCCCTGATAGACCAGCGCGCGCTGTTGCACCTGCTGGAACCGCTCGTTGCCGAGCCGGACCTTGATCGTGTCGCGCAGTGCGCTGGCCACCCGGCCCGAGGTCTCCTCGCGCACTTCGGCGGCAAACTCGAACTCGGCCTCGCGCCGGCCGCGCTTCTGCGCCCACTGGAGCGCGCTCGAAGCCAGCTTGGCGGCGATGGGCACGAAGATTTCGTCCTTGCTGAGGCGGAAACGGGCCGTTTCGAGCGCCAGCGGCAGCTCGAGCCGCGGAGAATCGTCGCGCATGGCCTCTTCGAGCTGGCGTTCGCGGTCCTCGGTGTTGAAGACCGCATAGTCCTTCGGCGCATAGTAGCCTTCGCGGTGCCGCACGCGCATGCCCGGCGCGCTGACGCGTACCTTGACGCGCCGCCAGCGGCCGTCGCGCTGCGTGTTGGAGCTGTAATAGCCCAGCAGGTAGTAGCCCGACGTGTCCCCCTGCACCTTCTGGAAGACATCCCGGAAATCGCCGACGTCAAGAAACGCCCGGCCGCCGGTGTCGGTCGCGAGCGTTGCCAGCGTCTCCCGTGAGTCCTGACGCGACTGCACCTGATGAAACACCGCCGCCCCGGAAAACATGGCCGTGCCCGCTGCGGCGCCGCTGCTGGGGTCGCCGCCGGGGATGGTCGCCAGCAGGCCGCGGGAGTCCACGGTGTAGAAAGAGACGTTGGCGCGGTTGGCCGCCTCGGTGGCGGCGCGAAGCTGCGAGCGGTTTTCCGCGCCGGTCTGCGTGATCCCTCCGGTGAAGTGGATCACCGACTTCTTCCCTGGGATGCTGCGGAGTAGGTCGGCCAGGGCTTGCACTGCCGCGAGCTTGCGGTCGGTGTTGAAGATGTTGAACTCGGTCTCATCGGCGGTGAAGGCGGCGCCGGTGTCCTCGACGACGGCTTCCTCGCCTGTCGCCGGGGCGGCATCGGCCATCGCCGCGAGCTGCGATTCCTTGCCTGGCACTAGCCGCGCCACGGCGCGCTCCAGAAACTTGCGATCGTTGGTGAAGTTGGCCACCACGCGCAACTGGTTGCCGAATGCCACCACGCCCACCAAGTCCGCCGCGGTCATCTGCTCGCGCAGGAAGCGCTGGGCGGCGTCGGTCGAGCGCAGCAACTCCTCGGGCTGGAGCGAAGTCATGTCGAAGAAGAGCACGATCATGCGGCGGTTGCGCACGGTCTGGCGCACCTGCTCCGGCGCGGTGACGCCGGCGAGCGCGACCACGATAGGCCGGACGTCCTCGGCCGCAGCAATTTCGATTGCTTCGATATCGTTGTAGTCGAACGAGGAGATCGCCTGCGGCTTGTCGTCTTCGAGCAAGGTGAACTGCGCGCGCTCGAGGCCCTTCACCGGCTTACCGCCGCGGTCGGTGACCTGCACGTCAATCAGCACTAGGTCGGCAGAGGTCCGGATGACGCCTTTTTCCTGACTCGGCGATGCCTGTTGTTGCGGCGGCGGTGCTTGCTGGCGAGGATTCACCGGTGCGGGCGGGATCTGGGGGAAGGCCGGCGGGCCCAGCAGCGAGGCCAGGGCCGCGGTCGCCAGCAGGCGCCGTTCGAGCGGCTTGAACAAGGCGGCCATCAGTAGCTCACCCGCAGCACAAAATCCATCGTGCGCATCGGCCGCGTGCCCAGTACGCGCCCGTAGGTCGCCGAGTTCACCACCGTGGAAAGGCCGATGAAGTTCGGCGTATTAGTGAGGTTGGAGACTTCCCAGCGAAAGTCCAAGCGGTGCTGCTGGTCCCGCCCGATGGGGATACGGCGGGCCAGCGCGAAGTTGAACGTGAAGTTGCCCGGGCCGGGGATAGTGTTGCGCGCCGCGTTGCCGAAGCGGCCCGTCGGCGGCAGGGCGAAGGCGGTAGTATCGAAGAAATGCAGCGGCGAGCGCTGGTCGGCCGTAAGCGAGGGGTTGCCCACCTGGTCGGCGCGTTCGGAAAAATTTGACCCGGTTCCGCTATTGTCGGCGGCCGTGCCCAGCACCCGGGCGGTGAATGGAGTCCCTGTTGCGGCGGTGATGTTGCCGCTGAGCGACCAGTTGCCGAACGCTGACGCCTGCCATCCCTTCCGCGCCCAGCGCTTGCGCTCGCCCAATGGCAGCTCGTAAACGTAGCTGCCGCGGAACTGGTGCCGGATGTCGAAGGAGGAGAGCCCGCGCTCGAGGCGGAAGTTCCGGTCGTCCTGGACTACCACCGGCGCGCCGCCGCCGATCGAGCTGGCATCGTCAATGGACTTCCCGTAAGTATACAGGCCCTGAATCATCAACCCGCGCGTGAAGCGCCGCTGCACACGCAACTGGAGCGCGTTGTAGATCGACGAGGCTCCGAAGGTGTCGTAGGTGAAGCCCGTGGCGTCGGCGATGCGCCGCCGCTCCTCGGTGTCGAGCGGACTGCCTGGCGGCGCGCGGTTGGGCGCACGGAGCAGGTCCAGGTGCGTTCCCTTTGTGCCCGTATAGGTCACTTCAGTGGTCAGACTCGCGGCGAGTTGCGTCTCCACGGTCAGGTTCCAGATTTGCGCGTAGCCGACGCGGTAGTTCGGGTCCACTGCGACCGTGTTCCCCGCTGTCGTGGACGCCTGCCTCGGGAAGCCGTTCTCGAGGGTGAGCACCTGTGCGGTGCTGGTGAGCAGCGTCTGCGCCTCGGCAAAGGGCGGCTGGTTGGCCATTGACGCGGCGAGCTGGTTGTAGATGGAGCTGTTGTAAAAAACGCCGTAGCCGGCGCGCACGATCATGGGATGCTTGTCGAACCATTGGAGCGGGGGTTTCCAGGCGATGCCCAAGCGTGGCGACCAGTTATTGTAGTCGCCGCGCACCAGCGACCTCGGTAGCGGCCCGCTGAACTTCCCCTGGTTCCCGGGCACCACCGTGTCTACGGCCGTGATGTCCGAGTTGACGTCCAGATTGGCGATGTGATCGTACAACTCTACCGGCAGCGTCACCGCCTCATAGCGCAGCCCCCAGGTCAACGTGAACCGCGGATGCATTCGCCAGTCGTCCTGAAAATAGCCGACGAAGCCCCAGCTCCGGAAATAGGTGCTCGAAGTGCCGAAACGCGCGATGGTGGCCTGCGGCAGGCCGAGGAGGAAATCGGCGAAGTCGAACCCGGTGCCAGGCACCGGCCGGCCCGTCGAATCGAGCTGGCTGGTCATCAAGCCCGTGAAGGTGAACGCGCCGCGAGGGATCGGGTCAGTGCGTGTGTTCACCTGCATCCGGCGGATTTCGCCGCCGGCGCGCAGCGTGTGCTTCGGAAGCGCGTAGGAGACGCTGTCGAGGAAGCGCAGTGTCTGATTGCGCCGCAGAGCTGGCACGGGGTCATTTACGTCGCTAAAGTTGGTCAGGCTGATCTGCGGCACTCCGAAGTTGATCGGGTCGGTGGAGATCCCGTTGATGCCCAGGCGGGCGCCGATGTCGTCCACAAAGGCGAAGTTGTTGAGCGAGCTGGTGCGGCTGCGGCTCCAGAAGACGCGGCTGTCGTGGATAAACCGCTGCGTCCAGTTCTGCGTCAACCCCAGCATCAAGTTCTGACCGCGCACTTCCTGGCTGCTCTGGAGCTGCGGAAAGCTCTGGAAACCGTGCGTACGCGTCTCGCTGAAATTGTAGGTGGCCTGCGCGTTCAGTTTGCTCGAAATCGTATGGACAACGCGCACGTTGAATGAGTCGGTGGCCGTGGGAACGCGCGTCTGGAGATGGAAGTTCTGCGCCAGCCCCGGCAGGTTGGGCAGAGGAATGAACTGCAGCAGCCCCAGCGCTGCCCGGTCCAGCCGGTCGGCCGGGATCTGGGTGCCGAACGAGGGGCGCGGTCCGGCAATGTTCGAGCACGGCACGGCGACGCCCGGGCACGGGTCAAACAGTTGTACGCCGCGGGCGCTGAAGTCCCCCTTGCGTTCGTCGAGCGAGGGGACCGTTGCAAAGGTATCCACCGGGTCGCGGGTGCGGGCCAGGTTGTAATTCACGAAGAAGAATGTTTTCTCGCGGCCGTCATATACGTGCGGGATGCGCAGGGGCCCGCCCACGTTTGCGCCGAAGCGCTCGCGCCAGGTGGAAATATTCGCCGCGTTGGGATCGGTCAGCGAGTAGGGGTGCGCATCGAGCGCCGAGTTGCCGTAGCGCTCGTAGAAACTCACCCGGATGCGGTTCACCTGCTGTCGCAGGACCCGTTGCACACCCCACAGTGCTTCTGTGCCTTCCCCGAAGCGTGTCTGCTGCCCGCCCCTCTGACCGCCCTGGCCGCCTTGCCCCTGCGCCTGCTGCCCTCGGCCTTGGCCTCCCCCGCCAGGCTGGCGCTGTCCCGGGCCGCCCGCTCTCGGAAAGTTCATCCCTCCCGGAGCACCGCCCCCGCCCGGTTGGCCGGGGAAACCGCCGCCCTCGCCGGGCCCGCCTGATCCTCCGAAGGCGCCGGGCTGCCCATAGCCTGCAAATGGACCAAAACTGCTGTCGCCGCCCGGAGTGGCGCCGCGACCTACGGTCCCGCTAATCAGAAAAGCATCGGAGGAAGACGCTTCGCCAAGCGGCCCGATGTCGTTCTGCCCCGGTGTCTCGGGGCCGGCGCCGCCCTGCTGGCCGGTAGGGTCCACCTGCTGGAAGCCGCGCTGCTGCATCCGCTGGCGGATTAGCTCCGCCACGTTTGGTGCTGCGCCGGGAGGCTGGCCCCGTGCTGGCTTCGTTGGGGTCGGCTGAGCGCGGCTGGGAGCAGGCGCAGACTGCGCTGCCGCAGAGGGCTGTTCGCCCGCGACTGGCTTCGGCGGGCCAGCCGCAGTGCTCGCAGCGTTTTCATTTCTTGTGTTGCCTGCGCCCTCAGCAGCGGGCGTGGCCAGCGGCGCGATGTGCAGCGCCAGCTCGATGGCGGATGACTCCACGGTGAGTTCAGTCTCTTTTGTGGCAGGCTCAAAGCCCAGCTGCTCCGCTTCGATGCGGTATCTCCCGGCGGGCAGGCCGGGAAACTCGAACCTGCCATTTTCGCCTGTCCAACTCAACCAGGCGCGTCCGGAGGCAAGCTCCACCATGCGGACGGTCGCACCGGGAACCGCGACACCCTGTGGCGTGCGGATCAGCCCGGTGGCTCGGATGGAACCTCCAGCAGCGGGAGTCTCTTGCGCGCCCGCCGCAAGTCCCAGTGCGGGCAGCAATCCCAGCACAAAGATGAGGCTCAGGGTCGCTTTCCCCAAGAACACTCAACCCAACCCTTCTGACCCGGGAATTCTCCGCGAGGCGTTCCTTCCCAAACCTTGGGGAATGTCCCCGCGACTACGGGAGGGGAGAAGCCGCTCGCGCCTATTCGATGAAATTATAGACGCGCCGAGCCGCCCGCAAGTTACCCGGCGGGCTGGAACGTGCCTGCGCAGCATGCGAAAATAAGGGCCAGCGCTCGTGAACCTCTCGGTCATTCCATTGTGGGGTGCCGTGCCGGCGGTTGCCGCTGCGAGTGCGGGTCTGGCGGCCTGGGCCGCGGTGCATCCCGCGGCGCAATTGTTTGGCCCCACTGTTCGCCGGCTGCCGAAGAGCCTCGGCGCCAGGACACTCGCGCTGACCTTTGACGATGGGCCCAATCCCGCGATAACGCCACGGCTGCTCGATCTGCTCAACAAGTACGAAGTGCGCGCCACGTTTTTCCTGATCGGCCGGTTCGCCCGGGCGTGCCCTGAGCTGGCCCACGAGATCGCAGCGAGGGGCCATACTGTCGGCAACCACACCTATACCCACCCCAACCTCATTTGGCTCTCGAACGAGCGTCTCGCGGAAGAGCTCGGCCGCTGCCAAGCGTCGGTCGCCGAAGCTACCCGGGCCGGGGCGCCGCGCTGGATGCGCCCGCCCTACGGCTTTCGGGGGCCGCACTTGGACGCCGCCGTACGCCGGCAGGGGTTGGCGGGTGTCGTGATGTGGTCGGTGATCGCCTACGATTGGAAACCCCAACCTGCCTCGCGGCTGGTCGAGCGGCTGCGGCGTGTGGCGCACGAAAGCAGCCGCGGCGGCGACATCCTCGTACTGCACGACGGTGACCATCGAGCTCTGGGTGGCGCGCGCGAGCACGTGTTGGGCGCGCTGGAATACTGGCTGCCGCGCTGGCGGGGTGCCGGCCTGGAGTTTGTTACAATGGACCAGGCGGGCAGCGATCGCCAAGGCGACGCCCGATCGCCACAGAGCGAGCTCAGTTGATCCATGGATGAGCGCAGTTACTACACCGAAAAGCAGGAAACCAAGAACCTCACCCTTGTCTGCCCGCATTGCCGCAAGGAGGATAGCTACCCGATCCGCTGGGTGGTGCGGACGAAAAAAAAGGAGTTGCCCCGCGGCGCGGGTGACGAGGACCGCGCGCGTTTCGCCAAGGCGCGCTCCTACATGGTGCGCGTGGACGAGCTGGTCGCCTGCCGCAAATGCCGCAAGCGGTTTGAACTGACCGGCCAGTCGGTTGTGTTGACCGAGTCGCCCTCGGCCAGCTCGGGCGAGTTTGATCCTGAAACCTTTGGAAACCGCTGACGCCTTGCTCACACCGATCTTGCTTGAACCCTTCGAACCTGTTCGCAGCGGGCCGGCTTGTAGGATGAGCTCTCCCTTCCACCGTTCCCGCGACACGGCCCCGAGGCGGAGGCCGACCATCAAGTCTCCGGATACATTTCAAATCTCCGGATACATTTCAAAGAACGCTTCGATGGAGCGTCGCAGTGTCGTTTCGATCTCTGGCTTGCTGCCTTCAATCAGGTGCATGCTGACGCGCGCCGTGCGGCCGCTCTTCAGCATTACGGTGGCTTCGTTCACTTCGCCGAGCTCCTCTGCCGGGAATATCCGCATTCCGTACACCAGCGCCAGCTTCGCCATCTGATTTGCTCCTTTTCGGAGGGCGGTTCCCGCCGCTCTTTCTGTTCGCTCCGCGATAGATTCTGCGAACCAACGAGCCTATCTGCAAGATCCTCAGCCGTCAATTCCGTGTCATGCCAGCCTTCCAAGTGTCCGGCGGAACCGCCGACCGAGGGCGCGGCGATGCGATCTTTGTAGCCCACCGCGGTCGCGGCTCTTGGGGTGAACGCCCCGGCATTGGCCCCACCGCGGCCGCGGCGGTGGGCCTGGCGACGGTGCTGTTCACCCGCGGGCCGGAACTCGAGCTTCCCCGCGGCACCACCCTGGACGTCGTGCTGGACCGCACTCTTTACCTCGACGCCGACAAGGTGCAGTTCACCGACCCGGGTCGCGCCTCAACGCTCGCCGGTCCGCCGAACCGCGAGCCCAGTCGCAACAGAACCCCGCTCTAGTGCCCTTCCAACTGGCTACGGCTGTGCATAGGCTCAACAAGTTGGAACCACATTAGCGTGCCCCGCGTTCGCGGATCCCAGCGAGAAGTGTGCGTTGAGACCGTCGGCGAGCGCTACGAGGTGGCGCGACGCGCTGCCGCAAACCGCAGGGGGCTGAAAGCTTCCCAGGCAAGAGAAGTGCGTCGCTCGGTCAGCCATTCGCGGATGAGCTTCGCGGTGACCGGTGCCAGCAAGATGCCGTTGCGGTAGTGGCCGGTGGCCACGACCAACCCCTCGATGCCCGCGGGGCCGAGCACCGGCAGGTGGTCGGGCGTATCTGGCCGCAGGCCGGACCATGTCTCCGCCACGGCAGCATCGGCGAGCCCCGGCGCCAATTCGATGACGGCGTCCAGAATCTTCGACAGGCCCTCCGGCGTCACTCTCTTCGTGAAGCCGGCGTTCTCGAGCGTGCTGCCCGCAACCAGCTTCTGCGGGCGGCCGTCGTCCCGCGGCACGATATAGCCGCGGGCGGAGCGCAGCACGCAGCCGAGTTGCACACTCGACGACTGCAGCGCAACCATCTGCCCGCGCACCGGGCGCGTGGGCGCGTAGCGCGCCAGCTCAGCGATTCTCCCGGAGTAGCATCCCGCAGCCAGCACGACGTGCCCGGCGGCATACTTCTTGTCGCCGGCGACGGCGCCGGTGCAGCGACCTGCCTGCTCGAGCAGTGATGTCACTTCGGTGCCGGCGCGAATCTGGACTCCCTTCTGCGCTGCAGCCGCCAGTACCGCTGCGGTCAACGCACGCGGATCCACCGAGGATTCGTAAGCCAGCAACGCGGTGGCGCGCGCCTCGCGGCTGAGCGCTGGCTCGAGCCGCTGCGCCTCCTCCAGCCGCAGCGGTTCGCTCGGCAGGCCGAGCCCGTGGTGCAAGGCGATTAACGTGCTCAGCTCGCGTTCCGCGTCTCCGGCGAAGAAAACTTCGAGTGTGCCCGTCGTCTGGTAGCCGGTCTTGCGGCCCGAGGCCTCTTCGACCGCGGCGATAAATTCGGGATAGAGCGCGAGGCTTGCCCGCCCGAGCGGCACCAGCGGAATCGCGTCCGGGCTGTCAGGCGCGGGCGAAAGCATCCCGGCCGCGGCCCAGGACGCCTCAAGTCCCGGCTGCTGGCGGTCGAGCAGCGCTATGCGCAGCTTGTGCCGCGCCAGCTCAAACGCAATCGAACCGCCGATGATCCCGCCGCCGATAATAGCTACGTCGAACGTCTCCATGCTCTGATTCTAGCAGCACAAACGCCGTTCAACATGGCAGGTGCAAGACCGAAAGGAGGGGCGCCTCAAAACCGCGGTGATTTCGTGGTGGCGTAAGGTCGAGCGGCACGGGGCTCGCGGGAAGCAGCGCCAATTAATTGGTACGGCACCTAGAGGGAGTTGACCAGCTCGACCGAAAGCACCTGGGCCTTTTGTGCCAGGTTGCGGGCGCGCACCCAGTCGGCGGCGCGCATGGCCTCGCGTGCTTGCCCCAAGAAGCCGCGGATCTTCTCCACCAGGTCGTGCTGCGAGGCGTTGAGTTGTTTGCCGTAGGCCACTTGGAGGTTCCGCTCAGCCACATTGATGTCTTCGTTGGTGCGGCGCTCGGCCGCGGCTTGCTCCTCGGGGGAGAGCCGGGGTGAGATCTGCGGCGGCGCGGGTTTGGGCGGGTCGGGTGGGCGCGGCTTTGCGGGCGCAGGCTTCACCGGTGGAGGAGCAGGCGCGGGCACCGGAGGCGTTTCGGGCGGGGTCTCCGGCTTGGATTCGGGCGGCGTCGAGGTGGTGGGCACAGGTTGAGCCGGCGGGGCGGGCGCGACCGCAGGCTGCGCAGCATGCACGGTGCGCTTCTTGCAGCCCGACACCCCGAGCGCCATGGTGAACAGCAATGCCAAAATCACGATTTGGCGGCTGGGCATCTAGCCGGCCAGCGGCAGCTCGATGCGAAATGTCGTGCCGCGGCCAACCTCCGAGTCGAAGTCTATCGAACCGTTGTGAAGTTGTACAATTCGAAAGGCGCTTGCCAGCCCGATCCCGCTGCCGCCGGGCCGCGTCGTGAAAAAAAGCTGGAAGATGCGACCGCGGTGCTCTGGGGCGATGCCGCGGCCGGTATCAGCCACGGTCACCTCGGCTAGCTCGCCGCGGCGTTTGAGCGCCACCGTGAGCCGTCCGCCCTCGGGCATGGCTTCGATGGCGTTGAGCACAAGGTTGAGAATGGCTTGCTTGAGGAGTTGCCGGTCCACGCGAACCGCGGGCACGTCGCCGGGGAGCCGGGTGGCGGCTTCGACATGCACGCGCTGCATCTGTGGCTGGGCGACGGCGACCACGTCGGCGAGCAGCTCGCCCAGGTCGGTATCTTCCGGGTGATATTCGACCGGACCGGTGAAGTCCAGGAAGCGCTTCACCACACGATCGAGCCGGTCAATCTCGCTGTCCAGCACCCTGACGGCCTGCTGCGGGATTTCCTGGTCCGCGGGCAAGCTCTCCTTCAAGTTTTCGAGCCACAACCGCATCGAGTTCAGCGGGTTTTTCACCTCGTGGGCGACGCCGGCGGTGATGCGGCCAATCGCCGCAAGCCGCTCCGATACTTGGAGCTGGGTGCCGATGCGCTCGAGCGACTCGAGGTCCCGCAAAGTGACCAACGCTCCCATACGCGTGCCCCCCTCGGAGATCGGGTGCACGCTCAAGCCAACGCGCCGCACCGAAGGGGAGTGTTCGCTCGTCGAGCCGGCAGACACGCCGGCGCCGTCGAGTTCGACTTCGGCTGCAGCGACCGCCTCCAACTGGTTGCCCTCGATGTGCAACTCCCGCCGCAGAGGGTGCTCGGGCGGAAAGATCTCCTCGGCGCGCCGCCCCAACAGGTCGTCGGCCCGCGCACCCAGGAATTTTTCCACTGCTGGGCTCACCATCACGGCTCGCCCATCGCGTGTGAACAGCAGCAAGCCGTCCTCCAGGCCCGCCATCACCTGATTCAGGTTTTCCCGCAGCGTGCTGAAGATTTCGCGGACGCCGCGAAGTTGCTGGCCGATCTGGGTAATCTTCGTGCTTACCTGGCCAAATTCGTCGCGGCGGCCGGCCAATTCAGTCAGAGTCTCGGATTCCCCCTCGAGTTGCCCCGCGGAGATGCGATCCAATTGCGCCGAGATGAGCGCCAGGGGTGCGAGCGAAACGTGGCTCACCAGGGCCGCCAGCAGCGTCGAGAGCACTACGGCGCCGAGCGCCAGCAGCCCGGCCGAGCGCAGACTCGGCAAAAGTTCGGTGCGCATGAGCGCCGTCTGCAACCCGATGCGAATATCGCCGAACTCTTCGGCGCCCAGTTTAAAGGGAAAAGTAACCTCGTAGACGAGTGGCGGGCCGTAGAGCACGCGAAGCTGATTGAGGAAGCTGCTTTTGGCGAGATCGTCGAGTTTGTCCGCGTGCGTTACTCGCTGTCCCGGCAGGGAGGAGTCGCTCGAGACCAGCGCCGTGCCGTCGCGATCGACGATCGTCACCTCATAGATGGTCGGTGAGTAACCCACGGCGGCATCGATCAGCGAAGTCAGCCCTTCGTTTTCATCGAGCGCACGCCGGACGTACTCGTGCACATCGGCCGGGCTTTCGGAGGCAGGCGTGGAACCTTCTTTGGCCGCGTCGGCGAGTGCCTGGCGCGCCTGGAGAAAAACCTGCTGGGCGACGAACCTCGCCCGGTCGTCGGCCTCGCGAATCACCTCGCGCGTCAGATGGGCCATGTAGAGCGAAGAGATCAGCGCGACCATGCCGAGCACCAGCAGCGCCGTGGTCAGCGTGATCTTCGTCTTCAAGCGGAGCGGCATGATTTGTGTGGGATGTCCTTCAGTCCGCCTGCTGCCGGGTCGCTTCGTACTCCTTTAGCTTGTTGTGCAGCGTCTTCAGGCTGATGCCGAGCAGCTCGGCGGCGCGGGTCTTGTTATTGTTCGTGGCCGACAGGGTTTGCAGGATGAGTTCGCGCTCGGCGGCGCCCACGGTCGTACCGATGGGGAAGCGCAGGCCTGAGAGCTCGGAGGAGGTCGCCACGGAAGCGCGGCCGAACTCGGCGGGCAGATGGGCGCGGCCGATGAGGTCGCGGTCGCAAACGATCGCGCTGCGCTCGAGCACGTTGCGCACTTCGCGGGCATTGCCCGGCCACGGGTAGCTTGAAAACAGCTCCAGCACATCGGCGCTGACGGCGCGCACCTGCTTCCCGTGTTTGGCGTTGATGTCGCGAAGCATGTGTTCGACCAGCAGCGGCAGGTCGTCCTTGTGCTCGCGCAGCGGCGGTAGGTGGATGTGGAAGACGTTGAGCCGGAAGTAGAGATCTTGGCGGAGCTGCCCCCTACCGATGGCCTGCTCGGGGTCTTTGTTGGTGGCGGCGAGTACGCGCACGTCTACCGGGGTTTCGGTCTTGCTGCCCAGTCGGCGCACCTTGTGGTCCTCGAGTACCCGCAGCAGCTTGGCCTGCGTCGGGGCGGGCATCTCGCCGATCTCGTCCAGCAGCAGCGTGCCGCCGTCGGCCAGCTCGAAGCAGCCGATTCGCCGCTCGGCTGCGCCGGTGAAGGCACCCTTCTCGTGGCCGAAGATTTCGCTCTCCATCAGCGATTCGGGGATGGCCGAGCAATTGATGGCCACGAAGGGCCGCTCGGCTCGCGGCGAGAGCCGGTGGATGGTGCGCGCCACGATCTCTTTGCCGGTACCGGTTTCACCGGTGATCAGCACCGCTGCGGAGGAGGGTGCGGCCAGCTCGACCTGACGCATCACCTCGTGCATGGCCCGTGATACACCCACCAGATCGCCTAGGCGGCCGGCATCGCGCAACTGGCGCGTCAGCGCAGCCACCTGGCGGATGTCGCGCACCTTCCCCAGCGCTCGATCCAGTAGCGCGCGCAGCACGGGTCCCTTGAGTGGCTTTTCGATGTACCAGAACGCGCCCGCTTCGATCGCGGCCACGGCGCGTTCCTCGCTGCCTTTGCCGGTGATGATGATTGCAGGAACGTCTTGGAGTTCGTCGCCCAGGCTGCCGAGCAGCTCGAGGCCGTCCATGCCGGGCAGTTCCACATCGGCGATAAGTACGGCCGGGCAAAACTCGGCGAAGCGGGCCAGCGCTTCTTCGGCGCTGGGAACGCCGAGCACCTCGCAGCCCCACTTGCGCAACAGAGCTTCGTAGCCGCGGCGGGCGTTCTCCTCGTCCTCGACGATCAGGACGCGGTCAGCCGCGCTGGGCGTCGCGACAATGGGGCGGGCCGGCTTGGTCTCATGCGGCATGCCAGGGAAGCTCCGGCAGTCCGGGCTGTCCCACCGAATCTACCAGCAGCATGCGCGAATGCCAAGCGATGCGGCACCGCACGTTTCTCAGCGCCGGGTCTACTGCTTCGCCAGGTAGAGCGGCCGGCCCAGTTCCAGCTCGAGTTTCGTCCCTTTGGGCAAGTCGAGTTCCTGACCGAGGCCTGTGGAGATGAGGAAGCCCGTCGCACCGCCCACGGCCGCACCGATGCCTGCGCCTTTGCCGCCTTTGGCCGTCGCTCCGACCACTGCACCGACTGCCGCGCCCGCAGCCGCTGCCTCGATGTCCCGCCGGCCTTTGCTAGTGCGCGCTTCGATTTCGCCTTCCTTGCTCTCGCCCTGCCGAACGCTATGGTCGCCGGGCACGCTGACGACATCGGCTACCAGCGGCAGCTTACCGGACGGCGTCCGGATTTCGTCAAAAGTCAGCCACATGCGTGCAGTCCCGGTCATTCCAGCCGGCTCTACTCGGCTGATGTGGCCGCGGATCTCGGCGCCGGGCGGCAGAAAGCTGCCGTCGGCAGTCTGCAGCGGCTCGAGCGTCCGGGCCTTGAACTTCTTGTTCGCTTTGTGCTTGTGAGTACTGAGCTCATCGTCGAGGCGAACCAGGAAACGCGTGCCGTTGGGAACGGTCGGAGTGACGGTGGGCGAGGGTGAAGTGTTTTGGGCCTGCGCCGGGGAAAGCGTTGTCGCTGCAGTCAGCAGCGCCCCCAGAGACACTGCGGCAAGAAACCGAGTCAGGCTGGCGTTGGCTAGCCCGACCGGCCGGCGTTCCGCGACCCGGCGGGTGCTTGGCCGGGCCACTGCGGTCGCAATTCGATCCATAAGATCTCCTTCGGTCGCCGCGGCGACCTCTTCTTGGTGCCGAGTTCCGGCTCCGGGTCCCGCAGCCGGGGGTTCGGGTTGGGGAAGGAGCTCGGCGGTTTCAATTCCTTTACCTCAGATGGTACCGGGGGCCCAGGGGTGGCCTGCAGACCCCCCTGCTTGCGGTCGGCGTGGGGCGCTCGAGAGGGGCAGCTCCCCTGGCCCGAAGAACAGATGCTGGGCCCTCCAATGCCACCCTCCGATCCAAATGGCAGTGCGGAGCCCCATCCTTACTGGGAGTAAGCATGCTCTGCCACGGATTGACTACTGGAGTAGGTAAAAATAAAAAATTTCTCTTGGCTTGACTTTCGCCTGCGTTATAATGGCCGGCGTCTTAAGGCCCCTTCTCCCAGCCGGCTACGGGTTTCCGGGCGATCCTGCTGCATGTCGCCCAGGGCTATGGACGACCAGAGAAGCTCTCTTACCTGGCGATCCAGTTCACCTGTTTCCAGGCGGGGTACAGATGCGACGAGCGTCGCAATGTTTGGGGAGGTCATGATGAGAGTTATGTTCCGAGTGTTCTCTGCGCTGGCATTGAGCTTCCTGCTCGTGCCTACCATCCTCGCGGATGGCCCCACGAAGGCAACAGATAAGTCGAATAAATCAGAGGCGGAAAGCGCCGACGCCTTGCCCTCCGGGACGCAGCCGGCAGCCAATAGCGCTGGCGCGGCCCGGCTGAAATCGGCTCCGGCGAAATCGGCGGTCAAAAAATCTCCGCCCGCCGCGAAGAAATCTCCTGGCCCAGGCAGGAGCAGTGAAGCGCCCAAGATGACGCCGATGCCGGCGACCACCGGCGGGCTGGGGTTGTTTACGGTCGAAATCGGTGAAACCCTGCCGGCCCGGGGTTTTTCGTTTTCGGCCTACGCGAACAAGTTTTCCCGCATGCCGGGCAGCGTTACAGTGCTGAATTTGGGATGGAACATTGGCGTGGGCCTCGCCGATTGGTTCACGTTCTATGCAGGGTGGGAGCCTTACCGCCATACCCACATCGGCCGCTCGGGGCAGCCCGTTCCTTTCACCCCTCCGGCCCGCTGTCCTGCCGGACCGCCCCCACAGTTGAGCCTCAACTCGTGCATTGATAACCCAGCGTTTCCCAACGCAGCCAACCCCACCATCTACCGGAGCCTTAGCCGTGTTCCTGGCACCAGGCCCGGATACGTGGAAGATTTTCCGTTTGCCGCCCACAATAATGGCGGAGTGGGCGAGTTTACGGTGGGCTTTAAGCTGGGGATCCTCTCCGAGAAGCGCGGAAATCCGGTAAGTCTCGGGTTGCGAAATGATTTTTTCATTCCCACCCGCAGGAGCTTGGTCAACCTGCTGCGAAACGGGACACAGACCGGCCAGTTCGGCTATGGGTTCATGCTTTCGCTGAGCAAAACCTGGAGCAATGCCGCCACCCTGACGTTCAATGGCGGCTACCGCTTCACTCGCGACCCTCGCTCGAATGGCGTGATTGCCATGAACCTGGCCGACCAGGCGCGGATAGGTGCGGGCTTGCTGTTGTTCCCGCAGAGTCGCATTCAGCCGATGGTCGAATCCACCGGGCTCATTTTTGTGGGCACGGCGACGCCCAACAGCACCTTCGGCGCCCGGGATCCGGTGGACGTCGTCGCGGGCTTCCGGCTGTATCCCTGGAGGAGCGTTGCGCTGGATCTGGGCTACCGCTACATGGCCAACCTCAAGAACGCCGAGGACCGCCACGGCTTCGTCGTAAAACTGGGCGCGGTCCACTGGCCGGAGAAAATCGTAGCGCCCGACGTGGTGACTCTGAGTTGTTCAGCCGACAAGTCTACTTTCATCGCCGAATCGGGTGAAGTGGCCACCGTGACCGCCCAGGGCAGCGACACCTACGGCCATTCCTTGAACTACAACTGGACGGCGTCCGGCGGAAAAATAGACGGCACCGGGCCGAGTATTCGCTGGAACCCGGCGGGTCTGGCTCCGGGGAGCTACACCATCACCGCCCGAGCGGATGATAGCCAGGGCAATTCCGCTAATTGCGCCGTGGATGTGAAGGTCGAGCCGCAGCCCAACCGCCCGCCGGTGATGACTTGCTCGGCTGATCGCAGCTCGGTGCTGATCGGCGAGCGCGTGAACATCACCGCGGTGGCCAGTGATCCCGATGGCGATCCGCTCACCTAC
>JBASRK010000251.1:0-3151 GCA_049273775.1 Candidatus Acidiferrales bacterium
AGCTTGTTCACGAGCTTTTTTCCGATGAGCCCGCTGCCGCCAATTATCACGATCTTCATGTTTTTCTCCTAATTTGAAGGTTACTCACCCTTCGGCTAGCAACCAAATGTTAATCGGCGAAAATTCGCGCCTAGAAAAAATTCAACTCGTTGCAAAAGAAAGCGTTGGCTCCCCGGGCAAGACTCGAACTTGCAACCCTTCGGTTAACAGCCGAATGCTCTACCATTGAGCTACCGGGGAGCGGAAGACAGCAGAGGAAAACAATCGGTGGCTCAGGCCAAGCCAGTCTAGCGAACGGCATGGAGGGATGTCAACGCGGCAGAGTAGAGGAAGTAAAGGAGGCAGAGGAGGTAGAGGAAAGACCAGACTACTGAAGGCGCTGCGTTTGCGCATCGTAGCCGATCAGGGCTTCGAAGATGGCCAGGACGTGCCGCCGGTATTCCACCATGCGCTCGAGCACATCGCGGAGGCTGGGCTCGCGTTGCGCCTCGCGATGCCAACGGGCCAGCACGGCGGGCGGCACTTCGATGTCGCGGCGCAACTCCTCAGCCGAGTGGCCCCGCAGGAACAGCCCGTAAAAAAAGGCCGCCTCGCGCTGAGGGAACTCCAGCTCGTGCTCGCTTTCTCCCGTGACTGGTTGAACGGCCAGCATCGGTGCAAGAAAACGCAGTTTACTCAAATCGTTTATGGCGTCAAGGGGTACGGCGGTACCCTGGGTACGGGCGGGTACTAGGCGGGCTGGCGGGCCGAGCGGGCGTAGCTGCGCAGTGCGGAGACGTTAGGGCCGTAGGCGCCGATGCGGCTGGCGTCCACCGGGAGCCCCAGGCGCTCGGCCAGTTCGATGTTGATCCCGGCGTCATCGAGCTCGGCCAAGCTGAAACCGATGGCGGGCAGCACGCGGTTCAACCCGTTGGGATACACGGGCCGCGGCGGCCGGTGGCGCTGCCCCGGGCGGTTCGTTCTTTCGAAGAACTCCTGCCAATCGCGTTTGGCCCACATAACCTTATTCCTGCTGCCTCCGGTCCTTAGCCCCCTCAGCTAGTAAGATGCGTCTCGGGCCCCTTCGGTCGCTTCCCCCGAACGGGTGCCGGTATCCCGTATACGCGAGAATCCCCCATTGCGTCCACAGTACTTCCAGCTATGTTTCAAACACGTTACGGTGAGGAAAGTTCTGAGTTACGGCCGGCAATGTCCCCTTCGGGTCGCTCACGCTCCAACACCTCAGTCTCCACATCGGCGCTGGCGGCTGCTATACTGGCTGCATCCGGACCGAACCCCGCCCGGGGACACTGCGCCCATGCTGAAGCCGGTCATTGTCGTCCATTACCACGAGCTCTGGCTCAAGGGCCGGAACCGTAGCTTTTTTCTCGGCAAGCTGGCCATCGCCCTGCGCCGCGCGCTCGAAGGCATCCCCGTCGAGGGCATGACGCGGCCGGGCGACCGCTTGCTCGTCGAGCTGGGCGAAGGCGCGCGGCTCGAGGAAGCAATCGTCCGCATCCGGCGGGTCTTCGGCGTGGCCTACTACGCGCTGGCCCGGCCTGTTGACCGCACGGCCGCCAGCGACGCCGACGGCGAACTCAGCGCCATCTGCCGCGCTGCCTGGGAGGAAGTTGAGCCCGAACGCTTCGCCACGTTTGCCGTGCGCGCCAAGCGCAGCGACAAGACCTTTCCGCGGCGCACCGCCGAGATCGAAACCATTGTCGGCCGCTACCTGCTCGAACGACTGCGCGCCGCCGGCCGGGACGTCCGCGTCCACCTGGACGACCCCGAGTTGACCTGTCGCATCGAGATCACCTCCGGGCCGGCGCTGGTCTATGCGCGCAAGCTCCCCGGGCCGGGCGGCCTGCCGGCCAATACCGGCGGGCGAATGCTCTGTCTGCTCTCGGGCGGGTTCGACTCCGCCGTCGCTGCGTACAAGATGATGAAGCGCGGCGCACACCTCTCCTTTATCCACTTCTGGGGCGGCGGGGCGCTGCCGGGCGAATCCTCGAGCCACGTGGCGCGCGAGCTCGTGCGGAAACTGGTGCCCTACCAGTTCACGGCCAAGCTCTGCCTGGTGCCGTTCGAGCCCATCCAGCGCGAGATCGTGCGTTACGCGCCGGAGTCCTATCGCCTGCTGCTCTACCGCCGGCTGATGCTGCGCATCGCCGAACAGTTCGCGCACAAAGACCACGCGCAGGCCATCGTCGCGGGCGACAGCCTGGGCCAGGTGGCTTCGCAGACCCTGCAAAACATGGTCGCGGTCGGCGACGCTACTCGGATGCCGGTGTTCCGGCCGTTGGCGGGCGATGATAAGCTGGAAATCCTGGCGCTGGCGCGCAAGATTGACACTTACGAGATTTCCGCCGAGCCCTTCCACGACTGCTGCCCCGTCTATCTGCCACGCACTCCGGCGCTGCACGCCTCCGCCGAAGAACTGGCGCAGGCCGAAGCCACACTGGACCTCCCCGCGCTGGTGCGTCGCGGCCTCGAAACCGCTTCCGTCGAATGCTTCCGCTATGCCGCCGGCCGCGTCGAAAAGGTCGAATCGCTGCGCCCACCCGCTGTTCTCGGTAAGAGCGCCGCAATGGCGTAAGGGCCCGGTATCGCGCCCCATCCTTCCTCACCACCCGCGCCTATTGCCGATTTATAATGCCGCCTGAACGCGCCCGCCGCAGGCGGGCGGAGGGAGGCAGCCATGCTGCTGGAGTTGAGCGTTATTCCGCTAGGGCGCGGGCGGTCGATCAGCGCTGACCTGGCCGACCTGGTGAAGATCATTGACGCCAGTGGGCTCGACTACCGGCTGACCGCCGCCGGGACAATCCTCGAGGGCACCTGGGACCAGCTCTTGGACGTGGCCAGGAAGTGTCACAACGAGATGCTGCTCAAGACCGAGCGGGTGATAACCCTCATGAAGATTGATGATTATGCGGAGCGCACCGGGAGACTTGCGGCAGCCGTGGCCTCAGTCGAAAAGAAGGTTGGGAAGGCGCTGAAAAAATAAGCGGCACGCGTTCAATTCGGGCACCGCGGAGCGGGCACACCAAGACCTTGAACCCTGCGTGTGAGATTAAGTAGGGGGAACAGTGTCTCGATTCCCGTTGAGGGGAGATCGAGAGAGCTACCAGTCGCGTCGGCGCCCGCCGCCACCGCCTCCGCCGCGCCCGCCTCC
>JBASRK010000252.1:0-2946 GCA_049273775.1 Candidatus Acidiferrales bacterium
CATCGGTGTTGGCGACGTAAAAGTAATCGCGCCAGAAAGCCATCCCGAACGGCTGGTGCAGGTCCGTGGCAAAAGTGAACCGCTCGCCGGCGGTGCCATCGCCGTGCGTGTCGCGCAGGATGAGGATGGCCCCGGCCTGGTCATCCGCGACGAAGACATCGCCGTTGGGCGCCAGCGCCATCCACCGCGGCCGCTTGAAGCCGCCCTCGGCGAATGTGCGAATCTCGAAGCCCGAAGGAAGCTGCAGCTGCGCCTCGGGGGGACGCTGCACGACGTGTGGCGGGTTTGTGACGCTCGGCGAGGCGAACGGCGGCGGCAGCGTGTCGGCACTGAACTGGTAGTGCGCCGGCGGCGTGGTCCGGGTGGTATAGACGGGCGAGGAAGGAGCTTGCGATTGCGAGCACGCGAGCGAGACGCTCAAAACAAGTGTGACCACGACAAAGTGCGGGGCCTTATTCATCTCGCCTCTCCTTTTCCGATGCTCGACGGGAGACTCAGCATAAAACAGGTCGGCCCGCACACCAAGAGTTCTCCTGGCGGCAGGCTCCGCCCTCGGTAGGGTTCCTCGCGGCGGAGCCAAGGACTTCCGGGCCAGCGTCCTCCGCTACGATTTGACCTTTCCTCGGGGCGTCGCATAGGATGGCCCCTTCCCGCGAGTGCCGGGCCGACGCCGACCATGTTCGCCTGCCGCGAATGCGAGCGCGAGGTCAACCAGGCCACCGAAATCTGCCCGTACTGCGGCGCCGACCTCACCGAAGCGGGGCTTCCGCCGACGGGCGAGCCGGAGAAAAAACGCAGCCGCGCCTCGATTCTCCTGCGCTGGGGCGTGCTGCTGGCGTTGATGACCGGCGCGATCTGGGGCTTCCTCTGGTACATCCTGCCGCAGCGCGCCGGCGACCCTGCAGCGCGGGCCGAAGCGCGCGCGGTCGAGGCTCTGAGCGATCTGCGTGGTGCTCTGGCCGGCTATGCGGCAGCGCAGGGAGGCTCCTACCCGGCGTCTCTGGAAATTCTGGGTGACCGCGCCCGCGGGCCGGCGCAAAAAGCCCTCAGCGAGGGCTACCAGCTCCAATACATCCCCGGGCCGCCGGGCAGTGACGCCCTGGTGCACAACTATGTCCTGCTGGTGCGCGCCGGGAACTACGGCTATCGCAATTTCTATAGCGACCAAACCGGTGTCGTCCGTGCAACAAGGGAAAACCGGCCCGCGACCCCGCAGGATCCGCCGATCTAGGGGTTAGAGGGCTGGAGGATGCCCCCAAACGGGTGTCATTCTGAGGGAGTCCGCCCGCCGCGGCGGGGGCGGACGACCGAAGAATCCCTCTGAGAGATGCTTCGCCTGCCCCGCCAGGTGACGCGATGGACCCAGGATGGCGAAAGCTTTGTCGCAAGGAGAAAAACGATGACGAAGAGGCTGGGCGTGATGCTGGGGTGCGTGGGGTGGCTCGGATTGGCGGGCGTGGCGCTTGCGCAGGGGCCGCCACCGCGGAAGAACTTCTCCGTGGGGACGATTGTAGCGGCGCCGGGCGCGCGCGCCTCCGGCTTTCTCGAGGTGCCCAAGGGAAGCGACCCTGGCACGCGCATTCCGGTGACGGTGATTCATGGCGCGAAGCCCGGTCCGGTGCTCGCGCTGATCGCCGGGACGCATGGCTACGAGTACTCTCCGGTCGTCGCCATGCAGCGCTTTCCGGCCAAGGTGGACCCCCAGGAGCTGGCCGGCACGGTCATTGTAGTGCACGTGGCCAATATGCCGTCGTTTCTCGGCCGCACCATCTATTACAGCCCGGTGGACGGCAAGAACTTGAACCGCGTCTATCCCGGCAAGGCCGACGGCACTCTCTCCGAGCGCATCGCTGGGGCTATCACCCGCGAGGTGATTGATCGGGCGGACTACCTGGTGGATTTGCACTGCGGCGACGGCAACGAAGCCCTGCGTCCTTACAGCTACTGGGAAGCGGTGGGCACGCCTGAATTGAACGAGAAGACCAAGCAGATGGCGCTGGCCTTCGGGCTGGACCATATTGTGGTCGAAACCGAGCGGCCCACCGACCCGGCCCGGTCGGTCTATACCTCGAACACGGCCATCGTCCGCGGCAAACCCGCGATCACAACTGAAACCGGACTGCTGGGCCGGGTGGACACCGACGGCGCCGACTTGGCCGAGGCCGGCGCATTCAATCTGCTCCGCCACTTCCGGATGTTGTCCGGCGAGCCGCGCCGCGTCCAGCACCCCATCTGGATTGACCGCAGCGAGGTGCTGCGCAGCCCCGCCGCGGGCATCTTCCGCGCGCTCGTCCAGCCGGACCAGAGCGTCGCTCGCGGCACCTTGCTCGGCGTGCTCACCGACTTCTTCGGCAATCCCGTGCAGGAAGTCCGCTCGCCGTTTGCCGGAATCGTGCTCTACATTGTCGCCACGCCGCCGGTCAGCCAGGGCGAGCCGCTGGGCATGGTTGGACACATCAAGCCCGAATAACACGGCCGCGCTCGGCGACAGGAATTTGCCGGCGATGCTATACTTTTCCCGGTGCCCCGCAGCGAGCTAGTAAATGTTGCCCAGAACTAAGGCAGAATTCTTAAAACTCGGTCGCTGAAAACCACAATGAAGCCGAAGATCATGCTCTCTACAGCTGTGATAGCTGGATTGCTCGCGGCAGAAACGCCGTTGCCACGCAAGGAATGGGTGCGCTGCCCGGAGTTTTCTCAGAACGACCATCTGCCCGAACAAGACCGCTCGCCTGTTCATGCAACCACATCCGTTCCCTTTGGCCTTAGCGGAGGTGCGTCCGTCGGAGAGGATTTTTATAGACTGCATCTGAGGGCAGATAAAGGCCAGCAGTGGATTTACCTAATCGGACTCGGGCCTCAACCTATGTACGGACGCTGCCGCCCGGAAAACGTCCGAGCCTTTCTCGAAACGAGCGTTGGTTTGCCTAGTGCGCAGACGGAAGC
>JBASRK010000253.1:0-2532 GCA_049273775.1 Candidatus Acidiferrales bacterium
CCCGGCGCTGCTGGATGCGTTTCGCTCGGGTCGCGGCGTGCCGTATGCCGATTACGGGACGGAAGCCAGGGAAGCCCAGGAGTTCCAAAACCGCCCCCCGTTCATCAACCTGCTCGGTCGCGAGTGGCTACCCTCCATTCCGGACATCCATGCGCGACTCCAGGCGGATCCACCCGCGCGTGTTGCAGACATCGGCTGCGGCGCCGGCTGGTCAAGCATCGCCATCGCCCGGGCATATCCCGGGGTGCAGGTCGACGGCTTCGACCTCGATGAAGCTTCGATCGCTCGTGCGACCGCGAATGCCGCTGATGCTGGCCTTTCCGACCGGGTGCTCTTCCATCCGCGGGACGCATCCGATCCCACGCTCGCTGGCCGCTATGACTTGGTGACGGCCTTCGAGTGCCTGCATGATATGGGACGGCCCGTCGAGGCCTTGCGGGCGATGCGAAATCTGGCCGCTGCCGGGGGCGCCGTGATCGTCATGGACGAACGAGTTGCAGAGAGTTTTACCATTCCTGGTGATCAGCTCGATCGCCTCATGTACGGCTGCAGCGTTCTCTACTGTCTGCCAATCGGCCTCGCCGACGCCCCATCAGTGGGCACCGGCACGGTGATGCGGCCAGCGACGCTTCGCCGCTATGCGCTCGACGCCGGCTTCCGAGCCGTAGAGATTCTGCCCCTCGAGTACGGGTTTTGGCGATTCTATCGCCTGCTGCCCTAATGAAGGCACCATAAGGGTTTCCTTCCGGATCGTCTCGGTCTGATGATCTTGCTATTGGTTCACCCGCCCGATGCAATCGATCTCGATTTTTCGTCCCGACCGCAGCACGGCCTGATGGGTCGTGCGCGCAGGGAAATTGCCTTTAAAAAATTCCCGGTACACCTCGTTCATAGCGTCAAAGTCTTTTAGGTCTGCAAGGAGGACCGAGACCTTGACTACGTTTTCCAGGCTGCTGTTGGCCGCTTTCAAAATGTTCGAGATATTGGTCAACTCCAGGCGGGTTTCCGATTGGATGTCCCCGAGCTCCATCTTCTGGGTTTTGGGATTTATGGGTCCCTGGCCGGCCACAAAGACAAAGCCACCCGCAACGACCCCCTGCGAGTAAGGTCCCAGCGGCCTAGGAAAATCAGGCGAGCTGATGATCTTTTTGTCTGACCTAGACACCTGTGCTTGGGAAGCAGCACCCACGTACAGTGCCAGCAGCACGAGAAATAGAGTTCTTACTCTCATCGGAATTCTCCCTTCCAACTTTAAGCGCGTTGACCACGAAACGGCAGCCACCCTATTCTCAAGAATCTGTGCTGTCAATGTCTTCGAACTACACGTTAGGCTGGGGCCGAAAACGGTTTCCTTTCGGCAAGAACAGATTGTCCGCTGCGCAACCGTACAACCAAGCCCCAGTTAGTTGCGTGCCAAAACCCTTCCCGAGGCTTTTCGATTCTCTTCGATAGAGTCGGGCTGCAGGCATCAGATTGTGGGGAGCTTCGGGCGCACCAAAATCAGTTCTTTGTGGACAAGTCGTTTCCGGCACTATGGTGCTCCTAGATTCAGTCAGTTCCAGGTGGAGCGGAAGAGAGGTTTTTGGGCAGGGTAGTGGAGGGAATGCTCAGGCAATCCCTTGAACGGTCTTTGACTCCAGCTACTGCTCCGTGGGGCAGTAACCCTCGGATTAAGCTAAATATGGTACAACGTTCGCGGGCGGGGGAGTGCTGGCGCAGGCGGGTGGCGAGACGGCGCCGCAGCGCTCGTGCTCGCGCACAATCACCCCAACGGTATCGTGCAGCCGAGCAAGCACGACAAGACACTGACCCGCGCGCTCGTACTCGCGACAGAGACAGCTCATCTGAAGATTGTGGATCACTTGATCGTTTCTCCCGACGAGGCGTTTAGCTTCCGAAAGGCGGGGCTTCTGTGACCATTGCACCCGCCATCCTTGAACACTACCGAGATTTAAACGAGGCTCAGCGCGAGGTCGTCGCCCACTTGAATGGCCCGCTCCTCGTGGTCGCTGGCCCGGGATCGGGTAAGACCTACAGCATCGTCCTCCGTGCACTGAACCTGCTTCTTCTCGGCAAATCCGCGCCCCGGGAGATCGTCCTCTGCACCTTTACAGAGAAGGCCGCATTCGAGATGCGTGATCGCCTCTCTGCCGCGGCACAGAAGGTCGGATACCGGGGGGATCTTTCGGAGCTGCGAGTCTCAACCATCCACGGGCTGTGCAACCGGATCCTGACGCAGCACCGCCACCGGACAGATCTAGGCAACAACTACGAGACACTCGACGAGCTGACGCAGTTGCTGTTTATCTTCGAGCATTTCGGCGAGATCCTCGGATCGGAGGAGAACGGCCTCTACCTCGGCCGTTGGAAGACGCGCTGGACCGCAATCGAGGGTGCGCGGGGCTACTTGGACAAGATCACGGAAGAACTGGTCGATCCCGAGCGTCTGTGCGCCTCGAGCGATTCTTTCCTTCAACGAATCGCCGCCTCGTACCGGGCCTACGAAGCCGCGCTCTTCGCGAACAACCGCAC
>JBASRK010000254.1:0-10506 GCA_049273775.1 Candidatus Acidiferrales bacterium
GCAGGGGGGTGCGGATTCCCATGTCGAATAAATTGTACGCGAGTCAGTCGCTGGGGCACCGCAGATTTCGCGACCAGGCGGAATCCGAGGAAGGGGACGAGGGGCGCATCTGCGGGTAGCTGATGCGGGATTACGACCAATGGCTGGAGATCCTCCCGCGAACCCAGCCTAGGTCGATATCATCACGGAAAAGCCGAAACTCGTCGGCGCGCCCTGAGAGCGAGGGGGAAAGGCTTGCCGTTTATTCGACTGTAACCGACTTCGCCAGATTGCGGGGCTGGTCCACGTCGCACCCGCGCCGCACGGCGATGTGGTAAGCGAGCAGTTGCAGCGGGATGATCTCCAGGATCGGAGACATCAGCTCGCGTGCCGGAGGAATTTCAATCACGTGGTCGGACGTCTCCCGGGCCATGTGGTCGCCCTCGCTGACCACCGAGATGACGATGCCGTCGCGTGCCTTGACCTCCTTGATGTTGGAGACGCTCTTCTCATAGCGGGTCATCGAGTCGGGGTCGGCCTCGTCGCGAGTGGCCAGCACCACCACAGGCAGATTCTCATCGATCAGGGCGTTCGGCCCGTGCTTCATTTCCCCGGCCGGATATCCCTCAGCGTGGATATAGGAGATTTCCTTTAGCTTCAGCGCGCCTTCTAGCGCGATCGGGTAGTGGATGCCGCGGCCGAGATAAAGAAAATTGGTGTAGCGGAAGAACTGCCGAGCCAACTCCTCGTAATCCTCGTCGGCCTGAAGGATGGTTTCCATCCGGTGCGGCACCTTGGTCAGCTCCTGCAACAGCGCCTTGGCGCAATCGACCGAGAGCTTGCCGCGCACCTGGGCGAGGTAGAGAGCGATCAGCACTAGCACGGTCAACTGACTGGTGAAAGCCTTCGTCGAGGCCACGCCGATCTCTGGCCCGGCGTGAGTCAGGATCGTGCCCGAGGCCTCCCGGGTGATCATCGAGCCGCCCACGTTACAGATGGCTAATGTCTTGGCGCCTTTTTGCTTGGCTTCGCGCTGGGCCGCCAGAGTGTCGGCGGTTTCACCGGACTGGCTGATGCAGATGGCCAGCGTCATGGAATCCACAATGGGGTCGCGGTAGCGAAACTCGCTGCCGTAGTCCACTTCCACCGGGAGCTTGGCCAGTCGCTCGATCATGAACTTTCCGGCGACTCCTGCGTGCCAGCTCGTGCCACAGGCCACAATCTTGACATCGCGGAAGTTCTGGAACTCCTTCTCAGTGATGTCCATCTCGTCGAGGAAGACCTTGCCGGAATCGAGCGAGATCCGGCCGAGCAGAGTGTCGCGGACGGCCCGTGGCTGTTCAAAGATCTCCTTCTGCATGAAATGCTTGAAGCCGCCCTTCTCGGCCATGATGGGGTCCCAGGTGATGTGCTGCACGGGGCGCTGGATGGCACGGCCCTCGAAGTCGAGCAGGCGCACGCCCTGCGGGGTGATTACCGCTAGGTCGCCGTCGGCCAGGAAAAAGACGTCGCGGGTGTGATAGAGCACCGCGGGAATATCGCTGGCCACGAAATATTCATCCTGGCCCAGCCCGATCACCGCCGGCGGGCCCCAGCGGGCGGCGACGATCTTATTGGGATCCTTCGCGGAAAGAATCGCCAGGGCATAGACGCCGGTGAGCTGCTTGACTGTTTTCCGCACGGCCTCTTCGAGTGGCGCGCCGTTGAGATGCTTTTCCACCAGGTGCGCGATCACCTCGGTGTCGGTCTCAGTGACGAACTTGTGCCCTTCGCTTGCGAGTTGGCGCTTCAGCTCCAGATAGTTTTCGATGATGCCGTTGTGGACCACAACTACCTGCCCGGTGCAATCGCGGTGCGGGTGGGCATTTTCCTCCGTGGGGCGTCCGTGGGTGGCCCAGCGCGTGTGGCCGACGCCATAGATTCCGTCAATCGGCGAGAGGCGGATCGTTTCCTCGAGGTTGCGCAGCTTGCCCGAGGCGCGCCGGATCTCCAGCTTGCCGTTCTTCGTCACGACGGCGATTCCGGCCGAGTCGTAGCCGCGATACTCCAGCCGCTTGAGGCCATCCAGAATCAGCGGCACAACTTTTTTCGGCCCGATGTATCCCACGATCCCGCACATGTTCTCAGGCTCCCTGCCCCTGCAGTCTGCGGCACCTAGAAAAAGGCTGCAACGTCTGCTTCAGAATAGCACAGTCGTCAACGGCAGGAGCGCGGCGCCGAAAGGCCGATGTGCCTTGGCCTTTACAGGGAGGCGGCCGCTGGTTGGCCGACGCTTCAGTCCACAATTTCGAAGCGGAATTCTTCGATGACCGGGTTTGTGAGGACTTCTCTGGCGATCCGCTCGATCTGCTTCTGCGCGTCCTCGCGACTGGTGCCGTCCAGTTCAAGCACGAAGAATTTGCCCTGCCGGACCTCGCGAACCTGGGCATAGCCGAGCGAAGCAAGGGCGTGCTGGATCGTCTGTCCCTGCGGATCGAGCACGGTCGGCTTCAGCATCACCCAGACGTGCGCTTTCATCGTGGGCATTATATCAATCTCTGTGCCTTTGTCTTTGCATAGAGAGACTGGAGCAGCGCTTGCTTCTCCTGCGCCGGCAGGAAGGCGAACTCGAAGCCCATTTCCGCGATGCGCACCAACTCGCCTGGGCCAAGTCCCAGGTCAAGACTGAGGCCGTATTCGCCGAGCAGGTCAGTGTGAAACATGGCCGGGTCATCGGTCGAAAGTGTGACGCCCAGTCCGCGGGCAAAGAGTTGTCGCAGGGGATGGTCTGCCGCCTTGGCCTCGGCGCGGCCCAGTTGTCGCGCCAGGGCACCGGTGCGGAGGTTGCTCGTCGGACAGATCTCAAGCGGGATCTGCCTGGAGGCCAGGAAATCCATGGTCCGTTCGTGGCGGACCACCGCAATGCCGTGGCCGATGCGCTCAACGCCAAGCAGTTCCACGGCTTCACGCACGGTCTCCGGCCGTCCGATTTCGCCGGCATGAACCAGCCGGCGCAGGCCCTGGCCCGCGGCGAATTCATAGACTCCGCGAAACTCCGCTGCGGGCACAGACAATTCGTCGCCACCCATTCCAAAGGCCACCACGCCATCGTCTTTCATCCGCGCCGCAAGATGCGCCACCTCCATCGCTGCCGCGGCGCCGAACTGCCGCGTCGCGTCAAACACCCACTGCAACCGCAGACCCCTGATCCCCGCCTGCGCCGCTGCTTGCCGGATCGCGGCGAAGTTCGCCTCTACGTCCTGCTCGCGGCGGAGCATCACCCCGACCGAAAGCGTCACCTCGGCATAGACGACGTTCTGGCGGATTAACTGATCGGCCAGACGCTCAACCAGCAGGGCATAGTCGGCGGGTGCGCGAAGATACGAGGTGACCCATTTGAACGCCTCAAGGAAGCCTCGGAAGTCGCGGAAGGCGTAGTGCGCCGCCACCACCTCGCGCGCCAGAGCCTGGCCGTGGCGCGCTGCCAGCTCTACGACGGTTTCCGGCTCGATGGCCCCTTCCAAGTGCAGGTGCAGCTCGGCCTTGGGCACAGCGGCGAGCAGCGCTTCCACTTGTGGTCGGTTCACGGGAGCCGCTTATCGCGACGGCAGGTCGGGGCGCCCCGCGTTCTTCCAGGCGGTCAGCCAATAGGAGCCGACGTCGGTGGCAGCGTCGGAAAGTTGCCGGAATACGATGGCGCCGGCCTGGTTGTAGAAGCGGTCGAAGTATTCGTCGGTGTAGTCGCTCAGTCCCCAGCGGGCGCGCCTGTCAGCCAGCAGGATGGGCTCGAGCCAACTGTGCGCGCTCAGGCAGTCCTCAAAGGCATGGTCGGTGGGGTCGCTGATGGGCGTTGCGTCGTTCGGCCGCACCGGGAAGAACAGCGAGAAGCGGTCCACCAAGCTGTTTCCGAAGCGCTGGTCGGCGCCGGGCTGGCCGGAGAGCTTGCCATCGAAGTTTTCGGTGGTATTGAAGGGGTCGTGCGCCTCGGCGACGTAGTGGGCCAGCAGGGCGGAGAACAGGCGGACATCATCCCAGTTGTGCAGCCGGAAGGCGATGGTGAGCTTTTCGCTGTAAACGCCGATCTGCCACGGCAGCAAGCCGTTAGCCTCCAGCTTGGGTTTGCCGAACTTGCTGAGCGCCGCCCTGTAGCTCCGCGGCAAGGCATCGAAGGGATATTTGCCGTAGCGGTCGAGCATGACGATGTGGTTGCGGCGTTCCGCAGCGCGGTTCTTGGCAAGCCAGTCGAGCGGGTCAGTGGAGTGCTGCAGGATGAAATTGCGATTGGACTCGTAGAACGGCCGTAGGTCCGGCGGAAGGGTTTCCACTGCCTTACTTGCGATCAGCTTGTGGCCGTTCGCGCCCCAGGCGAATGCGCCGGCTGGCGTCAGTAGAGTGAACGCCGCGATGCCTGAGGCGCATAACCGCAGTCGCCGGGTCACGGGCGCTCCCACCGAATGGGCGCAGCCTCGAGGACGCTGTGCCTGCGGCCGTAGCTGAAATAAATCACCAGTCCGATTGCCAGCCATACCACGAACCGGATCCAGTTCTCAACCGGCAAGCCGGCCATCAGAATCAGGCAGAAGAAAACCGATAATGGCGCCATCACCCAGACCAGCGGCGCGCGAAACGCCCGCGGCCGCTCCGGCTGCGTTCGCCGCAGGATCAGCACCGCCAGCGAGACCAACACGAAAGCGAAAAGCGTACCGATATTGGCTAGGTCTGCGAGGGTATCGATATCAAACACCCCCGAAGGGATGCCGACGAAGATTCCGGCGACCCAGGTGGCCACGTGTGGCGTGCGGAATTTTGGATGGACGCGAGAAAATGCCCCGGGCAAAAGGCCGTCCCGCGACATCGCAAACCACACGCGCGCCTGCCCCAACTGAAACACCAGCAGCGAGGAGATCATCCCGGTTAGCGCGCCGATCGTCACCCAGCGCTCCACCTGGTACAGGCGGATGGCGTGGAGCGCGTTCACTACGGGTGCGGCATTGCCGAGGCTCTTCCACGGCTGGATACCAGTCAAAATCACCGCTACCGCGACGTAGAAAATGGTACACACCCCCAGCGAGAGCAAGATGCCCAGCGGGAGGTCGCGCTTGGGGTTGCGGCACTCTTCCGCGGCGGTCGAAACCGAATCGAAGCCGATGTAGGTGAAGAAGACGATGGCCCCGCCGGTCAGCACTCCCTGCCAGTGATTGGGCATGAACGGTTTCCAGTTGGACGGCTCCACATACTTCGCCGCAGCAAACACGAAGATCAAAATGGCGACGAGCTTGATCGCGACCATTATGGTATTGGCTTCGGCCGATTCGCGGATGCCGATCACCAGCAGCACGGTCAGGATCATCACAATTGAGAAGCCCGGCAGGTTGAAGTGCCAGGCCCAGCCGGTCGCGGGGCTGTAAGCCGGAGCCGAGAGGTAATCCGGCAATCGGACACCGAGGCCCTGGAGCAGCTTGTTGACGTGTTCGGAGAAGCCGACCGCCACGCCCATATTTGAGACGGCATACTCCAGGACCAGGTCCCAGCCGATGATCCAGGCGACCAGCTCGCCAAGCGTGGCGTACGTGTAGGTGTAGGCGCTGCCCGCGATGGGGATCATGGAAGCGAGCTCTGCATAGCACAGCCCCGCAAACCCGCACACGATGGCCACCAGAAAAAACGAAAGAGCGATGGCCGGGCCGGCGCCCGGGCGTCCGGTGGTCAGCGCCTGGCTGCCGTGGAGGATGACGTCGAGCAGCGGCGCCTTTAGCAGCGAGGGATACTTCACTACTTCGCCTGCGGCCGCGGTGCCGGTGAATACGAAAATTCCAGTGCCAATGATCGCGCCGATACCCAGCGCCGTCAGGCTCAGCACGCCGAGGGTTCGCTTCAGCCGACGCTCGGGCTGGTCGGCGTCGGCAATCAGCGTATCAATGCTCTTGACGCGGAAAAGTTGAGAGCCCACCGTCACCGCCCACAAGAGAAGCTGGAAAACTCTACCTTGAGCCGTCCGCGTGTGCAACCTTCTCCGCACCGCGGGTAGCGCACCGAGCGCATCATGCCCATTTGAGCTGCGCGTAGCGTTCCAGGAGTTTTTTCGTGCCGTAGTCGCTGAAGCTGACGGTCAGTTTGCGGTCCTCGCCCTCGCCGTCCACGGCGATGATCGTGCCCAGGCCGTAAGTCGGGTGACGCACTCGCTGGCCGATGAGCGGGTTGGCGGGGCCCCGGCTTGCCGGGGCGCTGGCTCGTTGCGGCGAGCGGCCCCGGCGCGGCGGGTAGTAAGGCTGCCGCGAGCGCCGCGCAAACTCGGCGGGCGAATACGAGTATTCCGGGTCTGGTTCGTAGTGGCGCGTCGCCCCCGCATCCGCGAGCGACCCTTCGGCCGTGTCCACCAGCTCGCCGGGGATCTCCAGCAGGAAGCGCGAGGGCAGCGAGCCCTCCAGCCGCTCATTTCCGTAGATGCGGCGGTAGACGGCGCGGGTCAGCGTGAGCGTTTCCCTGGCGCGCGTCATCCCCACGTAGCACAGCCGCCGCTCCTCTTCGAGTTCGTCAGCGCGGTCGCCCGAGCGGCTGTGTGGGAAGACGCCTTCTTCGAGGCCGACCAGGAAGACGTGGTCGAACTCGAGCCCTTTGGCGCTGTGCAGAGTCAGCAGCGTGACTGGCGAGCCTTCCTCGTACGCGTCAGCGTCGCTCACCAGCGCTGCTCGGTCCAGGAAATCGCTCAGCGTTTCGCCGCGCTCGGAGCCTTCGACCATCGCGTTCACCAATTCCTGCAGGTTTTCGACGCGTGCCGTGTCTTCGGCTGAGCCTCGCTGCGAAAGCATGTCGAGGTAGCCGGTGCGTTCGAGCACCAGCCGGAGGAATTCTGCCGGGGGTTGCGCATCGCGCTCGCCGGCCAGTCCTTCGACGAGTTCGCGGAAAGCTTTCAGCGGCGCCATGGTCCGCCCCGTGGTTGACGACTCGATGATCTTACTGATGGCCGGCCACAGTGAACTGCCGTCTTGCTGCGCAAGGTCGCGGAGCGCTTCGACGGTCGCTTTCCCGATGCCTCGGGGCGGCGTATTGAGCACGCGCAGCAAGGCTACGTCGTCATTGGGATTGCTGGCTAGGCGCACGTAAGCCAGTGCGTCCTTGACCTCGGCGCGCTGGTAAAAGCTGAAACCGCCGAGGACGCGGTAGCGCAGGCTTATTCGCCTCAGCGCCTCTTCAAGTGCGCGGGATTGGAAATTGGTGCGATAGAGCACAGCAAGGCGCGCTTTCGGGTCGCTCCGGTGGAGCGCGAAGATCTGCCCAGAGACGAAATCGGCTTCTGCCGCGGCGTCGCGGGCCTCGTAGAACTTCAGGTTTGAGCCTTCGCCTCGGGTTGCCGTGAGCGTTTTGCCCAGCCGGCGGACGTTCTTCGCCACCAGGCCGCTTGCCGCGTCGAGGATCTTCTGCGTCGAGCGGTAGTTCTGTTCGAGCCGGATGACCCTCGAGCCGGGAAAATCATCACCGAAGTGCAGGATGTTGTCGAGGTCGGCGCCGCGCCAGCTATAGATGCTTTGGTCCTCGTCGCCGACCACGCAGAGGTTGCGACGCTCGCCGGCGAGCAGCACCAGCAGCTCGTACTGAGCGCGATTGATGTCCTGGTATTCGTCCACTTGAATGTAGCGAAAGCGCCCGCTCCACTGCGCGCGCGCCTCGTCGAAGCGGCGGAGGACCTCGACGGCGCGGAGCAGCAGATCATCGAAGTCCAGCGCACCGGCTTTGCGCAGAATTTGTTCGTACGCCTCGAAGACCTTCGCGGCCGTGCGGCCCTGCTCGTCGACGGCCCCGGCGGCGACATGCTCGGCAGTAAGGCCGTGGTTCTTAGCGAAGCTGATGCGCTCGAGCATCCCGCGCACCGGCGCGCCTCGCTCATCGAGCGACAGTTGCTGGAGCGCGAGCTTGACCGCGGCCGCTTGGTCCTCTTCATCGTAGATAGCGAAGTCGCGGCGTAGCCCGAGCCGCGGTGCCTCGCGGCGCAGCAGGCGCGCGCAAAACGAGTGGAACGTCGAAATCCACGGCTCGCCAGCGTTCTGGCCGGTGCGCGCCAGCAGCTGCGCAACGCGCTGCTTCATCTGGTCGGCGGCCTTATTGGTGAACGTCACCGCCAGCAGCGAAGTGCCGGGGACGCCCAGCCCGACCAGATGCGCGACCCGGTAGGTGATCACCCGCGTCTTGCCCGTCCCGGCGCCGGCCAGCACCAGCACGGGCCCTTCGGTCGCCAGCACGGCTTCGCGCTGCTGTGGGTTGAGGTCGTCGGGAAGTGTCATCGAGTGCAGGACCCTGAGCAAAGGTGATTCTAGCCAAGCTTGCGCCGTCCGGCAAATCGGCTGCCCGGAACGGGGCTTTAGCGCGGGCGCGCTGCGGCCAGGTCCACATCAAAAAACAGCAGCGCCTTCTTGTCAGTCATGAATTTTAGATCGGGAATGTAAAGCCGGGCGTAGGCCAGCCAATCGTAGCGGCGATCGATATCGAAGAAAAAAAGTCCGTGCACAGTGCCGTGCGGCGGGAGGAGATCCGCTTCGAAGGCCCCGGCGCGCAGCGAAGCGACCAACTCGTCCCACTCCTTGCCGTGGCCGCCTTTCGGCCCGCGCCCAGGCACAGGGAGCGGCCGCCGCCGCGCCGTAGGATCTGACGCGCCCCTGTTGAGGATGCGGTCCGCGACGTCTTCAGCGGACAGCGGCCCGAGCCGCTGCTTGTCGAAGCCGGGCGGGCTGAGCAGCAGCCGGATAGCTTCGAGGTCCAGCCGGATGGGCTTGTCGCTGTCGTTGCGGAAATAGACCTCGATGGCCAGCATGCCGGCATCGTATGGATTTTTCTTCCCGAAGCGCGTCTTGTAGCGCGTCGCGTCTTGATAAGGGTCGGCGGCGACCAGGAGTCCTTCGTGGGAATCACGCGCCGGAAGTGAGGCAGGGTCTTGCTGGGTTTGTCCCAGGACGAAAGGAAGGGACACAAGTATGGCGATGGAGATTGGAAGGTGCATCCGGCTCGATCTTAGAGTGTCTTTGAGCGCCATACGTTACTGAAAAGAGTCCGCACATGTGATTATAGCCGTGAGCCCAAGGGAAGATAGGGTCTTTCTGCCATGGACAGGGACTCGCGATGAGCTTTGCTCCCAAAAGCGCGCCCCGGCCATCTGGCCCTGCTCCGTTGACCGCCTAAGAACTGCAAGTTCATCAGTGGGAAATGGGTGCCATCTGTCAAATTTTCGGGCGGCCGTGTTACCGTCTAGAGCGCACGGGGATGACACCGCACGTGCCAGTTACGTTGCCGGAGCTCTCGCTGCGTGACAGGGTTCAATCCTTTCTGGCGAGTGTTCTGCTCGCCGCGGCCCTGCCATTTCTGGCGATCTACTACCTGCTGTCTCGCGGGCGCTCGCAGAGCTCTCGCCGTTATCTGCGTGAGCGCTTGGGGAATCTGCCGAGCAACCTCTGTCAAGCGGCGCCCGGTGCTATCTGGGTCCACGCCGTCTCGATCGGGGAGGCTCTGGCCATCGGGCCTCTACTCCCGAGGCTGCGCCAGCGCTTTCTCGGACGGCGGATCCTTATCAGCACGACAACTGTCACGGGCCAGGCGCTCGCCGCTCAGCAGCTCGACTGTGACGGAGCATTTTACTTTCCTTTGGACTTCGCCTTCGCGTGCCGTCGAGCGCTGCGCGCCATCCAGCCGGCACTGGTTGTTATCGCCGAGACGGAGTTTTGGCCGCGCTTTCTTCGAGAGACGCGGCTCGCCGGGGCGCGAGTGGTCGTGGTCAACGGCCGAATTTCCGACCGCTCGTTCGGCAGATACTATTTCTGGCGCAACTCCATGCGCCCGATCCTCGCCCACGTGGACCGCTTTTTGATGCAGAGCCAAGAAGACGCCCGGCGAGTCCGGGCGATCGGTGCGCCTGCCGAACGCGTCTTCGTCACCGGCAATCTGAAATATGACCTGGCGCTGCCTACGCCCTCGCCGGTAGTTAGCTGGCTCGAGGGCGAGCTCGCCCGGCGCCCGCGCCGCCCGGTGCTTGTGGCGGGCAGCGTGACCGCGGGCGAAGAGTCGCTGGTGCTGATTGCTTTCGGCATCGTGCAGGGCCAATGGCCGCAGGCACTGCTGGTGCTTGCGCCGCGCAAACCCGAACGGTTCGATACCGCAGCACGCCTGATCGAGGAGTCGCACCGAAAGGTTGTGCGTCGCAGCGGGCTGCGGCTGGAGGGAGCCTCCGGCGCCGCGCTCGATGAAGCCGCGAGCGTCCTGCTGCTTGATAGCGTAGGTGAGCTCGCAGGCGTCTATCGTCTGGCCGACGCTGTTTTTGTCGGCGGCTCGTTGGTGCCTGCAGGCGGTCACAATATTCTGGAGCCGGCCGCCTTCGGAAAGCCCCCGCTGTTCGGGCCCTCGATGGAAAACTTTCGCGAAACGACGGCAATGTTCCTCAAGGCCGGCGCGGGCATTCAAGTGAACAGTCCGGAGGACCTAGGCGTCGCCTGGATCGAGCTCATCCAGGACGGGGTCCGCCGGGAGCAGATGGGCCGCGCCGCCCGCGAATTGGTGGAGCGCAAC
>JBASRK010000001.1:0-25409 GCA_049273775.1 Candidatus Acidiferrales bacterium
CTGAAGATGGCGCCGGTGTTAAGGTTCGTGAGCACCTCAACAGGCAGGTAGAAATCCACCGCGGCCCAGAGCCGACCGGTTCCACGAGGCGTCGTGACCGAGCGCGTGCTCAACAGCCCGAGCGAGACCAGGTCCTGGCCCACGTACACGCTGTGGATGTAGAACTGCTCGCCGGCTGGAAACGCGAAATCCTTATGGCCGCGGGAGACCTCGACGGCCTCCCCGCGGATGCTCATTGTGGCGGAGCCGTTCTGCGTGAACGAGCCGTAGAATCCCTCGCGCCGTAGCTCCACCACTCCTCCCACCCGGCGGAGCGAGCCTGCGCTGCCCTTGAGCCCCAGCATGCTTGTGCCGACCGTTGTCAGCCGATATCTCTGCTTGAGAACTTCCTCAAGCTCGCCGCGTCGGTCCGCACCCGGCTGTTCTTTCTGCGCGCTGGCCGCGAATACCACAACCGCGGCGAGAGGGAGAATCATCAGGATTGAGTGCGCGCGCAGAGCAGCCTCCTCGAACGGCTCGGCGAGTTCAAACGCACCGGGCGAACGCATACTAATGCATTCGTGCAAACGGGTCAAAGCGGCCGGCACCGGCGCGATTCGGAATCCCGCATCTCCCCCGCGAACCTCGGTCCTGCGGGCCGCGCTTTTTCCTGACCTTGCGAAACGGTAAAATGGACTGAGCGGCACGCCAGCCGCTCGTCCAGCCCGTCAGTTATTGTTCCATCTGCTTGAGGAGGACACGATGCCCGATGAAAAAGGGATCTTCCAGGGATTGGTCGACTTCGCCTTTCAACAGCTCTTGGCCAAACGGATCATCAAGGTGCTCTACGTCATCGCGCTTGTTGCCGGCGTGGTCTCACTTGTCGCAGCGGTCGTGACAGGGCTCCAGCAATCCCCGGCGCAGGGCCTGCTCGCGCTGGTGTTTGGCGTTGTCGCACTGTTCGTCTGGGTGCTCTATGTTCGCGTCGCGCTAGAGCTCGTCGTCGTGCTCTTCCGCATCGCCGAGAACACTGACAGCATGGCCGGCGGCAGCGCGTAACCGCTCGCCGGTGCACCTCCAGCGGGGAACTAGGCGTCATTTTGAGCGGAGTCCCGACTAAGTCGGGACGAACCGAAGGATCTCTCTGGGAACCAAGAGGGATTCCCTTCGGCTGCGCTGTGGGCAAGCTTTTCCGCGGACGTCCGAAATTGCAGCAGGCTGGCGCGTAGTTTTTTGTACAATGGGGATCACCCGGAGCATCCCCTTGGCCACCGGCCCCATCGCCGCCCGGCCCCTCCCTCCCCCGCGAGCCACGCGCACCGTCCTCGGCATCCCTTGGCCCGAGCAAGTCACCTCAGCCGAGCGCAGGTCGCTCGTTGCCGGCGGGCTTGGCTGGATGCTCGACGCCATGGACGTGATGCTGCTCTCCATGGTGCTGCCGTACGTCATGCGCGAGCTCGGTATCCGCGCCGATCGCGGCGGTCTGCTCGGACTTCTTACGCTCGGCTCCTCGGCGATCGGAGGCGCCGCGTTCGGCTTTCTCGCCGACCGCGTCGGGCGCACGCGAGCGCTGATGGCTTCGATCCTGGTTTACTCGCTGGCGAGCGGCGCTTGCGGCCTCTCCGCCACGTTCTGGCAGCTCGCCGTGTTCCGCATCATCCTCGGACTGGGAATGGGCGGCGAGTGGACCACCGGAGCCGCGCTCGTCGCCGAGACCTGGCCCGCCGAGCACCGCGGCAAGGCGCTCGGCCTGATGCAGTCCTCCTGGGCCATCGGCGAGATGATCGCTGCCGGCGTGACTTTCCTGGTCCTGCCGCGCTTTGGATGGCGCGCCGTGTTTTTCGTCGGCGTGCTTCCGGCGCTCGTCTGTTTCTGGATCCGCCGGCAGGTGCCCGAGCCAAAGCTCTGGCTCGATCGCGGAGGACCACAGCGACCGGGCTCGCTGCGACTGCTCTGGCGGAAAGATCTCCGCTGGCCCGGCGTGCTGGCCACAACCATGAATGCCTTCTCGATGTTCGGCTACTGGGGGCTGTTTTATTGGATCGCCACGTACCTCTCGAACCCGGCGAGCCAGGGCGGCCGCGGCCTGACCATCGCGAAGACGACTGTGTGGCTGATCGTCATGGGCGTGGGCAAGTGGTTCGGCTATACGCTGTTCGGTTTTGTGGCCGATGCCGTCGGACGCCGGAAAACTTACGCCGCTTATCTGCTGGCTGCGGCGGCGCTTGTGGTGGTCTATGGAGAAACCAGCAATCCCACCTGGCTGCTGGTGCTGGGGCCCCTGGTGGCATTTTTCGGCACAGGGTATTTCTCCGGCTACGGCGCCATCGCCTCGGAACTCTTCCCTACCGAAATCCGCGCCACTGCCATGGGCCTGAGCTACAACGTTGGACGCGGGATTTCGGCTCTGGCGCCGTTTGCTGTCGGCGCTCTGGCGGTTCACTATGGGCTCGGAAGGGCCTTCACGCTTCCCGGCGCGACCTTCTTCGTCGCCGCCCTGCTGGCCCTCGCACTGCCCGAAACCAAAGGCAAGCAACTAGAATAGGAGAGCGAGGGGACACGGGCTTGACATTTGTGCATTCTATGGATACTATGTCTATAGGTGTCCACAATAAATCGTGCCTCGCAGGCAGCGGAAAGAGGTGCGTTATGCGTGCTGCGACCAGACACTCTATAAGAGTTGCAGATGAGGTTTGGCTCGCAACCGCGCTTCTCCACCGGGAAAATCCGGGGCGGTCTGACTTCACTGTGAGCGAGATTGTCGATCGCGCCAGAAAGGAGGGCATCGCGGGAGACTTGCGCCCGGGCGTGTATGTGCACGCACTTCAGCATTGCGTCGCCAACCGCGCGCCGAGTCCGGCGCGGTATCGCATGCTCTACGCCACGGGAAAGCTCAAGCGGCGGCTCTTCTACAAAGGCGATTCGTACCACCCCGCGCGCGACGGGGCAAAGATTACTCCAGCTTGCGACGAGATTCCCTCGGAGTACGTCTACCTGCTGGACTGGTATTCGTCAAACTATGCAGCGCCACAGAGCAAAGCGTCCGCAGAAAACTCCATCCTGGAGCTTCGGGGATTGGGAAGAGAGATTTGGGAGGGTGTGGACCCCGATGAGTACGTGCGCAAGCTGCGGGAGGGGTGGGAATGAGCCGCATCTTCTGGGACACCAACCTGTTCATCTACCTTCTGGAGGATCACGGGCGGCTTACGGAGCGCGTCACGCATCTCGCAGAGCGGATGCACGAGCGAGATGACCAGCTCTTTACCTCCACAATGACGCTCGGTGAGGTACTTGTCCGGCCCGCGGCTAGGGGCGAGAGCGATTTGTGCCGGAAATACGAAGACGTGTTGGCTCGAAGGTCGATTCTTGTACCGTTCGACCGTGAGGCGGCCCGCATCTACGCGACGGCTCGCCAGGACAAGGCCATAAAGCCGCCGGATGCCATCCAGCTTGCCTGCGCCGCGCAGGCGCGGGTGGATTTGTTCATCACAAACGACGACCGACTCAGCGGCAAAACGATTCCGGGAATCCAGTTTATCGTTTCGTTGGGGAGAGCGTTTCTGTAGAAAGAGGGCAAGAATGAGGCTTTCGGAAGAGATCTTGACACACGTGATAAACAACCATGTCAGACCGGCAAATCAGGCCGCCCACCAGCAATTAATTCTCCGGGCAGGACCGATCCACAAAGAACTGGGCTACAGGGGCAGAACGCCAGCCGTCTGCAGCGTGCTCGGTAGCATCAATCTGCAAAGGAAGGCCAACATTCGATTGATCGACAGACAAGGTCCACACAACAGCGCCCATACCAGTCCACTCTTGATACTGAATAATTTCGATGGGAATGGGGCATTGGCTTGAGGATAGCCGGGCCGCGTGTTACCGTTTCTTCTCAGAATGCGGAAGTGGCGGAACTGGCAGACGCGCAGGACTTAGGATCCTGTGGCCGAAAGGCCGTGGGGGTTCAACTCCCTCCTTCCGCACCAAAGTTTCCGACCAGGAAAATTTGTCTTGCTGCTCCAGTTGCAGATTACCTTGAAGCGCGGGGGTTGCTGAATCACAGCGGAGGTGGACAATCCCATGACAGAAAAAAAGAAATCGTCCAAGTCTTCCCATGGCATTTCGCGCCGCGAGTTTGCCCGACGTGCAGCCTGGGCGGCCGCCGGTGTCGCCGTGATCCCCGACCATCTGCTCCCGGTATCCGAAGCGCCCGCGGCGCTCGCGATGCAGCAGCCCACTGAGCCCAAGCTGTCGCCCGAGGGCCGTGCCGAAGTGGAGGCCAAGGTCCAGGCCATCTTCCGCAAGTACGGCCAGCGGCTCACCGAGGAGCAGAAGGCCGACCTGCAGCGCCTGGTAACCGAGGGCCAGAAGTCGCTGGAATTGTTGCGTGCGTTTCCACTGGACAACGCCGACCAGCCCGCAACCGTTCTTGAGATCTACCCGGAGGCGCACCGGGGCGAGCGTCCTGTCCGGGGTCGCGGACCGCAGCCTGCGTCGCGCCGTGCGAAGAAAGGCTGAACCGATGCTCGGTGAAGACATCCTCTATCTTCCCATCCGCGAACTGGGTAAACGAATCAAGTCCCGGACGCTTTCGCCGGTGGAGCTTACCGAGAGCTACCTCGCCCGCAGCGAGCCTCTCGGCGGGCGCTTAAATGCCTATGCAACGCTTACACAAGAGCTCGCCCTGAAGCAGGCGCGCGCCGCCGAGCGCGAGATAGCTGCCGGACACTATCGCGGCCCGCTCCACGGCATCCCCTACGCCGCCAAGGATCTGCTGGCCGTGAAGGGCTACCCCACCACCTGGGGCGCGCGCCCGCTCGCCCGGCAGAAGTTCGACCACGACGCCGCGGTGATCGAGCGCCTCGACCGCGCCGGCGCCATCCTCCTCGGCAAAGCCGCGATGATCGAGCTGGCCGGCGGCATGGGATACCGCTTTGCATCCGCTTCGCTGACCGGCCCGGCCAAGAACCCGTGGAAAGAAAGTTGCTGGACCTGCGGCTCATCGAGCGGCTCGGGCGCCATCGTCGCAGCGGCACTGGCGGCCTTCGCCATCGGCACAGAGACCTGGGGCTCGATTGTTTGCCCCTCGGCGTTCTGCGGGGTCACCGGCCTGCGGCCGACCTACGGCCGTGTGAGCCGCTACGGCGCCATGGCGCTGTCATATTCCATGGACAAGATCGGCCCGATGGCACGCGCGGCCGACGATTGCGCGCTGGTGCTTTCGGCCATCGCCGCGCACGACCCGAGGGACCGCGGCTCGCTTCCGCCCGGGGAAGCTGATTTTGCGTACGCGTACGCGCCACAGAGCCGTTCCTGGCCGCTGCGCATCGGCTGGCTGACCAACGCCTGGAAGAATCCTGACAAGGGCATCGCCGCGGTTGCCGAGACCGCGCTTCAAGTGCTGCGGCAAGCAGGCGCGCAGGTCAGCGAAGCGCGCCTGCCTGAAGGCCCGTTCGAGGACGCCGCCAACGTGATCATCTCGGTCGAAGGCGCTTCGGCGTTTGCGTCCCTGATCGAATCCGGCCGGGTCGCGGAACTCGACGACCCGCTCGGCAAGATCGCGGGCTACGTCAACGAGCAATTGTCTGCATCCGACTACTTGCGTGCCGTGCGCGTTCGCGGGATCCTGCAGAAGAAAATGGATGCCCTGTTCGAGGGCTTCGATGTTTTGGCGGCCGCATCGCTGCCCATCGTCGCCACGCCGCTCGAAACCAACTTGGAGACCGATCTCAGCTTTCCCGATCCGCTCGGCGGGATCGGAAACCTCTGCGGCCTGCCGGTGATAAGCGTTCCGTGCGGGTTCAGCGAAACGAAGCTTCCGGTCGGCCTGCAATTCGTCGGGCGTGTGCGAAACGACCGCGCCGTGATTGCCGCCGCCCATCTCTTCCAGCAACTCACCGACTGGCACACCAGGCGGCCGCCCGTCGCCTGAGCGCAACGGCCGGCTTGGCCCGGCTAGGCCTTGACAGGAACGCTCGTCCCGCTTATTGTCCGCGGCATCGGGTCGGGCCTCTAAGGTTCCTGTGCACTCGAATGCCGGCGGAGTCGTCGGCACCACACAGCTCGCAGTGATGAACTCTGACCAACGTTTCTATTCATCGGGAGGGTCTTCCATCCTCCCCAGGAGGAAAAGATGAACAAACGAATCCCCATCTTACTCACGGCATTTGCCCTGTTGCTGCTGGCGCCGCTGGCAGCTTTGGCTCAGCAGCAGGAGGAGCCTCCCACGTTCACGTACGTTTCCGAATGGGCCGTCCCGCGGGCGCAGTGGGCCGACTGGGTCGCCTACGCCGAGAAAAACACCAAGCCGATCTTCGACAAGTTGCTGGCCGACGGCACGATTATCAGTTGGGGCACCTATGTGACCATCGTGCACGACGAGAGCGGGATCACCCACGGGCTCTGGTTCGAAGCCTCGAGCATCGCCGGCATCGAGCGCGTGCTCGGGGAGACCATCAAGGTTTATACGGCCCCGCTTATCTCCACCGCCACCAAGCATCGCGATTACCTGCTGCGCTCCCCGCTGCGCCGCAGCAAAGCCGCCAGCGGTGCGAACGGCTACCTCTGGGTCAGCGCCAACCAGGTCCAGCCCGGCAAGGGTCAGGAGTGGCGCGAGATGTTCGACAAGTACAGCAAGCCCGTCTATGACGAGCTGCTGGCCAACGGGACCATCCTGGCTTACTGGATCGATGTAGAGCAGGTGCACACGGATAATCCCGGTTGGCGCTACGTTGTCTACCTGACTCCGAATGCCGACGCCTTGGCCAAGGTTAGTGCTGCCTTCGAAGCCGCTGCCCAGAAGCGCGGCGCGGATGCCAATCGCGGGATCTCCCGGTCGTTTGCCGACATCACCGTGGCCGGAGTGCACCGCGACTACCTAGCGCGCGTGACCAGCTACGCCCAGAAGTAGCGGCCACAGCAATGCGGGCCTTTGTAGGGGCGCAGCATGCTGCGCCCCTACAAGGGAAACACATCGAAGCGCTGAGGCGCCCGAGCCCGAGTTGACGCGGTAGGATGCCTCGCCTATACTGAAGTTTCTCGGCGGTGCCCCACTCGCTGGTGTTCCCTGCCTCCTTTTCCCGGGTCCTGAATCGGCGAAAAGTTTGCGGCGGCAAGCACAAGGGCAACCCAGCGGTGCGGGGCCGAACTCTTCCAAGCGAAAGCAATAATGACCGAAGCCACCTGCCGGCGCGAATTGGATCTGGAAATTCCCGCAGAGGACGTACAGAAAGCCATGGAGCGCGTGGCGCGGGAGTTTGCGCGCGTGGCCCGCGTCCCGGGTTTCCGGCCGGGCAAGGCTCCGGTGACTCTGATCCGCCGGCGTTTCGCCGAAGACATCAAGAGCGAAGTTCTGCAATCGCTTGTGCCGGACCGCATCGAGCAGGTGGTCAGCGAGAAAAAGCTGGTGCCCGTGACGCGCCCCCAGGTGGACAAGGTGGACTTCGCCGAGGGCGGCCCGCTGAAGTTTCGCGCAACGTTTGAGGTGCTGCCGGAGTTCGAGCTGGGCGAATACAAGAACCTGGAAGTGGAGGTCGAGGCGCTCGAGATCGGCGACGCGGACGTGGAAAAGGCGCTCAAAGAGATGCGCGAGCGCGCCGCGACGTTTGTCCCGGTCGAGGGCCGCGCCATCGCGGACGGCGACTTCGCGCAGCTCAAGCTGCTGGGCACCCCGCAAGGCGGAGGTGAGCCACTGCAGGCCGACAACGTGCTCTGCCACATCGGCGCAGAGGAAACCCTCGGCTCATTCAACGAGAACCTGCGCGGCGCACAAGTGGGTGAGCACCGGCGCTTCGAGGTGCGCTACCCGGAGGATTACCCCGACGCCAAGCTCGCCGGGAAGGTATACCACTACGCGATCGAGATCCTTGCCATCAAGGAAAAGAAGTTGCCGGAGCTGAACGACGAGTTCGCCAAAGACATCAGCGACGCGGCCACACTCGACGAGCTGCGCGCCAAGCTCCGGCAGAGCCTCGAGGCGGCGCGCGACGAGCGCAGGGCCGAGCAGGCGCGCGAGCGCCTCCTGGCCAAGCTGGTCGCCGCGCATGATTTCCCCGTGCCCGAAGCGCTCGCTGAGCATCAAATGGACGTGCGCCTAGAGCGCGCCGTGCGTTCGCTGGCTGCCCAGGGCGTGGATCCCCGGGCGGTCAACGTGGACTGGGTGGCGCTGCGCCGTCGCCAGCGCGACCCCGCCGTGGAAGACGTCAAGGCCGAGCTGATTCTGGACCGTATTGCCACAGCCGAAAACATTGATGTAGACGAGAAGGAACTCGAGCGCGAGCTGGCCGCACTCGCCGAGCGCAGTGGCGAATCGGCCACAGCCATCCGGGCGCGCTTGACAAAACAGGGGGCACTCGATAGGATGAAATCTAAGCTCCGGAGTGAAAAAACTCTCGAGTGGCTCTACCGAAACACCCGGATTCAAACGACAGCCGAAGCGAAGAGTTAGGTTCTTAACCGGGTTCCTCAGCGTCTCCTAGATTCTTAGATGACTCATCCCGACGATCCGACCCCGCGCGCGACAACGCTGATCCCCATGGTGGTCGAGCAGACCAACCGGGGCGAGCGGGCATACGACATCTATTCGCGGCTGCTGAAGGACAACATCATCTTTATCGGCACTCCGATCGATGATCACGTGGCCAACTTGGTGACCGCGCAGCTGCTGTTTTTGGAAGCCGAGGACCCGGAGAAGGACATCTCGCTCTACATCAACTCGCCCGGCGGCTCGATCACGGCTGGCATGGCCATCTACGACACGATGCAGTTCGTCCGTCCGAACGTGGTTACTATCTGCGTGGGCCAGGCCGCGTCAATCGCCGCGCTACTGCTGGCGGCCGGGGCGCCGAAGAAGCGGTTCGCCCTGCCCAATTCGCGCATCCTGATCCACCAGCCGTGGATGTCAGGGCTTTCCGGGCAGGCTACTGACATCGACATCCATGCGAAAGAAATTCTGCGCATGCGCACGGTGATCAACAAGCTGCTCGCCAACCACAGCGGGCAGCCGCTCGAGAAATTAGAAAAGGACGTCGAGCGTGACTTCATCATGTCGGCGCAGCAGTCCAAGGACTATGGCCTGGTAGATGAAATCATCCATAAGCACCGCTAGCCCGTGCGAAACGGTTAGTAACCAGATGGAGCGGCGACGCTGCCGGGGAGAAAACGGACTACAATGATCGGCGCGACTGCCCCCGCAGAGTTTTCAACAAGGGGAGGCCGCCGGAGGCCAGCACTCTGGTGAGAAAATTTAATACCGACGAACCGCTGCGCTGCTCGTTCTGCCACAAGACGCAGGAGCAGGTCGAGAAGCTGATCAGCTCGCCCTCGGACTATCCCCGAGCCTACGTCTGCAACGAGTGCGTCACCGTCTGCCAGCAAATCCTCGAGGACGAAAAGCGCGAGCAGGCTAACCCGGCCAACCGCCGCCTTCCGCGGCCGCCGGAGGTTAAGACTTTCCTGGAGGGCTACGTCATCGGCCAGGACAAAACGAAAAAGAAGCTGGCCGTGGCCGTCTACAACCACTACAAGCGGATTTTCCTGAACCGCCAGCCGGGCGACGTGGAGCTGACCAAGTCCAACATCCTGCTGATCGGGCCCACCGGTACCGGCAAGACGCTGCTGGCGCAGACGCTCTCGCGCATGCTCGAGGTGCCCTTCGCCATTGTGGACGCCACTACCTTGACCGAAGCGGGTTACGTCGGTGAGGACGTCGAGAACATCATCCTGAAGCTGCTCCAGAACGCCGATGGTGATGTCACCAAGGCCCAGCAGGGCATCATCTACATCGACGAGATTGACAAGATTTCCAAGAAGGACGAGAACCCCTCGATCACCCGGGACGTCTCGGGCGAGGGTGTGCAGCAGGCCCTGCTGAAGATCCTCGAGGGCACCATCGCCAACGTGCCCCCGCAGGGCGGCCGCAAGCACCCGCACCAGGAATTCACACCCGTGGATACGACCAATATCCTGTTCATCTGCGGCGGCGCGTTTGTCGGGCTGGAAAAGATCATCGAGCGGCGCGCCGGGCAGAAGTCGCTGGGCTTCCACACCGACGCTCAGCCGGCCACCGCGCACCGCCGCAACATCGAGTTGCTCGAGCAGGTGCAGCCCACCGATCTGATCCGCTACGGCTTGATCCCCGAGTTCGTCGGCCGCCTGCCGGTGGTGGGCGTACTGGCCGACCTGGACAAGAGCGCGCTGATGCGCATCCTGACCGAGCCGAAGAACGCCCTGATCCGTCAATACCAGCGACTGTTCGAGTTCGAAAATGTGCGGCTGCGATTCACCGATGAGGCGCTGGAAACCGTCGCCGAGCTGGCCCTGCAGCGAAAGGTAGGCGCCCGCGGGCTGCGCATGATCCTGGAAGACCTGATGCTCGAGCTGATGTACCACCTGCCGGCGCAGCGCAAGCTCCGCGAGTTCGTGGTCACCGCAGAGATGGTGCGCAGCCGGGAAATTAACTGGAACCTGCTCGAGAAAGCAGGCTAATCTGACCAAGGGAGCCATGTTCAACCGGGAAAAAACCGAATTGAAGCGCGTGCCGATGATGCCGGTGCGCGACATGGTCATCTTCCCGCAGATGATGACGCCGTTCATTGTCGGCCGCGAGGCCTCGGTGCGGGCACTCGAAGAAGCTCTGGCCGGCGATAAGAAAATCTTTCTTGCCACCCAACACGATGCCTCGGTGGATGACCCAAAGCCCGACGAGATCTACACCATCGGCACGCTCGCCAACATCGTACAGAGCGTCAAGCTGCCCGACGGCAACATCAAGGTGCTGGTCGAAGGCTTCGAGCGTGCAAAAGTGGTGCAGATCTCGACCGACGAGGGCTTCTTCCGGGCCACCCTGCGCCTGGTGCCGGTCAAGGTCGAGCCCTCGCCGCAGCTCGAACAGATCGTCAGCAAGGTCACCGGGCTGTTTGAGCAGTACGTCAAGCTGTCGCAGAGCCTGAACTACGACACGATGATCGCCGCGGCGCGCGTGGACGACCCCGGCAAGCTCTCCGACACCATCGCCGCCAACCTTCAGCTTCCGGTCGAGGAAAAGCAGGAGTTGCTGGAAAACTTCGACCCGCTCGAGCGCCTGAACCGCGTCGCCGAGATCCTCGAGGTCGAGATCGACAAGCTCAACGTGGACCGCAATATCAATACCCGCGTCAAGCGGCAGATGGAGCGCGCCCAGAAAGAGTACTACCTCAACGAAAAGATGAAGGCCATCCAGAAGGAGCTTGGCCGGGGCGAAAAAAGCGAAATCGACGAGCTGAAGAAAAAGATTGACACCGCGGGCATGTCCAAGGACGTCCACGAAAAGGCCATCCAGGAGCTGAAGCGGCTGGAGATGATGCCGCCGATGTCGGCCGAATCCACCGTCAGCCGCAACTACCTCGACTGGTTGCTGGCCGTGCCGTGGAAAAAAAGATCCAAGGAGATCCGCGACATCGCCGTGGCTGAGCGCATCCTGGAAGAAGACCACTACGGCCTGGAAAAGATCAAGGAGCGCATCCTGGAATACCTGGCGGTGCGCCAACTGGTGAAAAACCCCAAGGGCTCGATCCTGTGCTTTGTGGGGCCTCCGGGCGTGGGCAAAACGTCGCTGGCGATGTCGATCGGCCGCGCCACCGGCCGGAAATTCGTCCGCGTTTCGCTCGGCGGGGTGCGCGATGAAGCCGAAATTCGCGGCCACCGCCGCACCTACATCGGCGCGCTACCCGGCCAGATCATCCAAATGATGAAAAAGGCCGGCACCGTCAATCCGGTCTTCGTGCTGGATGAGGTGGACAAGATGTCCATGGACTTCCGCGGCGACCCGTCGGCGGCGCTGATGGAAGTACTCGACCCGGAGCTGAACCACGGCTTCACCGATCACTACCTCGACGTCGAGTACGACCTCTCCAAAGTGATGTTTATCTGCACCGCCAACGTGCTGCACACCATCCCGCAGCCGCTGCAGGACCGCATGGAAATCCTGCGCCTTCCCGGCTACACCGAACTCGAGAAGCTCCAGATCGCCAAGCGCTTCCTGGTGAAAAAGCAGCGCGAGGCCGCCGGGCTCTCCGAGGCCAACGTAAGCTTCTCCGACGAGGCCATCACGCACATCATCCGGTACTACACACATGAGGCCGGGGTGCGCAATCTCGAGCGCGAGATCGCCAACATCGGCCGCAAGATCTCACGAAAGGTGGTGAAAGAGGGCAAGGAGATCAAGCTCGAGCTCACCCCCGCCAACCTGAACGATTTCCTGGGCGTCATCAAGTTCCGCGAGATCTGGGCGGAAAAGCACAACGAGATCGGCCTGGCCACCGGGCTCGCCTGGACCGAGGTGGGCGGACAGGTGCTTGGCACCGAGGCCACGCTGATGGAGGGCAAGGGCCGCCTGACGCTCACCGGCAAGCTCGGCGACGTCATGCAGGAGTCGGCCCAGGCGGCGATGAGCTACGTCCGTTCGCGCACCGCCAATTTCGGCCTACCCAAGGATTTTTACCGCCACCTCGACATCCACGTGCACGTCCCCGAGGGCGCCATACCCAAGGACGGGCCTTCGGCCGGCATCACCATGGCTACTTCGATCGTGAGTGCACTGACGAAAATCCCCGTGCGCTGCGACGTGGCCATGACCGGCGAAATTACGCTCCGCGGCAAGGTCCTGCCCATCGGCGGCGTCAAGGAAAAGGTGCTGGCGGCGCACCGTATGGGGCTGCGCACCGTCGTCCTGCCGAAGGACAACGAAAAAGATATGCCGGACATCCCGGCGGAGGTCCAAGCGAGCGTGGCCCTCAAATTCGTCGAGACGATGGACGAGGTCCTGGAATTTGCGCTCGAGCGGCCCCTCCAGCCGATTGTGCACCCGCCGGTCCCGGAGGTCGCCGCGAAGTTTGAGCCGGAATTGGAGAAAGACCAGGGATTGACCAATTGATTGACGTCCCCGGCCGGTTTTTCCGAGCCCTCGGGGCCGGCCCCGCTGTTTCGGGATCCACGGTCCGGGACGCCCGGCGCCGCCCGAATTAAAGTTCGTTGCACTGACCCGTATTAAAGTCTGGATACCCCGGTCGGAAGCGAGTACCGCCTGCCCGGAGTCGATCGTGACCACAATCCAAGCCTGATCCCAACGCATCGGGATGGAGGCCCATATCAAGGAAAGAATACGATGAGCATTAGCCTTGCTGAACTGAAAGATCGCAACATCACCGACCTCGCAAAGATCGCCAAAGAACTGAACATCCCCGGCGCCAGCGGCATGCGCAAGCAGGAGCTGATATTCCAGATCCTGCGCGCCCAGACGGAGAAGAACGGCCTGATCTTCTCCGAAGGGGTGCTCGAGTGCCTGCCCGACGGCTTCGGCTTTCTCCGCGCGCCGGAGTACAACTATCTGCCCGGCCCCGACGACATCTACGTCTCGCCGTCGCAGATCCGCAAGTTCGATCTGCGCACCGGCGACACCGTCTCCGGCCAGGTGCGCCCGCCGAAAGACGGCGAGCGCTACTTCGCGCTGATTAAGGTGGAGGCGGTCAACTTCGAAGACCCGGAGGTGGCGCGCAACAAGATCTTCTTCGACAACCTGACGCCGCTCTACCCGCAGGGCCGGCTGAAAATGGAGTCCACCAAGGAGAATCTCACCGGGCGGGTGCTCGACCTGCTCTGCCCGGTGGGCAAGGGCCAGCGCGGGCTGATCGTGGCGCCGCCGCGCACCGGCAAGACGATGATGCTGCAATCCATCGCCAACTCGGTGACCGCCAACCACCCCGAGGTCGCGCTAATCGTGCTGCTGATCGACGAGCGGCCCGAAGAAGTCACCGACATGCAGCGGACGGTCAAGGGCGAGGTGATCAGCTCGACCTTCGACGAGCCGCCGCAGCGCCACATCCAGGTGGCGGAGATGGTGCTCGAGAAGGCCAAGCGCCTGGTCGAGCACAAGCGCGACGTCGTCATCCTGCTCGACTCCATTACACGCCTAGCGCGCGCCTACAACGCCGTCACCCCGCCCTCGGGCAAGGTGCTCTCCGGCGGCATTGACGCCAACGCGCTCCAGCGGCCGCGGCGCTTCTTCGCCGCGGCGCGTAATGTCGAAGAGGGCGGCTCGCTCACCATCATCGCTACCGCTTTGATTGACACCGGCAGCCGCATGGACGACGTCATCTTCGAGGAGTTCAAGGGCACCGGCAACATGGAGATCAACCTCGACCGGCGGCTGGTGGACAAGCGCATCTTCCCCGCCATTGACATCAACCGCTCCGGCACACGAAAGGAAGAGCTGTTGATGCCGGCCGATGAACTGAACCGCGTCTGGGTGCTGCGCAAGGTGCTGAACCCGCTCTCGCCGGTGGAGGCCATGGAGCTGCTTTGCGGCCGGCTGGTCAAGACCAAGTCCAACGCCGAATTCCTCGCCTCGATGTCCAGCCCGAGCTAGAAGTTGCCAGGTGTCGGTCGTCAATCCTCAGACAAAAGTGGGGACTTGGGAGATTTGTTTCCAGAGGCGTTTCTGAAATCCGCGCGGTGCGCTGCGGGACTCTCTTTTTCGCCGCTTCACTTTTTCCCATAATCTTGCTTCACCTGCGCCAGCAGGACGATCAGCCGCGAGGTTTCCTCCACGTCCATCGCGGTGTTGTCCACCAGTACAGCGTCTGGGGCGCGTACGAGCGGCGAAGTTTCGCGTCCGCGGTCGCGCCGGTCGCGTTCGTGTACCTCCTCGACCGTCCGAGCCAGTTCGATGGCGTCGCCCTTCTGCTGATGCTCGCGCCAGCGTCGCTCGGCGCGCACGTCGACCGTCGCATCGAGATAGATTTTCAAGTCGGCGTCGGGGAAGACGACCGTGCCGATGTCCCGCCCCTCCATCACCACCCCGCCCTGCGCTCCGGCGCGCCGCTGCTCCGCCACCAGCAGCTTGCGCACACCTGGAAACATCGCGATTTTCGAGGACGCCTGCGACACCTCGGCGCTGCGGATGGCCTCGGTCGCGTCGGCGCCGTCGAGGCGCACGCGCAAGCCCCCGGCGGTCGTCTCCAGATCAATGCGCGTTTCGCGGGCGAGCGCCTCGAGCTTTTCGGCCGAATCGAGCGGCACGCCGCGGCCCAACGCTTTCCAAGCCAGCGCCCGGTACATCGCGCCGCTGTCGAGATAGGTGTAGCCCAACAGCTCGGCCACCCGCCGGGCGACTGTGCTCTTGCCCGAGCCTACCGGCCCGTCAATGGCGATGATCAGCTTCCGCATTGCGCGTGAGAGTAGATGCCATGCTGAGTCCGCCCCAGGCGGACGCAGCATCTCGCTGAGGGATTCTTCGGCCCCGATATGGTCGGGACCTCAGAATGACAACTCGCCGTAAATCGCGACTCAAGTTCGCTTGAAGGCTTTCTCGATTTCGCGCACCGAATAGCGGAGCACGATCGGCCGGCCGTGCGGGCAGCTCATCGGGCATTCGGTCTTGGCCAGCTCGGCCAGCAGCCATTCCATCTTCGTCTGGTCGAGCGGCATGTTCACCTTGATGGCGGCGTGGCAGGAGGTCGAAGCGGCGATCTTGGCCTGCAGCGTCTCCATGGAGATGGCCTGGTTCTCGCGCTCGATGCCGTCGAGAATTTCGGTGAGCAGCCGCTCAGCGTCGGCGCTCGAAATCCCCGCCGGCGCCGCCTGGATGGCCACGCTGCGCGGGCCGATGGGCTCGACTTCGAAGCCGTTTTCGCGCAGCTCCTCGGCAATGCGCTCGAAGATCACTAGTTGCCGCGGTGAAAGCTCCGCCACCAGCGGCACCAGCAGCCGCTGGCCGTTCACCCGGCCGGCGCGGCGCGCCTCGAGATGCTGCTCGAACAGCACGCGCTCGTGCGCCACGTGCTGGTCCACGATCCACAGCCCCTGCGCGTTCACCGCCACGATGAAGCTTGCGTTCACCTGCCCCAAAGGCTTCAGCTCAGCGAGGCCCTCGGCGGCACCGCTCGCAGCCGGCACCTCGAGCTGCTGCGCCGCAGCGTGGTGGAACCGCTCGGCGAACTCCTCGGGCGAGGCGGGGAAGCCGACGGCCTGGCCTGCCTCGAAGCGGAATCGCTGCGGCTCGGGTCGCAGCGGCGCTCCGCTCAGTTGAAAAGCCTCCGAAGCGCCGGCGCTCTCGAGGGGAAACGCTTCCGGGATCACTGCCCGCGGCGGGCCTGAGGCACCCGCCCCGGCAGCAGCGACTTCGGCCCCGGCGTTTGCGGCGACGGCCTGATCAGGGGCTTGCGCTCCTGAGGTCGCAGTCGCGCCAGGGAAACTTGGGATAGGCCGCGCGCGCACCAGCGCCTGGCGGATCGCGTCGCGGGTGAAATCGTGGACGAACTGCGGATGGCGGAAGCGCACCTCGATCTTCGATGGGTGGACGTTGACGTCCACTTCCTGATAGGGGATTTCGAGGAACAGCAGCACCACGGGAAAAACATTGGGCGGCATGATGTTGCGGTAAGCCTCGTGGATGGCGTGCAGGACCAGGCGGTCGCGCACCAATCGGCGGTTGACGAAGACATAGATGCCGTTGCGGTTGGCGCGCTGCACCTCCGGACGCGAAACGAACCCGCGCACCTTGAGCTCCGCCGCTCGCTCCTCGGGCTCGAGCTCCGGCTCGGTGATCGCCGCGCGCACCGGCGAGCTCGCCGGCGGGAGCTCCAGCAACTCCTCGAGCGCCTGCCGGCCAAACAGTTGATAGACGCGCTCGGAAAGGCCCTCGACCGGCGCAACGTTAAGGATTTCCTGCGTGGGTGTCTTCAGCAGGAACTGCTTTTCTGGATGCGCCAGGGCGTAGTGCGTCACCAGCGACGCGATGTGGCCGAGCTCGGTGGTCTCCGACTTCAGGAACTTCCGCCGCGCCGGCACGCAATAAAAAATATCGGCCACGCTGACTGAGGTGCCCACGGGCACACCAGCCGGTTTCACGCTCACCAGCTTGCCGCCGGCAAACTCGATCCGCGTGCCCTGCTCTTCTTCGGCGGCGCGGGTTTCAAGCAGCAGCCGCGCCACCGCCGCAACCGAGGGCAAGGCCTCGCCGCGAAAGCCGAGCGTCGAGATGGAGAGCAGGTCGTCGGCGGTGCGCAGCTTCGAGGTGGCATGGCGCTCAAACGCCAGCAGGGCGTCGTCGTGGGGCATGCCGCTGCCGTCGTCAATGACGCGGATCATGCGCTTGCCGCCCGCTTCGGTTTCAACGCGCACGAGGCGCGCGCCCGCGTCCAAGGCGTTTTCCACCAACTCCTTCACCACCGACGCGGGCCGCTCGACCACCTCGCCTGCGGCGATCTTGTTGGCGACATTCTCCGGCAATATGCGGATTCGACTCATGCCTCTGGCTCTCTAGGGGGTCGGAGCTTCAGCTCCGACAAGCCCAGCGATGCCTCTTCAGCAAATATATCCCCATTTTGTGAGCTGTTCATCTGTGAAACCCAGTTCCCGAAGCATCTCGACGACGGGCCGAGACGGCGCGTCGGCCATCAGGTCCTGCGCCTTGGCGGTCTTGGGGAAGGCGATGACCTCGCGAATGGACTTCTCTCCGGCCAGCAGCGCCACGACACGATCGAGGCCCAGGGCAATGCCGCCGTGGGGCGGGGTGCCGTAGCTGAGCGCATCGAGGAAAAACCCGAAGCGCTGCCGGGCCTGCTCGTCCGTCAGTCCGAGGGCGCGAAATAGCCGTGCCTGCACGTCCTGGCGGTGGATTCGGATGCTGCCCGAGCCCAGCTCGACGCCGTTGAGCACCAGGTCGTAGCCCTTCGAGCGGACCTCTCCCGGCGCCGACTCGAGTTTTTCCAGATCTTCTTCGACAATGCCGGTGAACGGGTGCTGCGCGCTCACCCAGCGCTTGTCGGTCTCGCTCCATTCAAACAGTGGAAACCCGGTTAGCCAGACGAATTCCCATCGGTCGTTCGGGATCAGCTTCAATTGTTCGGCCAGATGCAGCCGGAGCTGCCCCGCGATCAGCGCAGCGGCTTCGGTGCCTTTGATCTGCTCCTTTGCTGCCACGGCGAGGACCAAGTCGCCCTGTTTTGCGCGTGTAGCTTCCGCGATTTTCTTGATCGCGTCGGCGCCGAGAGTTTTCTCAAGCGGCGACGTGATGCCCTCGGCAGCGACTTTAGCGGTGTAGAGCCCGCGGGCGCCAAGCGACTTGACGCGCTCGGTCAATTCGTCGAGCTGCTTGCGGGAGAACGTCGCCGCGCCCGGCGCCGCCAGCGCAAAGACCGAGATCTCGATGTGCAGGGCCTCGCGGGCGGCCGCGAACAGCGGCGTGACGTCGTGCAGCTCCATGCCGAAGCGCAGGTCGGGTTTGTCCGAGCCAAAGCGGCGGACCGCCTCGCGGTGCTGCATCCGAGGAAACGGCGGCTTCAGCGTGACGCCGGCGGCCGCCCAGGCGCGGGCCATCACGCGCTCGATGACCTCGAAGACGTCGTCCTGCCGCGGAAAGGACATCTCCAGGTCGAGCTGGGTGAACTCCGCCTGGCGGTCGGCGCGAAAATCCTCGTCGCGGAAGCAGCGCACGATCTGGAAGTAGCGGTCCATGCCGGCGATCATCAGGATTTGCTTGAAGATCTGCGGCGATTGCGGCAGGGCGTAGAACTGGCCGTGATGGATGCGGCTGGGCACCAGGTAATCGCGCGCGCCCTCTGGGGTGGAGCGCGTGAGCATGGGCGTCTCGATTTCGTAGAAGCCCAGCTCATCGAGCGCCTTGCGCATTTCAAGGATCACGCGGTGGCGCAGGGCCAGGTTGGCGCGAGGCTTGGGGCGCCGCAAGTCGAGATAGCGGTAGCACAGGCGCGTCTCCTCGCTCGCGGCAATCTCTTCCTCGACCACAAACGGGGGCGTCTTCGCGGTGTTCAGGATGTGGAGCTTGGCGGCGAGCACTTCGACTTCGCCGGTGGCGAGGTCGGGATTCACTTTCTGCCGACGCACCACGCGCCCTTCGACCGCGACCACGTATTCGGCGCGCAGCTCTTCGGCTTTGGCGTGCGCAGCGGGCTGCTGCTCTTTGTGGAAGACGATTTGCGCGATGCCGGAACGGTCGCGCAGGTCAATGAAGATCAGGTGGCCGAGGTCGCGGCGGCGGTGGACCCAGCCCATCAGCACAACGTCGCGGTCGGCATCGCCCGCGCGCACGGCGCCGCAATAGTGCGTCCGTTTCAGATTGCCCAGTGAATCCAGCACAGGCTCTCACCCTATGCGAACATCGTAGGGGCGCCCGCCGCGGCGGGCTGCGCCCCCGCCTTTACACCACAAGCCGTCTAGGGGCGCCGGTCTGACTTCAGATACCCGACCAGTTCGGGCTCCGACAGCTTCTTCTGCTCGCCGTCGGCAAGCCGTCGCAGGATGTAGCTGCCCGAAGTCAGTTCGTCATCCCCGAGCAAGACGGCGTAGCGCGCGCCGAGCTTATCGGCCAAGCCCAGCGATTTCTTCAATTTCATGTCCTCTGCCGGCAGCTCGACGCTGAAGTTTTCCGCTCGCAGCCGCCGCGCGAGCTGAACTGCTGCCGGGTATCCCGTCACGCCAAGCCACGCGATGAAAACGTCCAACTGGCTGCCTACGTCGAGCTTGTTTGCCTCCTGGAGCGCCAGCACCAGCCGGTCGGTGCCGATGGCGAAGCCGATTCCTTTTGCCGGTGGGCCGCCCAGCAGCTCGACCAAGCCGTCATACCGCCCGCCGCCGCAGATGGCGTTCTGCGCGCCCAGGCCCGGCACTGTAATTTCAAACGTCGTGCGCATGTAGTAGTCTAGACCCCGCACCAGCCGCCAATTGATCTCGTAGGCGATGCCGCGCTGTTTCAGTTGCTCCTGGAAGGCGGAGAAATTCGCCCGGCAGGAGTCGCAGAGATGATCGGCGATGCGCGGCAGCTTCTCGATGAGCGCCTGCTCGCTCTCGACCTTTGAGTCCAGCACGCGAAGTGGGTTCGTCTCGATCCGGTGCTGGCTATCGGCGCCGAGTTGGTCCTTCACCTTCAGCAGCGCGTCGCGCAGCATCGCCACGTAGGCCGGGCGGCAGTCCTTGCAGCCGATGGAATTGACGTAGAGCGTCGTGCCCCTGAGCCCGAGCCGCTCGAGATACGCCATCAACATTTCAATCACTTCCGCGTCGATGCTCGGGCTGTCCGACTGCCCCAGCACTTCCGCTCCGATCTGATAGAACTGGCGGTAGCGACCCTTCTGCGGCCGCTCGCGGCGGAACATCGGCCCGATGTAGTAGAGCTTCACGTCGCCGGGCAACGTATGCATGCCGTGCTCGATGTACGCGCGCACGACCGAGGCCGTTGCCTCCGGCCGGAGACTGATGAGACGCGACGCGGCGCTCTCGATGCCTTCACTCAGCCCGGCGAACGCCGCGGCGACGTACTCCTTGGCCCTGGCAATGGTGTAGCCGCGATTCTTCTGGTAGGCATCGTGCAGATCCCGCAGCGCGCGCATCCCGGCGAGAAAATCTCGGTCTGCCACCACCGTCGGATCCGGAAAGGTGTACATCTCCTTCATGACAATATCGGTTTCAATTCCCACCGAACGCGCGAACAGCTCCGAGTGCTCGATCACCGGCAGGCGGATCTCCCGGAAGTTGTAGGTCGCGAAGACATCGCGCGCGGTCTGCTCGACGCGGTTCCACAGCGCCGACTCCGGCGGCAGGATGTCGCGGACGCCCTTGATGGCCTGGAATTTCCTGGCCTGCTTCTCCTCGGTCACTGGCTCGCTTCTGCCTTGTAGGATTGCGCGTACTCAACGTAGCGGGCGGCGTAGCGGTCAATCGCTTCCTGGTCCTCGGCCGTGAGCGCCCGGCGGAACTTGCCCGGGTGACCCATGAACAGGCTCCCCGGCGGGACGACGGTGTGCTCGGGCACAAGCGTGCCCGCGGCGATGATCGAGCCCGCGCCGATCCGGGCGTCGTTCAAGACCACCGAGCCCATGCCCACCAGCACGCCAGACTCGATGGCGCAGCCGTGGAGGACAACGCCGTGGCCGATGGTGACGCCGTCGCCCACGGCGAGCGGATACTCATCCCGCATCACGTGCAGCACCGAGCCGTCCTGGATATTGGTGCGCGCGCCGATGCGGATCCAGTGGACGTCGCCGCGGATCACCGCGCACGGCCAGACGCTCGAGTGCTCGCCGATCGTGACGTCGCCGATTACCACCGCCGCCGGGTCTACATAGGCCGACGCGGCAACCTGCGGCGAACGTCCGCGGTAGCTGCGGATCAATCCCTCACCTCGCCCGACAGTCTCCGCCGCACAAAATCGCACGCGCCGCGGAATAAACACGCAAAGCTAACACACGCCTCGCAGGCTGACAAGGAAGGCAGCCGACAGGCAGGCGCGCGGCGCAGCGGATTTTGCGCCGCATGCGCCGAACGGGATACAATGAATTGCGGCCTGCGTATCAATGGGAAGCAGTCCTGTTGTTGCGGGACTGCTTCTGTTGTGTAGGGGCGACCCCAGTGGCCGCCCAGGAGCAACGAACAGGGAGACCATGCGCGTAGAAGAAGTTTTCGACCGGGTCGTAGCCCGGTTCATCGGCACCAAGCACGAACGCGACATCAAGCGCATCGCCCCGCTGGTCGAGGCCATCAATGCGCTCGAGCCCGAGATGCAAGGGCTCAGCGACGCGCAACTGGCCGCCAGAACCCCCGAGCTGAAGGCACAAGTCGAGGAGCGCCTGGCCGGGCTCGAGGCCGACGACCCGCAGTTCAAGCAGCGGGTGGCCGAGGCGCTTGAGCCGGCCTTGGTGCCGGCATTTGCGCTGGCGCGCGAAGCGGGCCGACGCAAGCTGAACATGCGCCACTTCGACGTGCAGTTGATCGGCGGGATCGTGCTGCACCAGGGCAAGATCGCCGAGATGAAGACGGGCGAAGGCAAAACGCTGGTCGCCACGCTCCCCGCTTACCTGAACGCGCTCGCCGGGCGCGGCGTGCACATTGTGACCGTGAACGACTATCTGGCGCGGCGCGACGCCGAGTGGATGGGCCCGATCTATCGCGCCCTGGGCCTCACCGTCGGGGTGATCGTGCACGACCTGGACGACGCCGAGCGCCGCGCCGCCTATGCCGCCGACATCACCTACGGTACCAACAACGAGTTCGGCTTCGACTACCTCCGCGACAACATGAAGTACGACCTGGCCGACTGCGTGCAGCGCGGCCACCAGTTCGCCATCGTGGACGAGGTAGACTCTATCCTGATTGACGAGGCGCGCACCCCGCTGATCATCTCCGGCCCGGCCGAAGAGTCCACCGACAAGTACTACCGCATTGACAAGATCATCCCCAAGCTGATCCAGGAGATCGATTACACCATCGACGAGAAGCACAAGACCGCCACGCTCACCGAAGAGGGCGTCAGCAAATGCGAGCGGCTGCTGGGCCTGGGCAACCTCTACGACCCGGCGCACATGGAGACCATCCACCACGTCTACCAGGGACTGCGCGCGCACACGCTTTACAAGCGCGACGTGGATTACGTCGTCAAGGACGGCGAGGTGGTCATCGTGGACGAGTTCACCGGCCGGCAGATGCCCGGCCGACGCTGGTCTGACGGGTTGCACCAAGCCGTCGAGGCGAAGGAAGCCGTCAAGATCGAGCGCGAAAACCAGACCCTGGCCACCATCACTTTCCAGAACTATTTCCGCATGTACAAGAAGCTCTCCGGGATGACCGGCACAGCGGAAACCGAAGCGGCGGAGTTCGCCAAGATCTACAACCTCGACGTCGTGGCGATCCCCACCAATCGTACGCTGATCCGTCACGAGCGCTCGGACGTGGTCTATCGCACCGAAGGCGAGAAATTCGAGGCGGTGGTGAACGGCATTCTCCAGGAGGACAACTCCCGCGACTTCGGCATCCGGCAGTTGTACCAGCGCGGCCAGCCGGTGCTGGTGGGCACGATCTCGATCGAAAAGTCCGAGCACCTGAGCGAGTTGCTGAAGAAAGCCGGCATTGCGCACCAGGTGCTCAACGCCAAGCAGCACGAGCGTGAGGCCAAGGTGGTCGCGCAGGCGGGGCGCAAGGGGGCCGTCACGGTCTCCACCAACATGGCCGGCCGCGGCACCGACATCCTGCTCGGCGGCAACCCCGAAGCTATGGCCCGGGAACACTGCCTGAAAAACAAAATCGCCGTGCCGTATGCGGCGGCGCCGGCGGTGATCGGAGGCAACGGCGCCGACGGCGGCAGCGCGCCGAGCACGGTGTTGTTCCAGGCCGAGGGCAGGATCTTCCAGGTGCCGCTCGAGCAGTGGAAGCCCCTCTACGAGCAGTTTGCCGAGCAGTGCCGCGCCGAACACGATGAAGTGGTGGTCCTGGGCGGCCTGCACATCCTGGGCACCGAACGGCACGAGGCCCGCCGCATTGACAACCAGCTCCGCGGCCGCGCCGGCCGCCAGGGCGACCCGGGGTCGTCGCGGTTTTTCCTCTCGCTCGAGGACGACCTGCTGCGGATTTTCGGCGGCGAGCGCGTCAAGGCGCTGATGTACCGGCTGGGGATGACCGAGGGCGTGCCCATCGAGTCCGGCCTGATCTCCCGCCGGATCGAAAACGCCCAGAAGGCCGTCGAGGCGCAGAACTTCGAGGCCCGGAAGCACCTGCTCGAGTACGACGACGTGATGAACAAGCAGCGCGAGACGATCTATTCGATCCGCCGCTCCGCGCTCGAGGGCAAGGAACAGAAAGAATACGTGCTCGGCATCGCCGAGGATATCGCCATCGGGATCGCTGAAACCTTCTGCCCCCGGGATCAGCACCCAGACCAGTGGAACACCACGCAGTTTGCAAACGAGGTGCTCAATCAGTTCGGCCTGGACGTCAAGACTACCGGCATCGATCCCGGGAAGCTGAACCACGACGAGCTGGCGGAACGCCTTGTCGAGGCGGCCAAGAAACGCTACGAGGAAAAAGAGGCGCTGTTCGGCGCGGAGCTGATGCGATGGCTCGAGCGGCGCATCGTGCTCGACGTCGTGGATACGCAGTGGAAAGACCACCTGCTCACGCTCGACCACCTCAAGGAAGGCATCGGCCTGCGCGGCTACGGCCAGAAAGACCCGCTGGTGGAGTTCAAGAAGGAAGCCTTCACGCTGTTTGAAGACATGATGGAGCGCATCGACACCGAAACCGTCCGGTACCTCTTCCTGATGCAGCCCGCCCGGCCGGAAGACGAGGCCGGCCTGCGCGAGCCTTCGGAGCCTCGCACGCCTCCGCCGCTGCTCGATGCCCTCGAACGTAAGCAGCGGCGCGCACAGCAGAACCTGCAGTTCCAGGCCGCCGCCCAGGCCGAAGCGCCGCGGCCGGTGCGCGCCGGCGCCAAGATCGGCCGCAACGATCCCTGCCCCTGCGGCTCCGGAAAGAAATACAAGAAATGCTGCGGTAAAGCGGCCTAGTCGCGCCAACTTCTAAGCGAAATCCACCGAGCGAAAGGGCCGGCTCCCGATCCCGGTCGGCGGCGACGGGCAATGCCGCGGCTGATTCTTTCTCCGCTCGCCGTGAATTCCCAGACGGGGAACTTTCTACCCATCAGAGACTCTCCGAGCTTGACCAACTCAAGCCGTGCTCCACTAACTCCTTCCCTTGCATTGCGGCGCTGACTGCAACGACTGGCAGATAGCTTGCACCCCATGCGACGCCTTCTCGAATCGCGACGGGAGTGCCCTGTGGTGACGGCCCCACTTCGTTTCTGCCGGCTGGTTGGGTGCGGCCAGGACGTACCCGCAACCCTGACCCGTGAAGTGCTCTGCCTGGATCACTTCATCGAACAGGCGTCTACCCGGATGCGCAAGGCGCTCGAGCTCTGCCGGCTATGCCGCCCGTTGGACCGGCACATCCTCGATTGGCTGTTGGCGGACGCCGATTTCGTTTTGCGGTCTGTGACGTTCGACGGCCGCGGGCACACTCCGGTGCAGCGCGCCAAGCTGCTCGAGTTGGTGCTCGGCTTGGCGAACCTACAGGAGTACCTGCGCCATCACTCGGTGCAGGTAAAGCTCGCCGATTGACCTGCACTCCGACGGGCACATTCGGGCCGCTGCGACTTGTCGTTGTGCTGCCCGCGCTCTAGAATGAACCGAGACACCGAAACGGTCATTGCCGCCAGCCCCTGAGGGGAGCTGTGGATGTCCGGCGAAGCCATGCCGCGCTGCGAGTTCGATAGCAAAGATCTGACCATGCGCTTCGAACTCATCATCGCCGCCGACGTAATGGCTATCTCTCCTGTGGTGGACAGCGTGATGAAGCTGGCGCGCGCAATGGGCTGCGCGGCGGGTAAGGAAGATCACATCGAGCTGGCCTTGCGCGAAGCGCTGGCCAACGCCATCATCCACGGCTGCCGGAAAGACCCGAAGAAAATGGTGCAGTGTTGCGTGGCCTGCGATGAGTCGCGGGGGATGCTGATCATCGTGCGCGATCCCGGCCGAGGTTTTGACCCGGCGTCACTCCCCAACCCGACGATGAGCCAAAACGTCTATTCCGAGCATGGCCGCGGGATTTATCTG
>JBASRK010000002.1:0-10158 GCA_049273775.1 Candidatus Acidiferrales bacterium
GCTTCCCCCAGAACGGCTGCGTCAGCTGCCCGTATCTGGGGCTCTGCCTGGGAAACCCGCAGCTCATCGATGCCAAACTCATCCGCAAACCCGGAGCCAGCGACCTTGATTGGGTTGACCAGCTTGACGACTAATGGACGGCCCCTGGTGCCCCCCAAGCTCAACCGCCGAAGGGCCCTGTTCGTGTTGGCCAAGATCGAGGAGATCTTGTTCTGGGAACAGAACACCGAGCGGGAACGCGAGACCCGCTTTGTGGAGCTAGGCCGCTATCTCTGTGAGGTTCGAGCTGGGCAGTACTGGCGGCTGGACAACCTCCGTTCCTTCGACGAGTTTCTGGAGAAGAAATTCCCGGAGTCCAGACGGAAAGCCTACTACCTGATGGCCATCCACGAGCACCTGCCGCGCATCCCTAAGCCCGAACTCAAGCTGGTCGGGTGGACCAAGGCGACAGAACTGGTAAAGGTGGCTCGTCGGGACGGCCAGCGGTTTGATTGTGCAACCTGGTTGCACAAGGCCCGAGAGCTGCCGAAGGAAGAGTTCAAGCGCGAGGTAGAACGTCACCTAACAGGACAGGAGACTGAACCCTGGGAAATCATCTATTTCAAGCTATATAAGAGCCAGCTACCAGTTGTCGAGCAGGCCCTGGAGACCGCTGCCCTTATGCTGGGCACGGACAAGTCCCGCGGCTACTGCCTGGAGATGATCTGTGCCGACTTCCTGGCCGGGGCCAACCTGGAAAGCGGGAACTCTGACGGACTGCTCTTCTCGCTGGGTCGTCTATATGCGCTTCTGCCCCAAACTCAGAAACAGAAGTTCCTGGGACAAGTTGGAGAAGCTTCGTGATCCAGCTGCGCCCGAAGCGACCACGCCTGCGTCTTGACCCAAGGGCCTATCGAAGACTGTGTCATCAAGTGTTGGAGCGAGATGGATGGAGGTGTCAGAACTGTGGGCGCCTCGTTGAGCTCGAGGTACACCATATCCAACCACGGAGCCGGCTCGGAGACGATGCCGAACAGAATTTGATCACTCTGTGCGTTCAGTGTCACCAAAAGATTCACAAGAGGAATGACAGGGCCCTCATTGCGCGGCGCGTCGCCCCCGTGGCGGGCTGACGTAGCTGCGGCTATCCACAATAATGTACGGTCAGTTGGCGGTAATGCCCGACTGGGTCCCGGTGATTGATGGCGTGATGGATCCGTCGCCGTGATCGACTGCGTTCCCGTGGTCTTCAGTGTGGCGCTGAACGCATAGCAAAACTTGCGCGCCCGTTCGATATATTCCTTTACGAGAATATGTCTTGACAAGACTATTCTTTTTGAGGCATATTTGGATTCGCCATGATGGCAACACTGAGAGCGCTGGCCGAGCCGAACCGTTTTCAAATCGTCGAATTGTTGCGCGACGGACCGCGGCCTGTCGGGGAGATGGTCAATCGGCTGGGTCTCCGTCAACCGCAAGTCTCGAAACATCTCCGGGTGCTGAGTGATGCCGGACTGGTGGAGGTTCGCGTGGACGCGCAGCGCCGAATTTATGCGTTGCGGCCCGCGCCGCTCCAGGAGCTTGAGGTCTGGCTGGAGAGGTACCGGAGTCTTTGGGAGGCCAGCTACCAGCGATTGGACGCCCTGCTCGACGAGCTGAAGACCAAGGAGAAGAAACGTGGACGCACGAAGCGATAGGGGAGATCACCGATGAAGAACACGGGAACATTGCAAGTGACGACGCCCACGGAGCGGGAGATAGTGATGACGCGCGTCTTCGATGCTCCACCCCGCCTGGTCTTCGACGCGTTCACCAAGCCCGAACTGCTGAAGCGTTGGTTCGGGCCGCGGGGCTGGTCGATGCCGGTCTGCGAGGTCAATCTGAAGGTGGGCGGCACATGGCGCTTCGTGGTGCGTGGTCCCGACGGCACCGAGATGGGGATGCGGGGCGTCTACCGCGAGATCGTGCCGCCCGAGCGGCTCGTCTTCACCGAGACGTTCGATGACTTCCCGGGCGAGTCGCTCGGGACGACGGTCCTGGTCCAGGACCGCGGAAGAACCACGATGACAGCCACGTTGCTGTACTCGTCGCAGGAGATCCGCGACGCGATGATCAAATCCGGCATGGAGCACGGCGCTGCCGAGAGCTACGACAGGCTTGCGGAACTGTTCGCGTCGATCGCATGACGCACGAAGCGATAAAGGAGACCACCGATGACGAATCCAGGAACATCGAAAGTGAAATTGCAAGTCACTATGCCCACCGACCGGGAGATCGCCATGACGCGCGTCTTCAACGCGCCGCTTGGTCTTTGACGCCTTGACCAAGCCCGAACTGGTCAAGCAGTGGTTACTCGGGCCGCCAGGCTGGTCGATGCCGGTCTGCGAGATCGATCTGAGGGTAGGGGGCGCCTATCGCTTCTTGTGGCGTGGCCCGGACGCCGGCTGGAAGCCGATCGCGCAACTCGCTCCTGATGTACCGCCCACACGCGACCTCGGCCGGAATCTCGGCGCCTGGCTGCTCGGCTGCGCCATGGTCTATGCCACGCTGTTCGGTATCGGCAAGCTCTGCTTCGGCCAGCTCGCCAGCGGCGCCGCGATGTTGACTTTCGCCGCCCTCTGCGCCGCAGTGATCTATCGCCTCATCTCCGGCGCCCTCGGATCGTTGATAGCTGACGCTTGATCGCTCCTTTTTCTCCTCCTAGACGAAAGCCGGGCCCGCTCTTTGTGTGTTGACACGCGCTTCATTCCACAGTAGTTTTCCCGCGCTTAGAAAAATCGCCCAAAACGGAGGACGCCATGCGACGCTTTCTCGCCTTCGGAGGGGTTGCGGTCTGTGCGGCTCTCTCACTGCTTGCTCAAACCTCCGGCGACAAACCGGTGGTCAAGCGCGGCGATGCCGCACAGTTTGCCGCGCCTTCGGCTCCCGGCGCACCCGATTGCGTTTACAGTTCTCCGGCGCATGGAGATCCTTCCACGGGACCCTCAACGTTTCTCGGCAAATTTGACGCCGGCTGCACCGTGCCCTGGCACTGGCACACCGCCAACGAAAACATCGTGCTGCTGAGCGGCCTTTTTCAACTCACGGCTAAGGGAGAAAAACCGATCGTCATCAAGAGCGGCGACTACGCCTTCATGCCCGCCAGACATGTCCACCAGGCTAAGTGTGCCGGTTCCAAGCCTTGCACGTTCTACGTGAGCCTGGATGCGGCTTTCGATATCCGCTACGTGGACGCTTCCGGCCAAGAGATTCCACCGGAGAAGGTTCTCGCCAACGTCAACAAGAACGTTAAGAAGACTCCGCCGTCGCAGTAGCACAGACTCTAGTCTGGGCGTTTTGCGGGACGTGGCCCGCCTCAGGCGGGCCCGCCACGGCGGGCTCCAAGCAGCTCTATCCAGCTCAGCCTGAAAAAAGTGGCGCCCCCCGCAGGATCGACCGGGACGATTTTAGAGCTTGCTTGCCTCTACGAATCGGTACAGAAACAGCACAACTCAACCCGGATCCGCAGGCCCGGTGAGCAGGACCCGCCGAAGGCGGGCTCCAGGCAGCTCTACGCGGCTCCGAAGATGTTAACGTTGCCGCTTTGCTGCACCTGACAGTGGCTTGCCGCAGCGGCGCGTCTGGCGCGAGCAGGCCGAATGGCGTCGTGCCCATTCTGCGGCAAAACATGGTGCGTGCCAGTTGCCGGATCGCTCTTCACCCTGATTAGCTCCCCATCGGAGCTTGAAGCCACCGCATGACCCTGCGCCAGGCATGCACCTTTCCCATCGGCTCCTGAAGCCAACTGATGAGATTGTGCCCAGCATCCGCTAATCCGCCACCGGCGGGTTCCGTGATCCCGGCTCCAAAAATAGGGCCGGCTTCCTGTATTGTTGGTTGCATGTCGGGTGCGTTTGAAGGCGAGTGCTCTTGCGGCACCTCGGCCTGAGTCAGGGAAGCCTGTAGGGCTCCTAATACTTTCCGGCCATACCAGAACAGAGTCGCCAGGATGGCGCACTGAACCAGCAGGCTCCCCAGCGCAAACCAATTGCCCTGGATCCAATCGCTGATTTCGCTCATGGTTGCACCTCGGGCGTAGAAATCCCGTACACATAAGACTAGGACATCGGCGCAACCCAAAGGAACTGGCTGGAAGTCCAAGAAGCGGACAGGTGGAAACCCTGGCCCCAGCACCCGCTGTCATCCGGAAGATAAGGTGGCCCGGCCCGCGAGATCGACCGGAACGCAAAAAGCGCGCCCCTTCGACTTCGCTCCCTTCGGGCCGCTTGGGCGGCCTTAGCCGCGTGCCCTATATTTGCATCTGTGAAAGGTTTCACGGAACGGGAGTGGAACTTAGGGGATCTTATGTTCTGGTCGCCAGGTTGAAACCGGAGCGTGGTCACGGGTCGTGTGGAAATGGCCCGCCACATCCGATCTGGCGGGCTAAGGAGGAAGAACATGCAGAACACAGTGGCATCGGTGGTGGGGGCGGCGATTGTATTGGTTCTCTATTTGGTGCCGTCAATCGACGCAATCTACAGGAAACATCCAAAAGCAGGCTGGATCGTCCTGCTGAACCTGCTGGCGGGGTGGACGCTACTCGGTTGGGCCATGGCATTCGTCTGGGCAGAGGGAGTAGGTACGTCGCAAGAAATGTCGCATGCGGGGGAAGAGCCCAGGAAACGCGCTGCCTAGTTGTGAAGCCTTCGAGCCCATTCGCTTAAAGGAGCCTGGGCCATGTCCAGGAGCAGGCACGAGAGCTTATGCAACTCGCGCTGGGGGAAGGGGAAGGTCCTGATCGGGTTGCTCACGGAGGCGCCCCCCCACTGCGCAAAGTTTGACGGCCGCAAACAGCCGAAGCATCGCGAAGCGGTGGTCAAGAGTCTGTTGGCCCAGGCCGCTTAGCTCCTCTTTTCCAGCCCTTCTCCGCAGGTTCATTAACCCGAAGAGCGCTCCTTAAGGTTGTTCGGGAGTGGTTGGGTCTAGTGGAGCGAACTGAGAGTGAAGTGGGTGCTTGCTCCCGCGTTGATCTCCAATCGGGCGAATAGTAGCATCCTAAAATGGCCGGAACTGCTACTGTTTAGCAGTCGGGCAAAAACATGCCGGTACGCCCCTTCACGGCAGTCGAGTTGTTTCAAGGGATCTCGGAGTCGGATGCCCAGAAAATCTTCGGCCTTTGCACTGAGAAGCGATTACGCCGAGGGGCAACGATCTTCTCCGCCGGCGAATCCGGCAATTGCGTCTATATACTCAAGAGCGGGCTCGTGAAGCTTACTTCCTTCTCGGAAACGGGGAAGGAGGCAATCCTACACATCCTAAAGCCCGATGAAGTCTTTGGAGAGCTTCTTCTTTCGGAGGAGAAGAGGGCCTTTACAGCCATCGCCGTCGAGGATGTTGTCGTCACTGTTGTTTCGCGAGAGCGCTTCTTGGAGGTCTTGTTATCTGTTCCCACTGTGGATCTCAACTTCATTCGGGTCCTCTCGAAGCGCCTGGCCAAGGTGGAGAGGGGACTGACCGAATCCAGCCATACCTGGTCCTATGACCGACTAGCCAGGGCCCTGCTCCAGTTGAGCGAGAAATACGGAGAAAAGGTTCCCGGCGGTACACTGATCAAACTGCGCCTGACCCATGAAGACCTAGCAAACTTAATTGGAACTACGCGGGAAACCGTGACGACCCAACTCAACAAGTTCTCACGCATGGGCCTGGTTAATCGCCAGGCGCGGCGTCTCATTGTTGTCAGACCCCGCCTAAGGGAGTTCGTCCGCTCTGAGGACCTTCGAGTGGGGAATCTTGACGTTCCTAGGCGATCATCCTCCGGCAAACGGTCTTGAGTGGTCAATCGCGAAACGGGCGCTGATAACCTGCTTGGGAACTTCAGCTTCCGTGCCGAAATCATCGGCTTCCGGCCACGCTGGTCGCCTGGACGATCTTCACCCGGTCAGGGGGCCCGCTGTGGCTTCGCCTGACGTGGGCAACTTCCAGCGCCTGGACGCCCTGCTGGACGAGTTGAAGACCAAGAAGAAAAAACGTGTACGCACGAAGCGATAGAGGAGGATCACCGATGACGAACACCGGAACATTGAAACTCACTACGCCCACCGACCGCGAGATCGCGATGACGCGCGTCTTCGATGCTCCGCGCCGCCTGGTCTTCGACGCTTGGACCAAGCCAGAACTGGTCAAGCAGTGGTTACTCGGGCCGCCTGGCTGGTCGATGCCGGTCTGCGAGATCGATCTGAAGGTGGGCGGTGCCTATCGCTACGTGTGGCGGCGTGACCGTGACGGAACCGAGATGGGGATGCGCGGCGTTTATCGCGAGATCGTGCCGCCGGAGCGCATCGTCGCCACCGAGTCGTTCGACGACCCATGGTACCCGGGTGACGCGCTCGACACGACGGTCCTGGTCGAGCAGGGGGGCAAGACGACGGTCACAACCACGGTGCTCTACGAGTCGCGGGAGGCGCGCGATGCCGTCCTCAAGACCGGCATGGAGAAGGGCGTCGCCGCGAGCTACGACCGGCTGGCAGAGCTGTTGGCGTCACTGCGGGCTCAAGGGCTGGAGAAACGAGCGAGGGAGTCATGAGCGAAATGCACCATCCACGCCGCGTTCTTCGGCGCATCGGCGCCGTGCTCGCGGGCTTGCTTGCGGGCGTCATTCTCTCTATCGGCACCGACGTGGCGCTGCACGCAACCAGCGTCTTCCCGCCGTGGGGCCAGCCGATGGTCAACGCACTCTTCCTGCTTGCGACGGCCTATCGCACTGTCTACGGCATCGCAGGGAGCTACATCGCGGCGCGGCTCGCGCCCGATCGGCCCATGACACACGCCCTGGCGCTTGGCGTCGTGGGCCTTGCCGTGAGTATTGTGGGCACCGTGGTGACGTGGAACAGGGGACCGGCATTCGGGCCCAAATGGTACCCCCTCGCGCTCATCGCGCTCGCGATGCCGTGCGCCTGGGCAGGCGGCAGACTCCGCGGGATGCAGTTGTGCGCACGCGTTGACGGCTGATGCCGAGGCCCGTGCGCCGAAGCTCCCACGGCCCTCGGTTCTTCGTGGATTTTGCGACTCCACTGTTGTGCTGGCCCAGACGCTGAGTAACGTCCGTCGTGAACCCCACATAGTGCCGCCCTGTAGATTGGCTGCGCAGGACGTAAACAAAGAACATTGAAAACTGGCGCGCCCGGAGACCCGCCGCGGCGGGGAACTCCGACCTCCGGAGCTCATAAGCCTTTGCTTATAAAGTGGCGCGCCCGGAGAGATTCGAACTCCCGACCTTCTGGTTCGTAGCCAGACGCTCTATCCAGCTGAGCTACGGGCGCGCTGTCTGCAACTGGCTCAGTGTACGATGCTTGCCGCGTCTTTCGCAACCGGCAACTGCGCCGCGTCATTCTGACTGTGCCCAATTCTGTGCCCACCCAGCCGCTCAACCGCCGCAAGCACGGCATCTTCGGACGGGTGGACGTACCGGGTTGAAATGGCAATCGAAGCGTGCCCGGCGATCCTCGCCAGCGTCCAAGCGTCACAGCCAGACTCGCCCAAGCGCGTGAGAAAAGTATGGCGCAGTGAGTAGAGGACAAACGGGCGCACGTTGCTGAGGTTCAGGGCCCTCGCGTGCTGTTTCCGAAGGCCCGATGGCTCGACGTGGCCACTCTGAGTCGGGGCGGGCCATATCCAGCCCTCTACGGGCTTCCCAGCGCGTTCCCAGCGGGTTTCTAGAACACTCCTGACCCGCGACATCATCGGAATAACTCTGCGGGCCGCAGCCGTCTTGCCGTGCGTCACGAGTAGCGCACCGTGGCGCCCATTGAGCCACGCAATTGACTCCCATTGCAGACGGAAGCACTCATCGGGACGCATGCCCGTGTCTGCGAGCACCGCAGCAATCGAAGCCAGCGGCTCGGGGGCAGCCGCAAGGTAGCGTGCTTCCTCTTGCGGCGTGATCACACGCTCCCTGTGTCGCGAGCCAGGCAGCAGTTTTATTTTCGGAGCCGCTTCCAGCGTGCCCCACTCAGCGGCCAAATGCAGCGCGCGCCGCAGCACACGGAGGTCGTTGTTGAGGGTGGTGATCTGCATTCCTTCGCGCAAACGATGGGCCGCGAAGTCCGAGGCCAACTCGCCGGTGATTTCGTCGAGGAGAGCATCGGCAAGAGGTCGATAGTTCGTAAGGGCGCGAATCCCCGTCCTGTACCAAAGCCACGATTTCCGCGTCGTTTTCTCGAAGGTTGATTTGGCCCACGGCTCAAAGCGGGCGGCGCAAAATTCCTTCAGCGTGGGGACGGCCTTCGGCTCGGTTGTGATGGACTACGGCACGGCAGCGGCCGCTACGCCTGTGCGGCTGATCTTCGACAACAATCCGGAGCTACGGGCAAAGCTCAAGGAGGCTTCCAGCGTGGGGACTATGCAAGCCGAGCAGTTCCTGCATCCATGGTTCGCAGCGGCCCTCCATCTCGTGCAGTACCCGCAGTGAAAGGGTCAGGAGTTGCGCGTGCGCTGGCAGTCAAGCCACTGTTCTGAACGGCAGCGTTTTGCGTCATCGCTGACTGGCAGACTGCTCAGGATTATACACTCTCTTGTCTCCAGCTTTCTGATGTTCAACTCTACTTCAATTCGACCACAATCAAGTGCAGTGGCGTCTGCCCCGTGTTCACCCATGAATGCGTCACGAGGCCCGCAAACGTCGCGGTGTCTTTTTTGAAGGCCACTGCCTTCTTCTTACCTTCCTGGTCGGTAGCCTCCGCCGTGCCATCGGTGAGCGAAATAATTACGTGGTCGCCGTGAGTATGCTTCGGCGCTGTCCCGCCTGGCACTGCTGTGGCTTCAAATATGGTGGCATGTGGATTCGCGGCCACTCGTTTGTAGGTTCCAGGCAGCGATGGATTGAGCCACAGGGTCGGTGCGGGCTTTTTGAACTCCACCAGGATGACGTGCGCCGAAGTCGCTCCGATATTCTCCGAGATGTGCGTATCGCTAGCCATGTACAGCGCGCTGCCTCGCGTGAACCCAGGCCCCGATTGTTCGGATCTGCCATCGGGCCGCGTCCACTTGATCGTGCTTGGTTCAAGTACGACAGCCACCAGATCTGGATGCGAGTGCATCACCGTCTTTGCCCCTGCGGGAATATTCACATCCAAGACGCGAACGCTGTCGTTCTCGACAATCACTTTGTACATGTCGCCCGCTACTTTCACAGGGTCCTGAGCCTTGGCGGTTAAGAGCGCAAGACACACCACAGGCACTAGAAGCAATAGTCGGCGCATCTGAGTCTCCTTTCGCCGCAGCCTGTGGGATGGGTGGGACGCAACGTAGTCTCGTGGCTAGTGTTTGTCAAGCACCACCGGCCTGCCCCAACTCCCAGTAAAATCGACCGCATGGCCTTCGCCGTTGCGACCTGCCACAAATGTTCTGAGCGATTCCGCCTCCTCTGGCGGATCGGCGGGAAGAAGCTGCCGCTCACGACTGTCATTCACCTGACCTGCACGCCTGCGCCCACAGCTTCGAGCAGGTGGTGGTGGGGCTGGTAGTTTTCCACGCGGGGCGAGAGGAATTTCCGAAGTGGGTTGTTGTGGAAGAGTCCGCGTCTAAGGGATAGGAGTCACGCGCTCCCAGCTCTCCGGTTCGCTGATTGCGCGCCCGGGCCGCCCGCTAAATCGCGACACCTACCGCTACTTCGGAAACCCCATCTATACGTACAGCTTGCGCCAAGGAATCGACGGCCCCCGACGAAAAATCTTATAAAACTGCGAGGACTCGAAGACACCAAACAGTACTCGAAAATTGCGCGAGCTGACCGCGATCTCATTCGAGAGGCGACCAAAACCTTCATCGGTGAACCCTTCGAGTCTCTCTACCAGCGTTGGAAAAAGAACGAGATTTGGGATGCGGAGATCGGAGAAGAACTCGATCAGCACTATGGGGGAAAGCTGGAAGGCGGAGGCCGAGAAGCGGACCCTACTGCTCCTTCCTATCCGTTACTGGTTTCGCTGGCGTCGACAGTCTGATCACGGCGGCGGCGGCGGTGCAACGCACGGCCTGGTTGGCGTCTGCCATCGCCGGGACGATGCTGTCCATGAGATTCGGATCACCGCGTTTCGCAATGGCGTGGAGCGCCGCTGCCCGGACAATCCAACTCTTGTCGAAAGCGGCCTTGACGAGGGCTTCGCCGCTCACGGGATCCGGATCCTTGGCCAGCACCTCGGC
>JBASRK010000003.1:0-2108 GCA_049273775.1 Candidatus Acidiferrales bacterium
TGGGCGAATTGAGCAAGGCCGAAGTCCGCGGGATCGCCCGTCGGACGCGCCTGCCCGTCGCCGAGAAGCCCGAGAGCCAGGAGATCTGCTTCGTCCCCGCTGGAAACTACGTGCGCTTTATCGAGTCCTATCTCGAAGAGCAGGGAAGCACGCTGTCCGCCGAGCCCGGCGAGGTTGTGACCACCACCGGAGAGGTGATTGGCCGGCACCAGGGTGTCCATCGCTACACCATCGGCCAGCGGCGCGGGCTCGGCGTGGCCGTGGGCCGCCCGATGTACGTCGTGGGGATTGATCGCGGTGCAAACCGCGTCATTGTGGGTGAGGACAGCGAACTGCAGATCACGAAGTGCGACGTGCGCGACGTCAACTGGATTGCCGCCGCGGGCCTCGAACAATCTGCCCGAGTGATGGTGAAGATCCGCCACCGCCACGAGCTGGCGGTCGCCACCCTCGAGCCCCTCGACACAGCCCGCGCTCGAGTTTGCTTCGACGTTCCGCAGCGCGCCGTCACGCCGGGCCAGGCCGCGGTATTCTATTCCGGTGAGCGCGTCATTGGGGGCGGCTGGATTTGTTGACCTTCTCCCGCTTGAATTTTTTCAGGAATCGCGCCAGCGCCGGCGCGCGCGTTGCGTCCCGGCGGAGAAGCTCTGCGGCGCGCTCGAGGTCTTCCGGCCGGTCGAGATCGAAATCTCGCGGCAGCAGGCGATAGCTGGCGTGGGCTTTTTCGAGCGCCCCGAGTGTCGTTCCGAAAGCCTGCGAAGCGCTCCACGGGATGCCGCGAAACATCTGCGGGCACAGCCGCCGCGCGCCCACCAGGTAATATCCGCCGTCGGAGGTGGGGCCGATGACAACGTCTGCGGCGTCGAGCAGCACGAACGCTCGGGCGATTCGCCGGCTGCCCATCCACGGTGTGTCCGTGCCCACAATCACGACGCGACCGTAGCCCGCGCCGAACAGGGATGCAAATGCCTGATGGAGTCGCTCGCCCAGGTTGCGGCCGCGCTGGACGCCGACCTGCCAGGGGTGCTGGATCTCGAGCGCGGCCGCGAGCCGCTGGGCCGGCTCCAGTCCCGCGGCGACCTGCAACCATTTCCGGCAGCCGGGGACGCGCGCAACCAGCGCAATCGTGTCCTCGAGGCACGCCCGGTGGACTTCGGCCGCCTGCCGCGGCAGAAGCATGCCCACCAGGCGCGTTTTTACGCGTCCCGGCTCGGGGACTTTGGCGAAAATCACTGCCGCGCTGGGCGCCACGCTACATTCCGTCCGCAAATGACCGATATTGCTCCCGAGGAGAGCTTCGCAGGCAAAAAAATAGGGTGGAATCGGCGCGATTCCACCCTGCAACTCCGAAAGTCTAGATAAAAAGCCCTTCGTCCTGGTGCTCGCCGCTTCGCTCCGGCGGGCGGCGCTGCGAACGGAAGAAGTCGAGCCCGGTCTTGACTCCCTTGATGAACGCCGAGGCCTGGTGCACCGGGCCCCAGATCGTCCGGCGGACCTTCCAGCCGGTGTCTTCGATCGCTTCCAGCGCGCCGGCCAGGATGCGATCGGCCTGAATCAGCTGCCCGCGCAGCCGGTCCACCGCTTCGGTGAAAATCCGGTCCATTTTCTGAGCCTGGCTGCGCGCCAGGTGGGTGATCTCGGCGGCGTCGGAGATCATGCTGGCGATCCGCGGCTGGGTATCCTCCACAAGGATCTGCAGGCGCGTCAGGATCGGGTTGATCCGCGCGTGCAGATCGGTGGCAATGTGCGTCATGCGCTGGTTCATCTGGCGGAACTGCACATAAATCGCCGCCAGAATCGCCATCTGCAGGATCACCGCCAATGCAGTGACGATTACGAAGAAGGGGAGCCAGCTATCCATTCAGCCGCCTTTACTGTGCCTTCGCCTTTTCCCGCTGGTAAGCATCCCGGCCCGCTTCGACCGCCGCCGTGATGGATTCCTTTTGCCGGGTGGCCACGTCCTTGCCGCGCTCGAGCAGGTCTTCGGCGCGCTCGCGCAACTCCCGTGCCTTCTTCTGCGCGTAATCGCGGCCCTCGTCCGCCTTCTTCGAGAGATACTCGCGCGTCTCTTCGCCCGATTTCGGGGCAAACAGGATCCCGATCAGCGC
>JBASRK010000010.1:0-7079 GCA_049273775.1 Candidatus Acidiferrales bacterium
CGAGGACCTGGGCCGCGCCAAGAAGGTGACCATCGACAAGGACAACACCACCATCGTCGCAGGCGCCGGCAAGGCCAGCGAGATCGAAGGCCGCATCAAGCAGATCCGCGTGCAGGTCGAAGAGACCACCTCGGACTACGACAAGGAAAAGCTCCAGGAGCGCCTCGCCAAGCTGGTGGGCGGCGTCGCCGTGGTGAAGGTGGGCGCGGCAACCGAGACCGAGCTGAAGGAGAAGAAGGCTCGGGTCGAGGACGCCATGCACGCCACTCGCGCCGCGGTCGAGGAAGGCATCGTGCCCGGCGGCGGCGTGGCTCTGCTGCGCTGCATCCCGGCGCTCGATAAGCTCAGGGTCCACGGGGACGAGGCCATCGGAGTGAACATCGTCAAGCGGGCGCTGGAAGAGCCGATGCGGCAGATCGCCCAAAACGCCGGCCACGAGGGGGCGGTAGTGGTCGGCCGCGTACGTGAATCGAAGGACGAAAACTTCGGCTTTGACGCGGAAACGGGCGAGTTCGGCGACTTGGTCAAGGCCGGAGTGATCGATCCGGCCAAAGTGACTCGCCTAGCGCTGCAGAACGCCGCGTCCATCGCCGCCCTGATGTTGACCACCGAAGCCCTGGTGGCCGACATTAAGGAAGAGGGAATGAAGGCCGCGGCGGCAGGCGCAGGCCATGGCGGCGGCATGGGCGGAATGTATTAAACCATGCGCCAAGCTCCTTGCGCCACACTTCGAGCCCAGAGACCGCCGGAGAACGGCCGCCTGCCCGTTCCCTTGGGAGCAAACTCGGCATGCTGTCGCACGGCAGATTGATGAGCGGTCGTTCTCGTTCAACTAGTTCATCCCGGCAACCGGGTCCGTGATGGACACGACGCGCGGCGCTTCACCCGCGGTCGCCCAGTGACCAAGGTGCGGTAGCTCAACGTCTAGCGCCTGCTTGGCCCCTCCTCAACAACCTAATCGCTGCGCAGGGCCTAACAACAACCATACTCTCAGTATCGTAGATTTTCCCCGGACGACCCGCCGCCTTTAACCTAGCTATTCTAACAAGAAGCAATGTTTTCGCATGCGGTGATGCCTTGCTGCCAAATCCAGTTAGAATGAGCTATAGAGATCAGATGTGCAGTCGCTGCATGATCCTTGTGCAGCGAAAATCCCTGGATGGGGAGACTGACGATGGTTATGCCTGACAAACGCAAGAGATTGGGCCTTGCAGCTCTTTGTTCTCTTGTCTTTCTCGCCATGGGGTCGTACGCGCAGAATGAGGTCTTGGGGGAAGTCGAGTTTGTCGGCGCTACCAAAGTTGAGAGAACCTCCGGCGTCTGGATTGACGGACAATATGTCGGCTACTTGGATGAGCTCAAGACAGACAAGAAGGTTTTGCTTCTACCCGGCGAGCATGAAATTGCCGTGCGCCAATCTGGCTACAAAGACTTCACTCAGAAAGTGATTGTGGAGCCCGGGAAGAAGCTCATTCTCCGTGTCACGATGGAGAGAGACCCTCGAGTCCAATTCCCCACCGTGACGGCTGAAATCAAGCTCCAAGTCACACCGGACCGGGCAGCCGTCTTCCTCGACGACGCCTTCGTAGGCCACGTCCGTGAGTTTGGCGGAGTGGGACGCGCGATGCTGGTCAGCCCAGGCAAGCACCGCATCAAGATTGCCTTGGCCGGATATCAAACCTTCGAGACGGAGGTGAACCTGCTCCCTCGCCAAAAGGCCAAGATCAAAACGGACTTGGTAAAAGGCAGCATCACTCAGGCACCCCCTCTGATCAAGAAACAATGACCCTACTCTCGGTGCCTACGAGAAGGACACGACCGTCGAGGTTTCGCTTCGCCACCAGGTCTTTGGTCAGCGAGCCGCGGGGTCCTTCGGCCAGCACGGTGGCCCGGGCGCGCAGCTCGTACCTCGCTCGCCGTTATAGACGGGATGACAACCTGAGTGTCGGGGCACTGTAGAGGAGGCGGGCTGCGGGCGAGGCGGCGCTGAGTCTACGAGCCCTTGGCTTTTTCGAGTTCTTCGGTGAGGGCGGGGATGAGCTCGAAGATGTCGCCGACGATGCCGTAGTCGGCGACTTCGAAGATGGGAGCGTTCGAGTCTTTATTGATGGCCGCAATCGTGCGCGCGCCTTTCATTCCCACCACGTGCTGGATCGCGCCGCTGATCCCCAGGGCCAGGTAGAGCTTTGGGGCCACGGTTTGCCCCGAGCTGCCGATTTGCCGCTCCATCGGCAGCCAGCCTTCGTCGCAGATGGGGCGCGACGCCGCCAGCTCGCCGCCCAGCAGCCTGGCGAGCTTTTCGGCCAGCGGGATATTCTCCGGCGCCTTGATACCGCGGCCCACAGCCACAATGATCGGCGCCTGGGTCAAGTCCACGGCCTGCCTGGCTTCGCGGAATAGCTCGAGCGGCTTGGTGCGAATCTCCTCGGGCTTGAGCTCCACGCTCAGGGATCGCACCGGCGCTTTTTCACCGCTGTGCTTCTCGACCAAGTCAGCTCGGAAGGCGCCGGCCTGGAACGACGCGAACCACGGCGGCGCGCCCTGGAACGTGACGTCGGCGGCGGTCTTGCCCTGAAACATCTGCCGGACGAAGACCAGCCGGCCGCCTTCATTGCGATAGCCGACGCAGTCGGCGATCATCCCCTTCCCCAGCGAAGCGGCGAGCTTGGGGGCATAGTCGCGCACCTGATAGGTGTGCGGCAGCAGCACCAGGTCGGACTTGGCCTGCGCGATCGCCTGCCCGAGGGCAATGGTGAAGCCATCGGGCGTGTAGCTCTCGAGCAGGTCGTGCTCGACCAGCAGCACCTCATCGAGCCGCATCCCTGCAAGCTCGTCGGCCAGCGCGCGGACGCCCTTTCCGATGACCAGGCCCGCCAGTTTGCCCTTCGTCTCCGCAGCGATTTGCTGCGCTGCGGCCAGGGTCTCAAAGCTCGTCCTGTTCCATTTGCCTTCCCGCTGCTCGGTGATCAGGAGAATATTCATCGCTTTTTCCGTTTCTCAGCCTGTTGGGCGCGCAGCCCACAAGACACGCCTCTGAGGAGGCGGGCTACAGCACCCGGGCTTCGAACTTGAGCTTCTCGACCAGCTTGGCGGCGGCCTCCTTCGGCGTCCCGGTCAGGAATTCGGTTTTCTTGGTCTTCTGCGGCACGTAGATCCGCTCGAGCCGCTGGGTCGGCTCGGTCGCAACGCCGAGCGACTCTCGGGGGATCGTGGCGATCTCCTTCTTTTTCGCCGCCATGATGCCTTTCAACGTGGCATAGCGCACTTTGTTGATGCCGGATTGAATCGTCAGCACGGCCGGCAGCGGCAGTTCCACCCACTGGAACCATCCGGCCTCGAGCTCCCGCTTGAGCTTCATCCGACCGCCGGCGACGTCAATCTGCATGATGATGGTGGCGTGCGGCAGCCCCAGCACGCCCGCCAGCAGCACCCCGGTTTGCCCGAAGCCGTGGTCATCGCTCTGCAGGCCCGTCAGGATGAGGTCGAATTTTTCCTTCTGGAGGGCGGCGGCCAGCGAGCGCGCCGCGCCGAGCGGGTCAAGCGCGAAGAAGCGGTCGTCGGCGACGTGGATACCGCGGTCGGCGCCCTTGGCCAGCGCTTCCTTGATGCCCTGCTTGACGCGCTCCGGCCCCATCGAAAGCGCCACGACCTCGCCGCCGTGCTTTTCTTTCAGCCGCAGGGCTTCTTCGAGCGCATAGGTGTCCGGCTCGTTCATCTCGAAGCCGATATCGGTCTCGCGGATCCAAGCTCCGCCCTCGGCGATTTGCAGAGGCGCGTCTTTGGCCGGCACCTGTTTGACGCACACGATGATGTTCAAGGATTCCTCCCGCGGGCGCGGCAAAAGAACCTGGATTGAATATGAAACTTCTACCCGGCCCGCCCGCGTACGGCTTCAGCCGGATGTCCAGCGGCGAAAGAGCAGGGCCGCGTTGGTGCCGCCGAAGCCAAACGAATTCGAGAGCGTGTATTCGACCTCCGCCTTGCGCGCCTTGTTGGGCACGTAGTCCAGATCGCAGGACGGGTCGGGGTTTTCGTAATTGATCGTCGGCGGCAATACCTGGTCGCGCAGCGCCAGCACACAGATGCCCGCCTCGAGCCCCCCCGCGCCGCCGAGCAGGTGCCCCGTCATGGACTTGGTGGAGCTGACCGGGACCTTCTTGGCGCGCTCGCCGAAGACGCGCTTGAGCGCAACGGTTTCAATGGCGTCGCCGATGGGCGTCGAAGTGCCGTGGGCGTTGACGTAGCCCACCGCGTCCGGCGACAACCGGGCGTCTTTGAGCGCAGCCATCATCACGCGATAGGCGCCGTCGCCCTGCTCGGCGGGCTGCGTGATGTGGAAGGCGTCGCCCGACATGCCGTATCCGACGACCTCGGCGAGGATGGGCGCGCCGCGGCGCTGGGCGTGTTCCAGCGACTCCAGGACCAGGATGCCCGCGCCCTCGCCCACCACGAAGCCGTCGCGGGCGGCATCAAACGGGCGGCTGGCGCGGCTGGGCTCGTCGTTGCGCGTCGAAAGCGCCTTCATCGCCGCGAAGCCGCCGACGCCCATCGGTGTGATGGAGGCTTCCGAACCGCCGCAGATCATCACCTCGGCGTCGCCGCGCTGGATGATCTTGAACGAATCGCCGACGGCATGGGCTGACGCCGAGCACGCCGTGGCTGTGGCCGAGTTCGGACCGCGGGCGCCGTAACGGATGGAGATGTAGCCCGAGGCGAGGTTGATGATCGCCGAGGGGATGAAAAACGGGGAGATCTTTCCCGGGCCGCCTTGCAACAGCTTGGTGTGCTCGCGCTCGATGACGTCGAACCCACCGATGCCCGAGGCCACATAGACGCCCGTGGCGTCGGCGGCCTCCGGGGTGACCTTCAGGCCGGCCATCTGCACCGCAAAGTCGGCCGCGGCCAGACCGACCTGAATGAACCGGCCCATCTTCTTGAGCTCTTTTTTTTCCACCCAGCGGAGCGGATCGAAGTTGCGTATCTCGCCGGCGATGCGGCAGTCGAATCCGCTGGCGTCGAACCGGGTGATGGGACCGATGGCACTCTGGCCGGCCTGCAGGTTGTTCCAGACTTCCTGGGTGCCGATCCCGGAGGCGCAGACCAGACCGACACCCGTTACCACGACGCGGCGGCTCAACGTTGTATTTCTCCTGTGTGGGACCCGACGGCCGGCGGCCTACTTTTTTGCTTGCGCGTGTTTCTCGATGTACGCGATGGCGTCTTTGACCGTGGCGATTTTCTCGGCATCCTCGTCGGGAATTTCGATGCCGAACGCCTCTTCGAAGGCCATCACCAGCTCGACCGTATCGAGCGAGTCGGCGCCCAAGTCATCCACAAACGAAGCGGTGGGCGTCACCTCGCCCTCATCCACCCCCAGTTGCTCGACGATGATCTGCTTGACGCGTTCTTCAACGCTGGCCATTCTGTCTATCCCTCCGCTCTGTGGGATTTCAGGTTCCGCTTCTGGCTGCTCCGACTGCCGTTCAGGGCTTCCGATAGCCCGCCCATTCTATGCACCGCCCCGGGCAAGGTCAACCGCGGCGGATGAATACATCCCCTCACGGTGCACGGCCCGCTGTTCACGGCGAACCGCGGCGGGCGCCCCAACCTCGCGCTGCTTCCCTGCCCTTGCGCAGGGACACGCGCGGGGGCCTGCGCCTACGCCATATACATCCCGCCGTTGATGTCCAGCACGTGGCCGGTGATGTAGCCGGCCTCGTCGCTGGCCAAAAAGACAATGGCCGCCGCGACCTCTTCATCGGTGCCCATCCGCCCGAGCGGGATCCGGGCAATCATCGCGTCCTTGACCTCTTGCGGCAGCGGATCGGTCATCGGCGTGGCGATGAAGCCCGGCGCAACGGCATTGACGGTGATGTTGCGCGAGGCCACTTCGACGGCGATGGCCTTGGTCAGCCCAATCAGTCCGGCCTTGGCCGCCACATAGTTCGCCTGGCCGGCGTTGCCGGTCTGCGCAACCACCGAGGTGACGTTAATGATCCGGCCCGAGCGCTGCCGCAGCATCGCCGCGAGCGCCTGTTGCAGGCAGAGGTGCGCGCCGGTCAGGTTGGTGCGCAGCACGGTCTCCCAGTCCTCGAGCTTCATCCGCAACGCCAGGGCGTCGCGAGTCACGGCGGCATTGTTCACCAGGATATCGAGTTTGCCGAACCGCTTGAGCACCTCCCGGAAGCCCGCCTTGATCTGTTCCGCGTCGGCCACATCCATCGGCACGGCCGCGGCTTCTCCGCCCGCCGCAGCGATCTCGCGCACCACAGCGGACAGCTTCTCAGCGTTGCGCGCCGCCGCAGCCACTTTCGCCCCGGCGCGGGCCAGCGCCATCGCCGTGGCCCGGCCAATACCCTGCGAGGCGCCGGTCACCAGGGCCACCCGGTCTTTCAAGCTGAACATTCCGCTCCTCCGGCGTGCGCGCTACGCCTCAGCGGTTTCCCCTTCTGCCTGGGCGAGCTTCTCCAAGGTTGTCTGCAGGCTCTTCTCATCTTCGACGTTGAAGCAGTGCACCGACCGATCAATTTGACGCAGCAGGCCGCTCAGCACGCGCCCGGGGCCCACTTCGACAAATGTGCTGACGCCCTGGTCAAGCAGCTCGCGCATGCACGCTTCCCACCGGACCGGCAGGGACACCTGGCGGATCAGTCCCTGGCGCGCTTCATCTCCGCTCGAGACGACCTCGGCGTCCACGTTGTTTACCAGCGGCACCCGCAGCGGGCCGAACGCCGCCCGGCGCAAGTCCTCTGCGAGCCTTGTCTGGGCCGGCATCATCAGCTCGCAGTGGAACGGCGCAGAGACTGGCAGCATGACGGCGCGCTTGGCGCCGCTGGCCGAGGCAATCTCCACGGCCCGCTTCACCGCGGCCGCATGGCCCGAGATCACGGTTTGCTCGGGTGAGTTCAGGTTCGCCGGCGAAACCACCTGGCCGTTCGCGGCTTTCCGGCAGATCTCCGCGACCTGCACCGGCGCCAGCCCCATGATGGCGGCCATGGCGCCTTCGCCCGGCGGTACAGCTTCCTGCATGTAACCGCCGCGCAGACGCACAAGATTCACGGCGTCAGCCAGCCCAAGCC
>JBASRK010000024.1:0-5283 GCA_049273775.1 Candidatus Acidiferrales bacterium
GAGGGTCGATTGGTGGGACGATCTATGACACCTCGGGCGGAATTGTGCCGGATGCCAAGCTCACGCTGACCTCGGAGTACGGTACGCGCGAGGGCAAGGCGGGTTCGGACGGCACGTACGTATTCTCATCCCTGGAACCCGGCAAGTACACCCTCAGGGTGGAATACACCAACTTCAAGATAAGCGAGGCCAAGGACATCTCCGTGCGCTTGAATGAGCGCACCACGGTGGACGTCAAGCTCGAGGCGGGCGCGATCACGCAGACCATCACGGTGACCGAGGCTTCGATTGGGCTGGACACCTCGACGACCACCTCCGGCGGCACCATCACCGCGGATCTGTTCAAGAACGCGCCGGTGGGCCGCAACATCATGGACATCCCCTATCTTGTGGCGGGGGTCAACGACGGTCTGGGCACCGGGCGTGCCAACCCGTCGATCTCCGGCGCCACGGGGCTGGAGAATCTGTACATCGTCAACGGCATCAACGTCGGCAACGCAGGCTACGGCTCGATTGGCACCTACTCGACCATATTTGGCCCGAAGGGCACCGGGGTGCAGTTTGACTTCGTCAAGGAAGTCCAGGTGAAGACCTCGGGCTTCGAGGCCCAGTACGGCCAGGCGCTCGGCGGCGTAGTCAACATGATCACCAAGTCGGGCGGGAACACCTACCACGGCGGTGGCTACTTCTTTGCGTCGCCCAGCGCGCTCGAGGCTACCCGGCTCCAACCGGACGCCGTGCGGTTCAACAAGGGCCAGCAGACTTTCAGTGAGAGCACCTGGGACGCCGGCGGCGACTTCGGTGGCTACTTGGTCAAGAACCGCCTCTTCTTCTATGGCGGCTTCAATGCCATATGGAACCGCAGCTTCGACTCCGCCCCAGCGAACTTCCGCGCCATTTCCCTGGGGACGGTGACCGTAAAGACGCGGAACCTCAACTACTCGGCCAAGATCAACTACAACTTGACCGCCAACCAGAACCACCAGATCGAAGGGTCGGTCTTCGGCGACCCGTCCATCCAGCCGTTCGGCGCAAACCGCCAGGTGGCGGGGCGCGGCTTCAACGGCGGCTCGCTCCAGTCGGACTTCCCGGAGCGCTCGTTCAGCGCACTGGACTACGGCTCGCGGAACTGGAGCGTTCGCTACAACGGTGCAATCACACCTCGCATGCTGGTGAACGCCAGCTTTGCGTGGGCGCGGAACCATTTTGACGAGAACAACATCCCCAACATCTACCAGGTGGAGGACCGCACCGAGGCCACGCCGGGCGCCCTCAACCCGGTGGGCGACGGCCTCCCGACGCCAGGCACCAGCCGCGGGATCAACCAGGTTGGCGGGGCCGGCTTCTTCGAGAACAGCCTGAGCAACAACAAGCAGTACACCGTCAACAGTACCCTCAATTTCAGGGCGGGGGGCAACCATCAGTTTGACTACGGCTTCGAGTATCAGGACGTCGGGTTCGACTGGTTCCATCGCCGTAGCGGTCCGGACTGGATCTTGCCTTGCAAGCGATTCGATGGCACCGCGGTCACGGGCATCGCTGCGGGCGACTGCGGGCGGACGAATTTTGGCGCCGCGATGCGGTTGCGCGTCGGCGGGCCGGCAGGCTACCGTTTCCAGCAAACGCGCGGGGCCTTCACAGGGCAACAGGGTTCCACGACCACGAAGTACTATGCCCTGTATATTCAGGACGCCTGGCAGATGACCAAGTACCTGACACTCAAGCTGGGCCTGCGCTGGGAACAGCAGCGCATGATCGGCGAGGACTCCCACTACAGCTTCACCGGCAACTGGTCGCCGCGGGCCGGGATCATCGTGGACCCGTGGGGCAACCGCAAGACGAAGATCTTCGCCAACTTTGGTCGGTTCACCGAGAAGATCCCACAAGATCTCGCGGTGCGGTCGCTTTCCGAAGAACGCTCGTACATCAGCAACTTTTTTGGGATCACCAACCCGTTGTCGGCTAGTCCCGCCTTCAACTCAGCGACCAGTCCGACGGCAGGCTGCCCGGCCAGCACACCGGCAACCCTTGCCGGCCTGCAGTCGTGCTTGCACAACCCCGCGAACTGGATCCTGGACCAGGCGCACAACATCACTGGAACTCCGATTTTCTCCGGCGGCATCACGGCGTTTGCGCCCGGTACCAAGTCACAGTACCAGGATGAGTACGTCGTGGGAATCGAGCACGAGTTCCGCGGCGGCATCTTCGTCAGTGCTCGCTACCTCGACCGGCGCCTCCGCCGGATTGTCGAAGATATCTCCGGCCAGACAGTCGGCGCGTCGATTTCGGGCGTGGCGTTCGATGGCTCAGACATCCTCCAGAACTTCGTGCTTTCCAACCCGGGCGCGACCACGGACGTGTTCCGCAATACGCTCTGCCATGACCGGACTGAGAACCCGTTTAACGAAAACGCGGCCGGCGAAGGCTGCCTGGTCTCGGGCTATGAGATTGGGTCAGGCGCACTAGGGCCCGATGGCCTGCCGGACGGCTACCCGACTCCGATCCGCAAGTATCAGGCCTTCGAGTTCCAGTTCGAGAAGCGCTTCACCAAGAACTGGCAGTTGATCGGCAACTGGCGCATCTCGAAGCTCTTTGGCAACTACGAGGGTCTGTTCCGCAACGACAACGCTCAAGACGACCCGAACATCACTTCCCTGTTCGACTTCGTCGCCAGCAGCTCGCTGGGCGATCAGTTTACGCCCGGCGTGCTGCCCACCGACCGGCGCGACATCGTCAATGTTTACTCCAGCTACCTTTTCAACAACGGGTTCAACATTGGCGGTGGTCTGCGGTTCCAGACGGGTTACCCGCTGGACAAGCTGGGCGCCCATCCGGCCTACCTGAACCAGGGTGAGATCCCGCTCGGCGGCCGCGGCTCGCAGGGTCGCAGCCAGGCGACGGCGGGGATCAACGCGCAGGTGAACTACACCTGGAAGATGACGGAACGTTACCGCGTGAAGCTCGGGGCGAGCATGTTCAACATCGTCAATTCACGTCGGGTGGTGCGCGTCGACCGCAACAACGACACCGGGTTCCTCTCTGGCGTCAGCCCGCCGATTCAGCAAAACCCGGACTTCCTGAAACCCACGGCTGCCCGGGACGCCTACCAGCGGCCGTTCAGCGCACGGCTTTCCGTCCGGCTGGAATTCTAAACCGGACGCACGCCGTACCAAGATCAGTCGGGGGAGGAGAGCGATCTCCTCCCCCGATTTTTTTGTGCCCGGACGCCCGGCCCCAACGAACGTCTTGACGAACGCCTCGCCGCGGGCGTAGTGTAAACGGAACGATGGGCTCAGGCGGTGGCGTCATGCGGGCGCGCAGGCTGCTTCAACTCTCCTTCATTTCCTTGTGCCTCGCTTGGACGTCTGCAGCGCGGGCGCAAACGGGCGGCGGCGAAGTCGCCGGCTCCGTGCGCCTGGCCAGCGGCCAACTTCCACCCCAGGGGACTGTCCTCAGCATCCAATCCGACGCCGGCGAGATCGTCCAGCAAACGACGCCGCAGGGCAGCGGGTATTTCCAGTTCTCCGGCCTGCGCCGAATGGTCTACTACGTCACCGCGAAGGCGCCCGGGTACCATGCTGCCACCGAGCGCGCCGACATTTTCTCGCAGCGCCGCGTCAGCGTCTATCTGACGCTGGTGCCCGAGAAACGAGACGACCCGGCCGGGTCCGGCGGCGTCGTCAACCAGCAGGAATTAGTTGTCCCGGCAGGCGCGCAGAAGGAATTCGACAAGGGCCGCAAGCTGGTCGAGAACAAGGAACCGGAAAAGAGTCTCTCCCACTTTCGCAGGGCCATCGAGATCTACCCCTCCTATGCCCTGGCCTACATGTATCTGGGCCTCGCCCAGATGAGTCTCCAGAAAATGCCCGAGGCGCAGGTTTCCCTCGGCAAGGCCGTCGAGCTTAACGACAAGCTGGCCGCCGCTCACCTGGGTCTGGGCGCCTGCCTGAATCTGCAGGGCAATTTCGCGGCGGCGGAGAAGCCGCTGGTCCGCGGCCTGGAGCTTGATCCGGAAACGGCCGACGGCCAGTTCGAAATGGGCAAGACCTACTGGGCGCTGGGCCGCTGGCAGGACGCCGAACCTCACGTCCGGAAGGTGATTGCTCTGCGTCCCGAGTTCCCTGCCGCTCATCACCTGCTGGGAAGTATTCTGCTGCGCAAGCGCGATGCGCCCGCCGCTTTGCAGGAGTTTCGAGAATACCTGCGCCTCGAGCCCAATGGGCCGTTTTCCCCTCCGACGCGTGAACTTGTCGCCAAAATCGAGCAAGCGCTCGCCACCCCTCGCTGATCCCGCCGCCCGCGAACGGCTCGCCCGGCCTAAACAGTATGTCGGCTGGTTCCCTTTCGACACACACAGCGGAGGCACCATTTGGGCCGCTCGGCGCATCGTAGTAGACTGGAAGCGATCCCAAGAGGACAACGGCCTCGGCACAAGCCGGCTGCGTGCCGGTTGGCTGATCCCTTCAGGAGGAGCTATGCGCAGGTCTGCGATTTCACTCGTGATGGTGGTGCTCGCGATCGGGCTGGCTGCCGGCTGCTCGAGAGGCCGGAGCGACCAGGACATAACCACCGACGTCAAGGCAAAGATGTTCTCCGACCCGCAACTGAAGGGCGCGAACCTTGAAGTCGCGGCAAAAAACGGCGAGGTGACGCTCGCCGGCGAGGCGCCAAACGACGCCGCCCGTTATCAGGCCTTCAAGCTGGCCACCGAGACCCCGGGCGTGACCAAGGTCAACGACCGGATGAGCGTCAAGGTCGCCGAGGCCCCGTTGACGGAAGTCAAGCCGGAGCCCCTGCCCGCTCCCGCCCCGGCCCGGCGACTGACCCGGAAGACTTCGGCAGCTCCGCTCCGCGAGGCGGCCCCGCTGCCAACGCCGCCTGCTGCGGATCCGATGGCGGCCGCCCCCGCACCGCCCCCGGCACCGGCGCCGCCACAGCCCAAGCACGTGGAAATCCCGGCGGGGACTTCGGTGGTGGTGCGCATGATTGACGCCATCGATTCCGAGATCAACCACACGGGCGAGATCTTCCGCGCCTCGCTCGACGCGCCGCTGGTGGTGGACAACGAGATCGTTGTGCCCACCGGGACCGACGTGTACGTGAAGCTGGTCGAGGCGCGCTCGGCGGGACACATCAGCGGCCGCAGTGAGTTGCGGCTGGAGTTGGTGCGCATGCAGTTCCAGGGCAAGTCGTACGTGCTCGCAAGCAGCGAGTACGAGCAGGTGGGCACCTCCCGCGGCAAACGCAGCGCGGCCACCATCGGCGGCGGCGCAGCCATTGGCG
>JBASRK010000027.1:0-11752 GCA_049273775.1 Candidatus Acidiferrales bacterium
GTCTGGAACAGCTTCGTCTACACGGGGATCGCAACAGTCATCAAATGGGTCCTTGGCATCTGGCTTGCGGTCTTGCTCAACCGGATGGTCCGGTTTCAGCGGATGGTGCGCGCAGCCGTGCTCCTGCCGTGGATCGTCCCAACGGTGCTCAGCGCGATCGCCTTTCTCTGGATCTTCGACCCCGACTTCAGCGTCATCAATTGGACCCTCAGGCATTTTTACAGTTGGATGGGGTGGGGATACGCGAGGGGACCGCTCTGGCTTGCAGATCCGACCCTGGCCTTGGCCTCGGTTACCTTCGTAAACATTTGGCGCGGCACGCCATTTTACGCGATCTCTTTTCTCGCCGGCCTCCAGACGATCAACCCAGAGCTTTACGAGGCGGCGGCGATCGATGGCGCCAGTGGCTGGCAGCGTCTCTGGCATGTGACGCTGCCAGGGATCAAGCCTATCACCGTTGTCGTCCTCGTCTTTTCCATCATTGTGACCTTCTCCGACTTTCAGATCGTCTATGTCCTTACCCGCGGGGGTCCTGCGAACAGTACGCACCTCTTCGCCACCTACGCCTACCAGGTGGCGATGGTCGGGTCGCGTTTGGGTCTCGGGGCGGCAGTTTCGCTTTTCATTTTTCCGGTACTTGCTCTGTTGATCGTCTTCCAGCTCGTTTACCTCCGGCGGGAGCAGGCATAAAATGGTGGGCGTCGCACTCGGCGAGACATTCGCAAAACGGCTGGTCGTCTATCACCTACCTCTTTTCTTTTTTGTTCTCTTTGCACTGTTCCCCTTCTACTGGATGTTTGTAACCTCAGTCAAATCGACGCACGAAACCTACAGCCGCGAGGTCAACCCGTACGTTCCAGTCGCGTGTGCGACGACGGTCGTTGAACAAGTGCATTCGCTCCGCTTCAACGGAGCGGCGCTCATGGAGAACTGCTTCTACCATTGGCGGATGCTGCTTAGGGATACGCTCTTCACCCGCTGGCTGGGGAATACCCTCCTCGTCGCGATCGTTTCTACATTCATCTCGCTCTTCGCGGGGATCACGTCGGCCTATGCATTGGCGCGGCTCAACTTCCGAGGCGCCTACACCTTCGGAGTCCTTATCTTCATCACCTATCTGGTGCCACCCACGCTCCTCTTCATCCCGCTCTCGGACGTGATCGGCGACCTGCCGTTCCTGCATAGGAACCTGCTGAACTCGCCGTGGGCGCTGATTGTTGCCTATCCGACTTTTCAGGTTCCTTTCTGCACATGGCTTCTGATGGGCTATTTCCGGACCATCCCGAAGGAGTTGGAAGAGGCAGCTATGATCGATGGGGCGACCCGGATCCAGGCGATGATCCGGATCATTCTTCCCCTGGCACGACCGGGGGTGTTATCGGCGGGGATGTTCGCCTTTACGCTAGCGGCGAATGAGTTTCTCTACGCGCTGATGTTCATCTATGATGCCCCTAACAAGACGGTGCCGGTAGGAGTCGTCAGCGAGTTGATCAAGGGCGATGTTTTTTACTGGGGAGAGCTGATGGCAGGCGCCTTGTTGGGCTCAGTCCCAGTGGCCCTGATCTATTCGTTTTTCGTCGAGCACTATGTGGCGGGAATGACCGGCGCGGTTAAAGGTTGATGGGAGATTCTACGTGGAAGCACGAACGGGTCCATACGGAAGCTTCTGGATGATGTTAGCCATCGCGGTAATTATGGCCGGGCTTAACGCCTGCGGAGGTGACAAGAAGAAGGAACAGAAAACATCGGCGCCGTCCGCGATCTCAGGAACTATTACCCTAGACCCAGCCTTAAAGGACAAAGTGGGCAAGGCGCCACTGCTCATGATCATGGCTTCGGCTTCGTCCGATCCGAGCAAGCCTGCGTTAGTGGTCAAGCGGGAAGCCGATGCAAGTTTTCCCTACGACTACAAGCTCACCGCCGAAGATATCACTCTCGTAGGTTCAACGTTCGAGGGGAAGATGTATGTAAGTGCCCGGATCGATCCTGCCGGTATGGTGGGTCCGCCGCGTCCCGGTACGTTCGACGGTACTTATTCGGGTAACCCCGTCCATGCAGGCTCAAGCAAGATCGATATCGTGATCAATAAAGCCTATTGAGGATAGCGACCGCTGGCTTCGACGTCTTTAATTGGTCGCTTTTACTTTCAGATTCACCTATTCAAGCCAAATCTCAAAAGCCCTTGAGGGGACCTTGCCAACGCAGTAGGCTCCTTTTTGCCGGCTTCGCAGCGGCTATGGGCGCCACCGCACAAACACCTCGTCTTGAAACACTAACTCAGTGGTTGAATGCCTCCCGTAAAACGCGCGAGCTTGCGTTACAGCCATGCCTGGATCGCATTCGCGCAATGGACCCCTCCATTCACGCCTGGGTCCAAGTGGCGCCGCAGAGGCCAACCGGGGACGGGAAGCTGTCCGAGATCCCTTTCGGAGCGAAAGACATCATCGAGACGCGGGGCTTGTCTACTGAATACGGCTCGCCAATTTACAAAGGACGAATCGGCACTGCCGACGCCGCGATTGTTCGCGAGATGCGCCAACGCGGAGCGATATTGCTGGGAAAAACCCATTGTACTGCCTTCGCCTGGTTCGCGCCAGCCGCCCCAACGCGCAACCCGCGGGATATGGAGCACACGCCGGGCGGAAGCTCCAGCGGGTCGGCAGCCGCCGTCGCGGCGGGGATGGTGCCGGTCGCTCTCGGAACCCAGACCTTGGGGTCAGTGCTGCGGGCAGCTTCCTATTGCGGCGTTACCGGATTCAAGCCCAGCTACGGTCTTCTCCCTATGGAGGGCGTACTCCCGCTCGCGAAAAGCCTGGACACGCTCGGGTTCTTCACACATACCCCAGCCGATACGCTCGCGCTCTGGGAATCGGTGGGACATCCCGCGGGCCGGACAGAGGATTTGACGCTGGGAGCGCCCGAACCCATGCCTGAGGCCCAGCCCGCAATGGCGGCGGCCTTTCAGAATGCACTCTCACTGTTGCGAAGTGCTGGCGCGTCCATCCGGTCAATCGATATCGCCGGAATGCTTGCCAAGCTCGCTGATGCGAGCAATACCGTAATGTTCTACGAGGGTGCTCGATTCCACCAGCAACGCTTTAACGAGTACGGCTCCCGGGTCGCGGATCTTGCGAACTTGGTTCGCGAGGGCCTCCAGATCTCTGTGAAGCGGTACGACGAAGCCCGGCGGTATATCGCGGAGTGCAAGGCCCGAGTGGCCGAGATGTATAAGGCCACGCCTGTGATCTTAGTGCCAGCCGCCACAGGGCCGGCACCATTGGGCTTGGCATGGACCGGTGATCCAAGAATGAACGCACCGTGGACTGCCTTGGGAACACCCGCGATCTCCATTCCCCTACCGGTTCCGAGCGGGTTGCCGCTTGGGCTGCAACTCACCGCAGACCACGGCCAGGATGCGAGAGTGATTCGCACTGCTGTGCGGCTGCAAAGAATGCTCGGCAGCGAACCAGAAAGAATCCCCGCCTAGGGTCGCTGGTGGCCGGCTCTCAGCGGCCGGTTTCGGCGTCGGGACTAGGAGCAGAACTTCTCCGCTTGACAAAAGCAGCAGGCAGGCATATAGGACGCGCCCATAAGCGCAGGGCCATGAGGGTAATGGGTCGTCCTTACGCGGATTCAAGGTGCGAGCAGTAACTGGAACCAGGTGAAGGCGCTCACCGGACCGAGGTGCCGCACAACTGTGCCGCTACGAAAGCGGGAGCGGGTTGCGCGGCACGGCCGGACACCTTCTTCGCGGTTGGAGTTTGGCTTGTCGCGGGTGTAATCATCAACTGCAGTGTGATGGCCCCCGCCGGCTCGACGAGGAATTGGATCGGATTCTCCGCGAGCGGGACAAGATGTAAGGATGCGGCACCCCGGAAACCTTCCGCGAGGCGCGCATCCTCAGTGAAAGCATGATCCAGCGGGGCGAATTCGATCCGAGCTGACGCATGAGGGAAGCAACCAGGGTCAGTCCTTTGAAAGCGGGCTCAAATCTCCAGAGTCAGGCTCTCCAAAGGAGTGAATCATGACTTGGACGCAGGTCTACGTCCTGTGGGGGAACTGGTGGCTGACGACGCTACTGGCGGCCCTCCCGATTATCGTGCTGTTCACCTTGCTCGCAGGCTTGCGAGTGAAGCCGCACTGGTGCGCTATCGCCGGGGCGGCGACAGCCATCGCTGTAGCAGTGCTTTTCTTCAAGATGCCGGTCGCCCTCGCAGGAATGAGCTTTCTTTATGGCGTGGCCTTCGGCATTTTGAAGATCGCCTGGATCGTTCTGGCGGCCGTCTATCTCTACGACATCTCGGTCCACACCGGCCAATTCGAAATCATGAAGGAGTCCGTCGCCGGCATCACCGCCGACCGCCGCCTACAAGTGCTGCTGGTGGCCTTCTGCTTCGGCGCCTTCATCGAGGGCGCGGCCGGGTTTGGCGCGCCCGTGGCCATTGCCGCCGCCTTCATGATCGGCCTCGGGTTCAAGCCGTTTCACGCCGCAGCGCTGAACCTGATCGCCAACACGGCGCCGGTGGCCTGGGGTGCCATCGGCACTCCCATCCACACTCTGGCAGCGGTCACCGCGCTGCCCGAATCCGATCTCAACGCCATGACCGGTCGGATCCTGCCGTTTACCGCCGTCATCGTATCGTTCTGGCTGGTGCGCGCCATGGTCGGATGGAAAGACACCTTCGAAGTGCTGCCCGCGATCTTGGTGGTTGGCTTCTCCTTCGGCCTCACGCAGTTTTATTGGGCCAATTACGTGGACAGCAACCTGGTGGACATCATGGGCGGTGTGGTATCGCTCCTGGTTACTGGGATCTTCCTGCGTTTCTGGAAGCCCAAACGCATTTGGCGCTTCGAGGATGAACGCGAAGAGTTCGATCGCGCCGGCGTGGCCAAGCATTCCTACACGGCCGGACAAGTCGCGAAAGCCTGGATGCCTTTTGCCGTCCTTTCGATCTTCGTGCTGGCGTGGGGCCTGCCTTCGATCAAGCTGGCCATGAACAAGGCGACCACCCCCAGATTCTCGGTCATCCTGCCGGATGGCAAGAAGCGTCCCGGCCCGCCAGGTTGGGACGTCCCCTACTTGCATAACGCCGTGACGCGGGCGGCGCCGGTGGTTGCCAAGCCAACCCCGGAAGCGGCGCGCTACGACTTCAACTGGCTCACGGCCACCGGAACAGGCTGCTTTTTTGCCGCCATCGTCTCCGGGTTCCTGCTTGGGCTGGGGCCGGTGACGCTGATGCAGATTTTCTGGCGTACGCTGGTCCGCATGCGCATGGCGATGATCGCAATCTCCTTCATGCTCGGGCTGGGGTTCGTCACACGCTATTCGGGTTTGGATGCCGTCTTAGGACTTGCGTTCACGCGCACCGGCTGGCTATATCCTTTCTTCGGCACCTACCTGGGCTGGCTGGGCGTGGCGCTGACCGGTAGCGATACGTCGTCGAATGCGCTGTTCGGCAGCCTGCAGCGGATTACCGCCCAGCAGCTCAACATTGATCCCATCCTGATGTGTTCAGCCAACAGCGCCGGCGGGGTGATGGGCAAGATGGTGGATGCGCAGTCCATCGTCGTGGCCACCTCGGCGACCAATCAGGTAGGGAATGAGGGCATGATTTTCCGCTTCGTCGTCTGGCACTCCATCGCGCTGGCGGCGATCGTGGGGATCATCGTGATGCTCTATGCCTACGTGTTCCCGGGCGGGGTGCCGCACGGCCTCACGTTCGTGAAATAGAGGTGTTCATCGGGCGGGGAGCAAGACCGAAATCGTGCTCCCTGTGGCCAGCAGGGGTACAATAGACTCCATCGCCCGCCGCTGCCGGCGGCGATGGAGCCCTCTCTCGAAACCGCAGGCCGGATGGGCGGGGGCGTTTGCCCGAATCGAGGAGGAGGTGACCCATGGACGCGCGTATCCTCGACGAGCTTCGCGCCATTGTGGGGAAGGACGGCCTGATTGCTGAGCCCGAGCAGTTGCACACCTACGAGTGCGACGGGCTGACCAACTTCCGCGTCATGCCCCTGGCTGTGGTTCTGCCGATCTCGACCGAACAGGTCCAGAGCATTGTGCGCGTCTGCTACCGCGAGCGCATGCCCTTTGTCGCCCGCGGCTCGGGCACCGGACTCTCCGGTGGCGCCCTGCCGATCGAGTCCGGCATTGTCATCAGCCTGGCCCGGCTGAACCGCATCCTCGAGGTGGACATCCCCAACGGGCGCGTTGTGGTCGAACCCGGGGTGATCAATGCCAGCGTGACGCAGCAGGTGGTTCCCTACGGATACTTCTATGCGCCTGATCCTTCTTCCCAGCAGGTGTGCAGCATCGGCGGCAACGTGGCCGAAAACTCGGGCGGCGCCCACTGCCTGAAGTACGGCTTCACCACCACCCACGTTCTGGGCTTGGAGGTAGTGCTGCCCGACGGTTCGCTGGTACACCTCGGCGGCAAGACGCTCGACCGGCCGGGCTATGATCTATCGGGCGTGTTCGTCGGCTCGGAAGGCACGCTCGGCATCGCCACCAAAATCATCCTGCGCATCGTGAAGCGGCCCGAGGTCATCCAGACGCTCCTGGCGGCGTTCAACTCCACCAACGAGGCCGGCGCCGCTGTCAGCGAGATCATCGCCGCGGGCATGCTTCCCGCCGCCATCGAGATGATGGACAACCTCGCCATCCAGGCCGCCGAGGCGGCGGTGCACGCCGGCTACCCAAACTGCGGCGGGTTGCTGCTGGTCGAACTCGATGGTCCGGCGGCCGAGGTCGAGCTGCTGATGACTCAGGTGAAAGAGCTCTGCAACTCTTGCGGGGCATGGGAAATTCGTGTGGCGCAGTCCGAGGCCGAGCGCGCCGTGATCTGGAAAGGCCGGAAAGCCGCCTTCGCCGCCATGGGCCGCATCTCGCCGAGTTATATCGTCCAGGACGGTGTGATCCCCCGCACGGCCTTGCCCCAGGTGATGAGCGAGATCGAACGGCTCAGCGCCGAGGCGGGGCTCCGCGTAGCGAACGTCTTCCATGCCGGCGACGGCAACCTGCACCCGCTGGTGCTCTACGACCGCCGCATCCCTGGACAGGAACACATCGCCGAGGAGTTGGCCTTCAGCATCTTGGGACTCTGTATAAAAGCCGGCGGCTCGATCACCGGCGAGCACGGCGTGGGGGAGGAAAAAAAGAAATTCATGCCGACGATGTTCGCGGAGCCCGACCTCGACACGATGCAACGCGTGCGCTGCGCGTTCGACCCGGAGCGCCTGTCGAATCCCGAAAAGATTTTCCCTCGACCCCGGCTCTGCGCTGAGAAGCAAGGACGTTACGAACCGCATCCCCTGGAGGTCGCGGGTGTGGCGCAATTGTTCTAGCCTTCTGCGTGTGAAGTGCGGCGGCGCTTGTCCTGAGCGGTGCCGTTGGGTACCGCCGCTTTGGAACGGCAGGAACAAGCTCCCCCACTGCATGGACTGCCAGTGTGAAGCGGCTCCGGCATACTCCCCTTCCCATGACACACTCACCTGAAGCAGCGATGAAGCCCCGGACGGAAGCGCCATGGGCTGAACTCGCCTCGATCGTTGGCGCCGACCATCTGCGCGCGGCCTCCGCCGCCGACGCAGTAGACGGCGTCGCGGCGCAGATGATGGTTGAACCCGGCAGCGCCGACGAACTGGCCCTTGTGCTCCGCTGCGCTAACGACGCCGGTCTTAGCGTCGTCCCTCGTGGCGGCGGCACAAAGCTCGAATGGGGCAATCCGCCGCAGGGGGCGGACTTGGTGCTCTCGACAGCGCGCCTTGATCAGGTACTCGAGCACGCCTGGGCGGACATGACGGCCACGGTCGAAGCGGGTTGTACAGTCGCGCGTTTCCAGAAGACACTCGGCGAGCACGGGCAACGTCTGGCGCTCGATGCCCTGTGGCCCGAGCGGGCCACAATCGGCGGCATCCTGGCAACCAACGACAGTGGGTCGCTCCGGGTGCGGTTCGGCGCGCTCCGTGACCTGATCATCGGCATCACCCTTGCCTTGCCCGATGGCACGCTGGCCAAGAGCGGCGGCAAGGTGGTTAAGAATGTGGCGGGCTACGACCTGCCAAAGCTCGCAACGGGCTCGCTCGGGACCCTCGGCGTCATCACCCAGGCGATCTTCCGTCTCTATCCGCTGCCCCGCGAAGTGCGCAGCGTGAGCTTCACTGCCAGCTCCCCCGAAACCTTGAGCAAGCTTGTGCTCGCCGTGCAGGATTCCAAGCTGGCCTTCACCGGATTACAGTTGTGCGCGCAGTCGGGCGGGCCGCCGGCGCTTGCCGTGCGCTTCGAGGGCACCACCGGCGGCATCGAAGCGCAGGTCCGCCAGATGCTGCAGTTGGCCGCCGATGCAAGACAGGTGGACTCGCCGCAGGACCCGTGGAGCGCTCGCGAGGCGCTGTGGAGCGGAAGCGAGCCGGCGCTGATTTGCAAGTGCGGCATCTTGCCCTCCCAACTGAGCACGCTGTGTGGAGTGGTAGGTCGCGTTGCCGAGCCGCTCGGGCTCGCCTGGAAAGTGGTGGCGCAGGCAGTCGGCCTGGCATTTGTGCGCCTCAGCGGGTCACAGGAGCAGGCGCTGCCCGCCGCCGCCGCCAAACTGCGCAGCGAACTCGAACAGCTCAGCGGGACGCTCGCCGTATTGCACTGTCCGCCTGCGGTCAAGAAGGATATCGAGGTGTGGGGCTCGACCGGCGACGCGCAGGCGCTGATGCGGCGCGTCAAAGAGCAGCTCGACCCGACCGGGACTCTCAACCCGGGCCGGTTCGTTGGGGGAATCTGATGGCGCAACCCACTGCGGCAGAACAACAAACCCCGGCAGCGGTCTTCGATGACCACAACCCGCCGGCCTCCCGGTTGATCGAAGAATGCGTGCACTGCGGCTTCTGCCTCCCGACCTGCCCCACCTACGCGCTGTGGCACGAGGAGATGGACTCGCCCCGCGGACGCATCTATCTGATGAAGCTTGGCAGCGAAGGCAAGGTCGGCCTGACCGACACTTACGTCAGCCACTTCGATCACTGCCTGGGATGCATGGCCTGCGTCACCGCCTGCCCCTCAGGTGTGCAGTACGACAAGCTGATTGAGGCCACACGCGCACAGATCGAACGCCGCTACCCGCGACGCCAGGTCGAGAGGCTCTATCGGCGGCTGATTTTTGGCCTGTTTACTCATCCCGGCCGCCTCCGGTTGCTGCTCGCGCCGGTCTGGCTGTACCAGCGACTGGGACTGCAGTGGCTGGTGCGGCGCCTGGGCCTGACGAAGTTGCTGCCGGCAAGGCTCGGTTCGCTCGAGGCCCTGCTCCCGGAGCTTTCCCTTCGCGGGCTGCGTTCCTGCATGCCCACGCACTTCGCCGCCCAGGGGTGGACACGACGCCGCGTCGGCGTTTTGCGGGGCTGCGTGCAACGCGTCTTTTTCCATGACGTGAATGCAGCGACGGCGCGCGTCCTGGCGGCGGAAGGCTGCGAAGTCTTTATCCCGCGGGAGCAGGCCTGCTGCGGCGCGCTATTGATCCACGCCGGGCAGGAAGAGCAGGCGCTCGAGATGGCCCGCCGGCTCATTGACGTCTTCGAGCACGTCGAGGTGGATACCATCGTGGTGAACGCCGCCGGCTGCGGCTCCAACCTCAAGGACTATGGCTACCTGCTGCGCCAGGATCCGGCCTATGCCGAGCGGGCCAAGGCTTTTTCAGCCAAATGCAAGGACATCTCCGAGGTGCTGGCGGAACTCGAGCCGCGGGCGCCGCGCCATCCTCTGCCGCTGCGCGTGGCCTACCACGACGCCTGCCACCTGCAACACGCCCAGGGCGTCCGGGCGCAGCCGCGCCAGGTGCTGAAAACCATCCCGCAACTCGAAGTGCTCGAGGTCCCCGACTCAGCCATCTGCTGCGGCTCAGCGGGGATTTACAACCTCGTCGAGCCGGTCCCGGCGCAGGAATTGGGTGACCGCAAGGTTTTGAATTGCCTGTCCACGGGCGCCGACCTCGTCGTCTCCAGCAACCCCGGCTGCCTGCTGCAGATCTCGGCCGGGCTTCAGCGCGCCGGGCGCGCCATGCCGGTCCTGCACATGATCGAACTCGTAGATGCCTCCATCCGCGGCACGCAACTCGCCGGCCTGCCTCAGAAACGTACTGCAGTTTGAGAGACCGATCGGGCGTCACGGGTTCGGCAATTGACCGCCGGCGACGCACGCGGCTACAATCCGGCAGGACCTACACAGTGGAAAACATCGCTCCGAAGACGACGCTCTTGGACGTCGAGTACCTCGGCAACCCCAAGGTGATCGCCGCGTGCCTGATCGAGGGCGAGGGAAGCGCGGCCCTGGTTGACCCCGGCCCGACTTCGGCATTGCCCACACTCCGGAAAAAGCTCGATCAACTGGGCCTCGGCGTCGCGGGGCTCGACACAATCCTGCTGACACATATCCACCTGGACCACGCCGGCGCCACCGGCACGCTCGTGCGGGAGAACCCTCGCATCCGCGTCTACGTGCACGAGCGGGGCGCACCGCACATGGTGAATCCGTCGCGGCTGCTGGCGAGCGCCGAGCGCCTCTACGGCGCTGAGATGGACCGGCTCTGGGGCGAGTTTCTCCCCGTGCCGCTGCCGAACATCCGCACGCTGACAGGGGGCGAGCGGGTGAACATCGGTGGCCGCGAGCTTGAGGTCGCTTACACGCCGGGTCACGCCTCTCACCACGTCACTTACTTCGACACGCCGACCGGAATGGCCTTCGTCGGTGACACCTCAGGCATTCGGATCGCGAATGGGCAGACCATACTCCCCATCACGCCGCCGCCCGACATTGACCTGGACGGCTGGGCCAGAAGCTGGGAGTTGATTCAAGCGCGGCGGCCGGAGCGACTCTTCCTCACCCACTTTGGCGCTGCCGAGCGAGTCGCCGAACACCTGGCAGAGTTGCGGGAGCGGCTGGAGGAGTGGAGCGCCGCCGTGCGCGATTCGCTCAAGAACGGCGAGAACGACGCCAAACGCGCCACACAGTTCGCGCACCAGGTCACCGAGAAGTTGAAGGGCCGTATGTCCGAGCGCGACGCCCTGCGTTACGCCAAGGGCGCGGCGCTGGAATCATGCTGGTACGGACTGGCGAGGTACTGGCGCAAGCGCGGCGCCACCTGAAACCCCGGCCCTTCACTTTGCTCCTCGTTCTGGTGTTCACTCCTTTCGCTTCTGACGATCGCTTCGCTTTGCGGGGGCTTGCTCCCGCTTTGAAGGCGGCACCCTTCGACTCCACTCAAGGCAGACGCCGGCACACTCCAAACTGTAGGGGCGCAGCATGCGGCGCCCCTACAAGACCGGGAACAGACGCGCGGCGTTGTCGTACAGGATTTTGCGCCGCGCTTCTTCCGAGAGCGGCAGCGCTAGAAACTTCTCGATGTTCCCGCGCATGTCCGGTAGGCCCGGCCCGGGCCAATCGGTGCCGAACAGCACCTTGTCAGCAATCTCCTCGAGGCGCGGAAAATACTCCAGCAGCTTCTGCGGCGGGATCCCCGACACATCCATGTACATGTTCTTATGCCGGCGGACGAGAAAAAAGGCCTCGTCCATCCACAGCGGGCGCCCGCCGTGCGCCAGGATGACCACCAGGTCGGGATAGTCCACACCCAAGTCGTCAGCCAGGATAGGCTGGGCGTGGACATTGCGCGCGCCGGGAAAGATGGAAGTGCCGGTATGGACCATCACCGGCAAGCCGATCGACTGCGCGCGCTCGTAGACCGCCGCGAGCGGCCCCAGGCCGTCGCGGTAG
>JBASRK010000029.1:0-12631 GCA_049273775.1 Candidatus Acidiferrales bacterium
GCGCGGCCCTGCTCGACCCGCGCCTGGGCCGCCAGCAGCGCCGCCAGGCTGATTTCGGCGTTCTTCTCCGCCTGCGCCAGCCGCCCCAGATCGGCTTTCAGCTCGCTTTCGGAAACCCGCGCGGCGGCCACGAAACTATCGAACTGTTGCTTCGAAATTTCTTCCTTGGCCGCGAGCGGCTTCATGCGTTCCAGGTCCGCTGTGGCACGTTCGTAGTTGGCCCGGCTCTTTTCGACGTTTGCCTTGGCGTAGGCCAGATCGGAACTGGTGGCCTGCTCGTAGGTCAATCTGGCGCGCGCGAAGTCCGCCTCGGTGGAGGCGAGCAAAGCAGTGGCGTTCGAGCTGCCGCTTTGCATCGTCTCCCGCGTCCACGGCACGCCCACCTGCGCCGAGCCTGCCTGCCCCTCGGCCATGGCCAGGGCGGCGCGCGCTTTGGCTAGACTGGCCTGGTCATCCCGCGGGTCAATGCGCACCAGGACTTGGCCGGCCTTCACCGACTGGTTGTCATCCACCAGCACCTCGGCGACGTTGCCGTAGATTTTCGACGCCACTGGCGCGATGTGCCCATCCACCTGCGCGTCGTCGGTGGACTCCCGGACGTGGTAATGGAGGAAGAGAAGCACCGCGGTCAGCAGCAACAGCGCCGCGCCGGTGAAAGCGACCCAACGGATCCTGGGATTAGCCCAACCGCCGGAGAACCCGTTCTTCGCCGGCGGCGCGGGGAGCTTGGGGACCTTGTCGAAATTTTCAAGTCCGACTTCCAATTCAATACCGCTCATGGCTCCTCACTTTGCGTAGAGCAATTCCATCTGGCCGATCGAGCGCGCCAAGTCGGCGCGCGCCTGGTTGTAGAGATAGAGCGCGGCGATCTGGTTGTCGTTTGCGCGAGCCAGCGCGTCCTGAGCGGAGATGACTTCGATATTGTTGACCACGCCGGCGTTGAAGCGGTCGCGCGCCTGGCTGACCTCTTCGCGGGCAAGTTGCACGCCGAGGTTGGCCACGTCCACTTGATGCCGCGCCGAATCCAGATTCGCGTTCGCCGTCTTCACCTCGAGCGCGATCTGGCTGCGCAGATCCTCGCGCTCCTGGCCGAGCTTCTTCAGCTGCACCTCGGCGCGGGCGACCTCGGCGCGGATGCGCCCGCCGGTAAACAGCGGCATGTCCACACCCACCTGATATTGATAGACCGGGATCCCCGAGGACGCCGAAATGCCTTCGTAGGCCCAGCTGCCAACAAACCGAATCGCCGGCAGCCGCGACTCGCTCGCGGCGCGCTTCTGCTCGTAGGCGGCTCGTTGCCGAGCGGCGAGCGCGCGCATCTCCGGCCGGGCGTCCCAGGCGCGATCCAGATTCTGTTCGGGATGAACCTCCGGCGTCTCGAAGAAGCTCATCGCATCGCCCAATTCGATAGGCTGCCGCGGGTCCAGGTTCAACAGCCGCGCCAGGCCGTATAGCGCCGTCTTCTGCGAAGTTTCGGCGAGGATCAGCCGCTGTTTTTCGTTTTGCAATTCCACGTTGGAGCGCAGCGTGTCAAGGCCCGTGCTCACGCCGTGCTTTTGCAGGTCGCGGGCCTGGTCGTAGAGCGCTTGCGCCAGCTCGGCACGAGATTGGGCGGCGCGCACGTCCGCGCCAGCACGCAGGCAGCCCAGATATTGCGATACCACGAGCAGCACGACCTGCTCGCGCACCGACTGCTGCTGCGCTTCGTTTGCCTGGACGCCCTGCCGCGCTGCCTGCCAGCGGCGCCAAAGCGTCAGATCGAGGATCGGCATGGAGAATTGCGGCCCGGCATTAAAAATCTGGAACGGCCCATTGTGTTGCGGCACGCCGGGAAGCCGCCGGCCGAAGCTGGTTTCGATGTTGCCGCGGCGCACCGCATCGGTAACTTCGAGCTGCGCCTGCGGTAGCAGCGCCGAAAACGCAATGTTCTTGTCCTGGGCGCTCTCTGCAACGTTCAAAATCGCGATCTGCACCTGCGGGTTCTGCTTGAGAGCCAGACTGACGGCCTCGCGGAGGGTCAGCCGCAGCATTGGCTTTTCTTGGGGGTTTTCCTGAGCGCGTGCGCCCGGCCCGATAGCGAGTGCAGCCATTAAGAGGAAAAGGAACAACGTTCTCTTGCCGAACCATCCGCGGCGGGGAGCTTCCGCGGAACCTCCAGCACCGGCCTTAATCTCGGCCACGATCGCTCGCGTCATGCAGCCAGTGGCCACCAACTCTGCGCCCTGACGGTGCATCGCGGCGAGCAGCTCTTTGCCAGCAGCGTCAATGAAGCTGACCGCCCGAAGATGCACTACGATCGCAGCGCCCGCTGACGAGGCTATTGTTGAGCGCCAGCATTGTTCGAGCTCGGCCACCCATGGTCCGGCAAGCTTGCCTTCCAGCTCTAGAATGGTTGCCTGGTCCTGCGTCTTGACATTGATTCTCAGCATGCGGTGTTGCCCTTCACGGCACTTAAAGGGCAGTCCGTACTCCATCTTGCCGGAAAAGTGGCAATTGGAGCTATCTGTATCTATATACACAGTTTAGTGTAGTTTCTGAGATCACTTCTTCCGGCGGAAAGCACTGACTGCCGAACAACTTGTGCCGACATGTCGGCATTTGCCGAAATAACGGCAATCTGGTCTGACCCCAACGATCTGTTAATTGAGACAGGATGGGTCGTGCGAACGACTCGGGTCCGGCTATCGTGGCTGACGGGCGATGCCCAACTTTTGCATCCGGGATTGCAGGGTAGTGCGCTTCATCCCGAGGCGGGCGGCGGCGCCCCGCGGCCCGCCGAGAACCCCGTTTGTTTCTTTGAGGGCGCGCACGATGTGTTGGCGCTCGGCGGCTTCGAGCGTCGCGAGGCCGCCGCCGGATTCATCGGCCTGCGACTTGAGCTCGGCGCGCGGCACCCGCAGGGCGGTTCCGGGCGAGATGATGACGGCGCGCTCGATCAGATTTTCAAGCTCGCGGATGTTTCCGGGCCAATGGTAGCGCGTGAGCCGGTCGAGCGTTTCGGCCGGGATGATTTCGATGCGCTTGTTCATCCGCCGGGCGTATTTCTGGGCGAAGTAGCGGACCAGGGTGGGGATGTCCCCGCGGCGCTCGCGCAGGGGCGGCACGACCAGCGGGAAGACGTTCAGGCGGTAGAAGAGGTCGCTGCGGAATTCGCGGTCGGCGACCATGCGGGTCAGGTCCCGGTTGGTCGCGGCCACCACGCGCACATCCACACGGATGGTGCGCGTGCTCCCCAGCCGTTCAAATTCCTGCTCCTGCAATACCCGCAGGAGCTTGGGTTGAAGCTCGAGCGGGATGTCGCCCACCTCGTCCAGGAAGAGCGTGCCTCCGTGGGCCAGCTCGAACCGGCCGAGCTTCTGCGCAATGGCGCCGGTGAACGCGCCGCGCTCATGGCCGAACAACTCCGACTCGAGCAGACCGGTAGGGATGGCGGCGCAGTTTATCTTCACAAAGGTGTGTTCGCGGCACGCGCTCAGGTTGTGGATGGCGCGGGCGATCAGCTCCTTGCCGGTGCCGGTTTCGCCCAGGATCAGCACGGTGGAGTCGGTGGGCGCAACGGTCTCGGCCTGCTTCAATATGCCCTTCAGCGATGGGCTCTCGCCTACGATCTCTTCGAAGTTGAGCTCGGTGCGGATTTCATCCTCGAGGTAAAGCTTTTCTTCGGCCAGCTTGTTTTTCAGCGCAGCGATCTCGCGAAATGCCAGGGCGTTCTCCACGGCGATGGCCACCTGTGCGGAGACCTGGCTGAGAAGGTCGGCGTCCTCCTGAGTGAAGGCAGCGTCGCGGAGGCTGGCGACATTGAGCGCGCCGAGCACGCGGTTGCCGGTGATGAGCGGCACGCAGCAAACCGACTTGACGCCCTCAGCAAGCAGCAGGCGAGCGATTTCGGAGTCGTAGCGCTCGAGTTCGGCGCGGTTTGCGAGCAGTGGCTTGCGGTTGGAGAAAGCGCAGCCGGAGGGCGAGGTCTCCACCGCGACGCTCATCTCCTCGCGAATGACCCCTCGGCCTTGAGGGAAATCGAGCGCCGTGAGGCGCAGGCGCTTTGTTTCCGGATCGTAGAGAGCTAGGCTGGTGTATTCGTGGTGCATCACGCGGCGTAGACATGCGGCAATGGCCTTGAACAGCTCGCGGAGGTCGAGGTTCGAAACCAGCGCGTTGTTCACCTCGAGCAGCACGCGCAAGCGGTCGCGCTCCCGCGCCAGTTGCTGCTGGTAGGTCTGCGCACTCTGGTAATTGAGTGCATTGTCCACCGCCACGGCCACCTGCTTGGCCACCTGCTGCATGAACTCCACTTCTGCCCCGGCGTAGCGGTGCGCCACCTTGCGTCCGAAACCCAGCGCGCCCAGCCGCCGCTGCGCGGTGGTGAGCGGCAGCAGGCAGAACGCCTTCACCTGCTCCTGCTTGAGCAGTTCGGTCACCGCGGGATAGCGGGCCTCTTGCTCGATGTCGGCGACGAGGAACGGCTGCTGCGTCTCCCACACCCAGCCCGCGGGCGTTTCGCTGATGGGGAATTCGAGGCCCGGCTGGATGCGCGTGGGCTGTAAGGTTTCCAGGATGTGCAGCCGCATGACTTGGTGAGAGGCGTCGTGCAGAACCAAATTGAGGTAGTCGAACTGCACCAGGCCATGCAGGCGCTGCGCCAGGTCATGGAACAGCTCGCCCAGATCGCGGTGCTGCGCGATCGCTTCGGCCACTTCGAGCAGCGCCTGGTGCTGCCCGAGCGTGGAGTCCGCCAGCGAAGGCTTCGCCGAGGTGTCGGCCATACGAGCAGAATAGCATCCCGGTTCACCGCGGCTCAACTTCCGGCCGCTGCGGCGGCAGCGCCGGCCTTTGGGCGACTCTTGTTCGTGTAATGGCGGGCCTACGGCCAACCCGCGGACCAGCATTAAGCTGGCCCCTACAGGTGGCTGGAAGAGAAAGGCAGGGGGACTAAGCGGCGCGCTTGTGCGGGCCGCTGGCGGGCTTCGGCGCTTGCCGGCGGCGGAGCATCGCCTTCAAGGCCCACAGGACGCGGTTCAGGTCGGCCATGGTGCGGATGTCGCGGAAATCGTGCAGGCCGACCCCGGCAAATTGCCTGGCCATAAATCGTTCGAGCCCCTCGCGGTCCATCCCTAGTGCTTCGGCCGTAGCCCACAGGGCACGCCAGGCCGCAGGGTTCGGGCGCACCCAGCGGCGCTCGGGGAACCCGCGGCGCCCGGCTGTGCCGGCGGCGTAATCCTCCTCCGTGGAGGCGCGGCCCGAGAGCCGCTCGAACCACGTAATCACGCGGCTGGCCTGCGCCGCGGTCAGTTCCCAGGCCTCCCCGGAGCCGCCAGAAAACAGTTGCACGTAGTAATGCCGCAGGCGGCCGTCGGCCGGGGGCCGCAGCCGCAGTTTGCCCGTCCAGTCGCGCCAGGCAGCGTGCAACCGCCGCGTCTGCGCCGGAGTGATGGGCTGAACGTCTTCGAACAGATCGTCCATTTCATCCTCTGCTCATTAGATGCGCCTGTTGTGGGTCGGGATTTCGCTGCCGGCGGGCCGCGCCGGCATGGAAGACGAACCAACAAGAATAGCGGTTTCACCAAGTTGGCCAGCCGGGCCGCGCCTGTTGAAAATTTGCATTTTCCTGTTGACACGCCCGGCAACCATTCGTATAAATATGCATTCTGATGTATAATAGTACGTGGCCGGAGCCGACGGGATTTACCTGTGGGCATACTGAAACGATTTCGACAGGGGCAGATACTGAAATTGATCTCGAGCGAAGCTATCTCCAGTCAGGATGAGCTGCGGCGGCGGCTGGCTCACATCAAGGTGCGCGTCACCCAGGCCACACTTTCGCGGGACTTCCACGACCTGAAGGTAGTGAAGACAGCCGCGGGCTACAAGCCGCTGACGGCGGTGACCGAGGAGGCGGCCTCGCTGCCGCCGCTCGGCCGCGCTCTGCGCGAATTCCTACTCGACCTCCGCCCGGCCTCCAACCTGCTCGTGCTCAAGACCCCGCCCGGCGGCGCCCAGCCGCTCGCAGCCGCAGTGGATGCTGAACGCATGAAAGAAGTCGCCGGCACAATTGCGGGCGACGACACGGTATTGATCGTTACGCCCTCCCGCCCGGCCCGCGTTGCGGTCCAGAAGAGGATGGAGGAGTTGCTCCGATGAGGGATGCGCGCCATCCCGACCTGGTGGCACAAAAACCGCGGATCGCCGTCGTCGGGGCGACGGGCTACGTGGGTTTCGAGTTGGCCCGACTGCTGCTGCGGCACCCGCAGATCGAAAAGCCGACGTTTTATTTGCGCGAAGGCTCGGCGCAGGCGCGCTGCCTGACGGAGATCTTCCCGCAACTGCGCGGCTGGGGCGAGGCACCCTGCCGACCATTTTCTGTCGAAGCCGTGGCGGCGAGCGGCGCGAGCGTGGCGTTTCTGGCCACGCCGCACGAGGCCTCGCTTGAACTTGTACCGGCGCTGCTCGATGCCGGGCTGCGCGTGGTAGACCTGAGCGGGGCGTTTCGATTCCGCGAGCCGGAAACGTTTGCGGCCTGGTACAAGCTGCCCGCTGCGGCGCGGGCGGTGCTCGAACAGGCAGTGTACGGCCTGCCGGAGCTTTACGCCGGGGCGCTGCCTTCGGCCCGCTTGGTGGCCAATCCCGGCTGCTATGCGACTTCGGTCATCCTCGGCCTGCGGCCGCTGGTGGACGCGGGGTGGCTGGCCCGCGAGCGCGGCATCGTCTGCGATTGCAAGTCAGGCGCCAGCGGTGCCGGCAAGGAGCCCAAGCGCGAGCTGCACTTCGTCGAAGTGGACGAAAACTTTCGCGCTTACAGCCTGTTCACTCACCGGCACACGCCCGAGATCACCGACCACCTGGGCGTGGCGCCCGAGGAGCTGATCTTCTCGACACACCTCCTGCCGGTGGCCCGCGGCATTCTCTCGACGCTCTACGTCTGGCTCGACCGCCGGCGCGGCGCCGACGAAATCGAAGCGCTCTTTCGGCAGTTCTATGCCGGTCATCCGATGGTGCGCCTGTGGCTGGCGGGGAGCTTGCCGGAGTTGCAGCACGTCGTGCACACCAACTTTTGCGACATCGGCTTTGCGCTCGATAGCACGGGCGAGCGGCTCGTGGCGGTCTCCTGCTTGGACAACCTGGGCAAAGGCGCCGCCGGGCAGGCCGTACAAAACCTGAACGGAATGCTGGGCATCGAGGAGGCTGCCGCACTGCTATGAGAATTGTTGTCAAAGTCGCCGGGGCGCTGCTGGAAGACCCGCAAGCCGTGCAGCAGCTTGCGCGGCAGGTGGCGCAGCTTGCGCACGAGGGGCACGAGATCCTGGTGGTGCACGGCGGCGGCAAGATTTTCACCGCGACGCTGGCGCGCATGGGTATCCAGAGCCGGTTTGTCGCCGGGCTGCGCGTCACCAACCGCGAGACCCGCGACGTTGCCGTGATGGTCCTGGGCGGACTGCTCAACAAACGCCTGGCCTCAGCCGTTTCCGAAGCCGGTCAGCCGGCGCTGGGCATCTGCGCCGGCGATGCTGCCTGCTTCCTGGCTGAGCCGATGGTGCACGACGAGGTGGTCGGCGGGTTGGGATTTGTCGGCTACCTGACCGGAGTCAACCTGGAGTTCCTCGAATCGCTATGGCGCTCAGGGATCGTGCCGGTGGCCGCCTGCCTGGGCCTGGGCGCCGACGGCGAGCTCTACAATATCAATGCCGACCACATGGCCGCCGCCTGCGCGGAATACGTTCACGCCGACCGGCTGATCTATCTCACCGACGTTGCCGGGGTGCTCGACGGCTCAAAAGTGCTCAAGGCGGTCTCCTGCGACGAGGTCGAGGAGCTCATCCGCCAGAACAAGGTGTCCGGAGGCATGGTGCTGAAGCTCGAGGCCTGCAAACGGGCACTGGCGGCCGGCGTGCGCCAGGTGCGTATTGTCGGCGGGGCTCTGCCGGGCAGCCTGCTCTCCGCCGCGAACGGCGGCAAAGGCCCTGGCACCCGTGTCACGCCGATGTTTCCCGCCGCGGCGGCGGTGGCCCACCGCTGAAAAAATGAAAAAGCACAAAAAGACGAGCCGGGCGGCCCGCTCCGGCGCTCCCAAGGCATCGGGAAAGCCCGGCGCGATGCGCGACGCAGCTCGCTACCTGATGAACACCTACAAGCGCCCGCCGGTGGTCTTCACTCACGGCAAGGGATGCTATCTTTACGACCAGCGCGGCCGACGGTACCTCGATTTTCTTGCCGGCATCGCCGTGAATGCGCTGGGCCACGCCCATCCGCGGCTGGTGCGAGTGATCCGGCGCGAGGCGTCGCGGGCGATCCACGTCTCGAACCTCTTTCACAATCCCTACCAGGGGCCGCTGGCGCGCAAGCTGGTGCAATGGTCGGGGATGGACCGCGTTTTCTTCACTAACAGCGGCACCGAGGCAATCGAGGGCGCGTTGAAGCTGGCGCGGCTCCATGTGCGGCAGAAAGCCGGGGGCGCCAAGACGCGCATTCTGGCGCTGGAAAACTCCTTTCACGGGCGGACGTTCGGCGCACTGGCGATTACGGCTCCGGCGAAGTACCGCGAGCCGTTTGCGCCGCTGGTGCCCGGCGTGGAATTCGTCCGCTTCAACGACTTGGCGGACCTCGAAGCGAAGTTTGATTCCACCGTCTGCGCCATCGTGGTCGAAACCATCCAGGGCGAAGGCGGCATCTTCCCGTTGAGCGAACCCTTCTGGCGGCGGGCGCGGGAGCTGGCGACGCGCCACGACGCCGCGTTCATTGCCGACGAAATCCAGTGCGGTTTGGGCCGCACCGGACGTTATTTCGCTTACCAGCGATTTGCGGCGCTGCCCGACATCGTCGTGGTGGCCAAGCCGCTGGCCGGCGGGCTGCCGCTCGGCGCCATCCTGGCGCGCGAGCCGTTCGCGGCAGCGTTTTCGCCGGGCTTGCACGGCAGCACATTCGGCGGCGGGCCGCTGGTGTGCGCCGTGGCGCTGGAATTCCTCACCACGGTTGAAGAAGAAAACCTGCTGGCGAATATCTCCGAGCGTGGGCGGGAGCTTCGCGCTGGTTTGACAAGGCTCGGAGCAAGATTCGATTTCGTCCGTGAACTCCGCGGCGAGGGCCTCATCCTGGGCCTGGAACTGGGCGTCGAAGGCGGGCCGTACGTCGCCGCGGCGCTCCGGCAGGGCCTGCTGATCAACTGCACGCACGACTACACGCTGCGCCTGCTTCCGCCGTTCATTATTCGCCCGCAGCAGGTGCGCGAGTTCCTCGCGAGGCTGGAAGCCGTTTTCGCCAAGACCCGGCGGGCCAAGGCCACGACTGCCTCGCAAGCGCCTGAGAAGCACGAAGCGCCGGCCCGGCCGTTTGCGCTGGCTGCAACGAGGTGAACATGAACGCCGCGGCCACCACCCTGCTGCTCACCCGCGACCTTCTTACCGGCACCGAATGGACCGCGGCGCTGGTCCGCGAGCTCTATCACCTGGCCGCAGGCATCAAGGCGCGACCCGATCGTTACCGCAGCGCGCTCGGCGGGCGGTTTCTTGCGCTGATTTTCGAGAAGCCCTCGCTGCGCACTCGGGTCACGTTCGAGGTCGGCATCCAGAGCATGGGCGGCGCCGCCGTCTTCCTGGACCATACCGGCACGCGGCTGGGCCAGCGCGAGTCCATCAAAGACGTGGCGCGCAACCTGGAGCGCTGGGTGCAAGGCATCGTCGCGCGCACGTTCGAGCAGCGCGCGGTCGGGGAGCTGGCCGAGCACGCCGCCATCCCCGTCATCAACGCGCTTTCAGACCGGTTCCATCCTTGCCAGGCGCTGTCCGATTTCTTCACGCTCGAGGAGCGCTTCGGCGGCCTGCGCGGGCTCAAACTCGCCTACGTCGGCGACGGCAACAACGTCTGCCATTCGCTGTTGGTGACCGGGGCGCGCGTCGGCGCGCAGGTGCGCGTGGCCACGCCCGCCGGCTACGAGCCGGACGCCGAAATCGTCGCCGAGGCCCGGCGCATCGCGCGGGAGACCCACGGCAAAATCGAACTGCTGCGCTTGGCTGAAGAAGCTGTGGCGGGCGCGCAAGCCGTCTATACCGACGTCTGGGCCAGCATGGGCCAGGAAGACGAAGCCGCCGAGCGCGCCGCGATCTTCGCGCCTTACCAGGTGAACGAGATGCTGATGAATCTTGCCGCTCCCGACGGCGTCTTCCTGCACTGCCTGCCGGCGCACCGCGGCGCAGAGGTCACCGACGCGGTGATGGATTCGCCGCGCTCGATTGTCTACGACCAGGCCGGGAACCGCCTGCACGTCCAGAAGGCCATCCTGCTGATGCTGATGAGCTGAGGAGCGCCGGTGCCACAGAAAGTTGTGCTTGCCTATTCCGGCGGGCTCGACACTTCGATCATCATCCCGTGGCTGAAGGAGACCTACGGCTGCGAAGTGATCGCCATGATCGGGGACGTGGGCCAGCAGGAAGACCTCGAAGCGGTACGGCGCAAGGCGCTGGCCACCGGGGCCTCGGCCGCCAGCGTCGAAGACCTCCGCGAGGAGTTCATCACCGGCTACATCTGGCCGACGCTGCGCGCCGGCGCCGTTTATGAGCACAAATATCTACTGGGCACCTCGTTTGCGCGTCCCGTGCTGGCCAAGCGCCAGGCGGAGCTGGCGCTCAAGCTCGGCGCCGACGCCGTAGCGCACGGCTGCACCGGCAAAGGCAACGACCAGGTGCGCTTCGAGCTGACCTACAAGGCCCTGGCGCCCGGGTTGAAGATCATCGCGCCTTGGCGCGAGTGGAAGATTGCCTCTCGCGAAGACGCCATCACCTACGCGCGCGCCCACAAGATCCCCATCGAGCAGACCATCGCCAACATCTATAGCCGTGACCGCAATATCTGGCACTTGAGCCACGAGGGCGGGCGCCTGGAAGACCCTGCGAACGCGCCCGAAGAGGCCATGTGGCAGTGGATCGTGCCGCCCGAGCGCGCGTCCGACGCCGGGGTCGAAGTCGAAATCGGTTTTGAAGCCGGCACGCCGATTGCGGTGAATGGCGAGCGGCTGGCCGCAGTTGCGCTGCTCGAAAAATTAAACGCCATCGCCGCGGCGCACGGCGTCGGGCGAATCGATCTGGTTGAAAATCGCCTGGTGGGGATCAAATCCCGCGGCGCCTATGAAACGCCCGGCGGCACGCTGCTGGTGACCGCGCACCGGGAGCTCGAATCGCTCTGCCTGGACCGCGAAACTTCACACTTCCAGCAACAGCTCGCGCTGCGCTATGCCGAATTGGTCTATTACGGGCTATGGTTCACCCCGCTGCGCGAGGCGCTGGACGCGTTTTTCTCGGCCACGCAGCGGCGCGTCACCGGCGCAATCGGGCTGAAGCTCTACAAAGGCAACGTCAGCGTCACCAAGCGCTGCTCGCCGCAGTCGCTTTACCGCACCGACCTGGCCAGTTTCACCATGACGCGCTACAACCCGAAGGACGCCGAGGGCTTCATCAACCTGTTCGCCCTGCCCGTCACCGTCCCGCAAGGAGACACCACGCGGTGAGCGGCGCTCCAAAAGACAAAATGTGGGGCGGGCGGTTTGAGCGCCCACCGGACGAGACCTTCTATGAGTTTCAGCGGTCATTTCCGTTCGATCGCCGGCTGCTGCCTTACGAGCTGGCCGTGGACCGCGCCTGGGCGCGAGCGCTCGAAGGCGCCGGGATCCTGGATGCTGGGGAAGCCGGCCAGATCAGCGACGCGCTCGAGGCGATCGCCGAGCGCGCCTCCGCGGAGCCCGATTGGCTCGACCGCTCGGCCGCCGAGGACGTCCATCACTTCATCGAGCTGGCGCTGGTCGAGCGGCTGGGCCCGCTCGGCGCGAAGCTGCACACCGGCCGCAGCCGCAATGAAATGGCCGCCACCGAGTTTCGTCTGTTCGTGATGGAGGCCTCACGGACGATGCGCCGGGTGGTGGCTGAACTGGCCACGGCGCTGGTGGACCAGGCGGAGCGCCACCTGGGTGTGCCCATGCCCGGCAATACACACCTGCAACATGCGCAGCCCATTCTTTTCTCGCACTTCCTGCTCGCGCACGTTGAGGCACTGCTCTGCCATCTCGACCGGCTGAGCGCGGCGTCGGCGAGCGCCGACGCCTGCCCGATGGGCTCGGGCGCGCTGGCCGGCTGCGCCTTTCCGATCGACCGCGAGGCGCTCGGACGCGAGCTCGGCTTTTCGCGCATCACGCCTAACAGCCTGAACGCCGTCAGCCAGCGCGATTTTGCGCTCGATTACCTCTACGCGCTGGCCGTGCTGGCGACTTCGCTCTCGCGCCTGGCGACGGATTTCGTGTTATTCGCCTCGCCCGAGTTCGGCTTCATCGTCTTGTCGGACGAATACTCCACCGGCAGCAGCCTGATGCCGCAGAAGAAAAATCCCGACGCCTGGGAGCTGATCCGCGGGAAGTCCGGCCGGATCACAGCGGCGCTGGTTTCCCTGCTCATCACGCTCAAGGGGCTGCCCAGCAGCTATCAGCGCGATCTGCAGGAAGACAAGGAGCCGGTCTTCGCGGCGCACGACCAGGCGCTCGCGATGGTCACTATTGCCACCGGCGCGGTGGCCGCCACGCGCGTCAACGAGGTGCGCCTGCGCGAGGCCGCCTCGAATCCCGACCTCCTCGCCACCGAAGCGGCCGACTATCTGGTGC
>JBASRK010000034.1:0-8500 GCA_049273775.1 Candidatus Acidiferrales bacterium
GTGAAGCATTTCTGGCTCTGTGAACGCTGCTCCCATGTCTTTACTCTCGTGTACGAGGAAGAATACGGGGTAGTGCTCAAACTGCTCCGGCCAGAACTCCCGGCCGCCGAAACTCATGAGGAGCTGACGGCAGCTTAGAGTCCGTGCCACTTCAGGACCGACCGCGGCTCTTTGTGAGGGCCCGACAAGCCAATTCGTCTGAGCTTAAGTGGCGTATCGAGAACTGTGCAACCCACTCCTGGGAAGCAACGCGCGGGGGGACCAAGATCCCGGTCCCGCGAATCAGCTTTCCGTTCCGACTCCAGCTAAGGCTTGATGGCCACCTTGATTACGCCATCCCGCCGCCCTCCGAAAAGCTTGTAAGCGTCTGTTATCTTGTCCAATGAGAATGTATGCGTCAGAAGTGGAACCAGGTCGAGCCGTCCATGGCGGACTAATTCCATCAACCGGCGCATGCGTTCCTTGCCGCCCGGACAGAGTGTCGTGACGATCTTGTGGTCGCCGAGACCGGCTGCGAACGGTTCCACGGGGACAGAGAGCTTGCCGGAATATACACCCAGGCTTGAAAGAGTTCCCCCGGGCCGCAGAACGCGAAGGGCATTCTCAAACGTAGCTTGAGTCCCCAGGGCTTCGATCGCCACGTCCACGCCCGTACCTCCCGTGAGCCGCTTGGTCTCATCGACAACGTCGGTTTCGTTGAAATTGAGTACGACATCAGCGCCCATGCGCTTTGACATCTGGGTGCGCACGGGGTCCGACTCGGCCGCGATGATAAGGCTTGCGCCCTTCAGCTTTGCGCCGGCCGTCGCGCAAAGGCCGATGGGGCCCTGAGCGAACACGGCGACGGTATCCCCGATCTGGAGGTGGGCGCTCTCCGCAGCCGAGATACCGGTCGAGGCAATATCGGCCAGCAACACCACCTGCTCGTCGCGCAGGTCCTCCGGAATTTTGGCCAAGTTCGCCTGGGCATTGGGGACCAGCAAATACTCGGCCTGGGCGCCGTTGATCGTGTTTCCGAATTTCCATCCCCCGATGGCGCCGCCACATTGGGACAAGTTTCCATTCAGGCAGAAGTTGCACTGCCCGCATGGAGTAATTGCTCCGACGAGCACCCGCTCGCCGACTTTATAGCCGCTGAGACCGACACCGAGTTTGTGGATGACGCCCACGGGCTCATGTCCGATGATCAGGCCTGTCTTGACCGGATACTCCCCTTTCAGGATGTGAAGGTCAGTCCCGCAGATGGTGGTAAGGGTGACGCGAATGACCGCTTCGCCCGGACCGGGCTTCGGAATCGAAACTTCCTCGATCCCGATTTGATTGGGTCCCCGAAAAACCAGGGCCCTCATCGTGGAAGCGGCCGGTTTGTGGTCCTGGATGACTTGCGAAAGACTGCCTGCCATTTGGTGCTCCTTTCCGACACTTTATTGATCAGGGCTGGCGGGGAGCAAGAATACCACTCTGGTTAAACTTCGTTGTGACGACCGCCGAAGCAATTGAGCCCATCAGGCGCATCGTTCCGCGGTGAAGTTGTGCTTGGATCTGGCGATCGAGTTCGGCGCCCTCAAGCCCCCGCCCTTTGAAGGCCGCGGAAATTTTTGATCCCCCCATTCACCCCTGCCCGCCGGTGCGAGTCCGTGCGTGGCGCGGTCATCCGCGCACGGTCAGGACCGGGCACCCAGCCTGCGAAACGACTTTGTGGCCCGTCGACCAGGGCAGATGCGTGGAAACACCCAAATGGCCCTCCGCGCGCCGTACACCCAGAACGATCAAATCAGCCCCCTGCAATTTCGCGAGTTCCAAGATTTGATCCGCCGGCGAGCCGTGCTTCACGAAGCACTTTGGATGGCACCAGAATTCGGCCTCCACCGGGATCAACTCATGGAGTCGATGTAAGAGAGAAGCGGCGCTGAGTTCCGGATGCAGGATGGCGGCGTTGGCTCGGTCAAGAACGTAAAGCAAAGAGAGTTGCGCCTCATGCTCTTGGGCCAGTGAGACAGCATAAGGAACGGCCGCGAGGGATTCCGGCGAGAAATCGGTCGCGTAGAGGATTTGACGCATCTCCAGCAACTGATTGGCATCGGGGGATGCGTGCGGACCAACGGTCAGAACCGGACACGTCGCTTGGCGGAATATCTGTTCGGCGACTGAACCAAGCAGGACTTTCTCGAGACCGGTCCGGCCGCGAGTGCCGATCACAAGGAGGTCAATTTCGTTCTCTCGAATGGTGCGGGAAATCACCCCCCACGGATCGCCCTCGCCGATACAGATTTGGTGCGAAACACCGCCAAGCTGTTCCTGCAAGACAGCGATTCCCTCCTGCTCCTGCTTTTCGGCCGCTTCGGCAAGGGCGGGCCAAGCCTCGCGCGGAGCCATTGCACAGATCTCCGGCGTTCTCACGTGCACGACATATACGGTGGAGTCGTAACGTTGCGCGATCCCCAAAGCATAGGGCAGCGCCGCGCGGGCGGCAGGCGAATAGTCGGTCGCGTAAAGGATGTTCTTCAGTGAAATTCGCGTCCTAGCATCGAGCGTTTTCATTGGCCACCTCCCACGGACTAAAGTATGCCGGTTCAACGTCAGCAGCGGTGACTGGTGTCACTCCGACGCGTGACGTGCATCACAGGTCTTGAAGTAAATGGAGTCAGAGAGTGCGCTGCCCTTTGGTGCATGCGCCCCAAGGGCCCCTCGCTCCATTGCTCCGGAACGCAGTTCCCCGCGAGTTTCGCTGCCAACTCCCGACTTTCAACTGTTGACTCTCAACTTCCAACCCACGACTGCGATTTCCCTATTGACTCCTGCGGTATAATAGAGTGCAAAAGCAAGTCTCGCGCGTCCTGGTCGGACCTGCGGGGCGCGTCTTGCGCGTCCCGGACTGGGTTGCCGCCAGAAGCTTTGCGGGAATGAACACTTACAAAAAAGGGAGGTGGGGGGCAGCGGCTATGCGCCGGCAAAGCGTCCAAACGTTATGAGGCACGTGCCCCGGAGCGAGAGTTGAGGCGCTCCGGTTTCTGAGCCCCGAGGCTCCTGCCTCGGGGGGACACTCCCGCGGTTGATTTTTTCGGCTGTGTGGCATCCAATAGAGCTCCGGAAACAGTCATGGCAGCCTCAACAGCCTGGTATTTTGCTTACGGCAGCAACATGAACCGTGCGCAGATGCGTTCGCGTGCCGGGCAGATCTTTGAGGAGCAGCCGGTGCGCCTGGAGAACTATGAGATGTTGTTCAACAAGAAGGCGCGCGGCGGCTCGGCCACGGCCAATATCCGGCCCGCGCCCGGCAGGACGGTTTTCGGCGTGCTCTACAAGATCCCGGAGGCCGCTTTCCGGAACCTCGACCGCTTTGAAGGCGTGCCCGAGCATTACCGGCGCATCGAGGTCAACGTGACTGACGGCGCGGGCAGGAAAATCGCCGCACAGGCCTACATTGCCACCAAGGTTGAAAAGGGCCTCCGCCCGGCCCCGCACTACCTGCAGGTCATCCTGGACGGTGCCGGTGAGCATGGTTTGCCGGCGGAGTACATCGGAGAGATCAAAGCCACCGCCGGCGCGCTCCAGACGAATTAATCGCGGACCGGCGAGGAGGAACGATGGCCACCACAGCGGTTCCACGCACCGCTGCCAAGGGCGGCAGCTTTCTGATCGAGGCGTGTCGCCCCGAGGAGATCTTCACTCCCGCGGACCTGAACGACGATCAGAAGCTGATCGGGCAGACCGCCGAGGAGTTTGTCGCCAAGGAAGTCCTGCCGCTGGCGGCCGAGCTCGAACAGCACAAGGAAGGGTTGATGCCTTCGCTGCTGAAGAAGGCCGGTGAACTGGGCCTGCTCGGGGGCGGCGTGCCCGAGGTCTACGGCGGCTCGGGCTTGGACAAGATCTCCGGCACCGTGCTGGCGGAGAAGCTCTCCTCCTACGCCTCGTTTGCCGTCAGCCACGGAGCGCACGCGGGCATCGGCACGTTGCCGATCGTCTATTTCGGCACCGAAGAGCAGAAGAAACAGTACTTGCCCAGGCTGGCCACCGGCGAGTGGCTCGCCTGCTACTGCCTTTCAGAGCCACAGGCCGGTTCCGACGCCCAGAACGCCCGCACCCGCGCCGTGCTTTCCCCTGACGGCAAGCACTGGGTCCTCAACGGCCAGAAGATGTGGATCACCAACGGCGGGTTCGCCGACGTCTACATCGTCTTTGCCAAGGTGGACGGCGAGAAGTTTTCCTGCTTCATCGTCGAGCGGGGGTATCCCGGCTTTTCGGTCGGCGCCGAAGAGAAGAAGATGGGTATCAAGGGCAGCTCGACCGTGCCGATTTTTTTCGAGAACTGCCGCGTGCCGAAGGAAAACCTGCTGCACGAGATCGGCCGCGGGCACATCGTAGCGTTCAACATCCTTAACGTCGGCCGGTTCAACCTGGGCGCCTACTGCCTGGGCGGGGCGAAGAAGGTGCTCGAAGCGGCGGCAAAATATGCGAAGGAGCGCACCGCCTTCGGCAAGCCCATCGGGGCGTTCGGCCTGGTGGGCGCGAAGCTGGCGGAGATGGCCGTGCGCATCTACGCCGTGGATTCGATGATCTACCGCTCGGCCGGGATGATCGATGCAGCGATGAGCGCGGCGGGCGCGGCCGCCGACAAGACGCAGCAGTTGATGAAGGTGCTTGAGGAGTACGCCATCGAAAGCTCGATCAGCAAGATCTACGGCAGCGAGGTGCTCGACTTCGTTGTGGATGAGGCCGTACAGATCTACGGCGGCTACGGCTTCCACGAGGACTACCCGGTGGCCCGCGCCTACCGCGACAGCCGCATCAATCGCATCTTCGAGGGCACCAACGAGATCAACCGGCTACTCATCATCCAGATGCTGATGAAGCGCGCCATGAGCGGCGCGCTGCCGCTGCTCGCGGCCGGCGCCAAGTTGCAGGAAGAGATCGTGGCGGGACCGCAATTCGAGGAGCCCTCTTCCGGCGCTTGGGCCGAGGAGGAGCGCGCCGTCGCCGGCGCCAAAAAGACGTTTCTGCTGGCCGCCGGCGCCGCCGTGCAGAAATACCGCGAGCAGCTCGCCGAACAGCAGGAAATTGTCGGCGCGCTGTCGAACATCGTGATGGAAGTCTATGCGATGGAATCGTCGCTGCGCCGGGCCCAGAAGGCCGCTGCGCTCCGCGGCGAAGCCGCGGCGGCTGTCATGGCGGATGCCGCCCGGGCCTTCCTCTACGACGCCGCCGACCGCGTCGAAAAGGAAGCGCGAACGGCGCTGGCAGCAGTGGCTGAGGGCGATATGCTACGTACGCAACTCGCCGTGCTCCGGCGTTTTTCCAAGCGCGAGCCTCTGGACACCATCGCGTCGCGGCGGCGCGTCGCTGCGGCAATCGAGGCCGGCAACCGCTATCCGTTTGAGGGCCGTTGAAGCGGCGGTCTCCGACGACGTCTGATTCGCCCATCCCCATCGCCTGGATTCCTTCGCTAGCCAGGCCCTACTTGCGGGGCTACCGGGCCGTCGCCGAGCGCCGGGGCAGCCTCCGCGGCTACTGGTTCCTGCATCCTGGCTTCGCCCGCACGGCGCCTGGTCGGCGAGGGTCCGGAACTGCGCTGGGTTTCTTCGTGGGCTACCTGGTTGCTGCCGACGATTTTGCTTTTCTTGCGCCGGAACCACCCGAATGCCTGGCCTTCGTGTATCTTCGGCCGCTCGGCGGGTCGCTCCATCGCCGCTTGGTACGGCGCCCGCAGAGCTTGCTGCGCCGCACGTTTGATTACATCCGCTGGCTGACCCATCGCCCCCCGCGGTTTGTGTTTTATTCGGACCAGCTCCCGGCAATGGTGCGGCGCTTCTCCATGCGCGGCTGGCCTCGTGCAAAATACCAGCATTTTTCCCGAAACTTTTTCATCGAGACGCTGGCCTAGCTTGTCCGCAGCGGGCTGGTGAGCAGGCTGCTTGCCGAAGGGTGGCGCACCGCGGCAAGGGCCCGGCGAAGAAATAAAAGATTGTAGGGGTAGGACGAAGTATTCCCATTTAAGGAAGGCTTTCCGCCCGACCCAGTCCTAGCCCGAGCGTCCCATCCAAGTTACTCCGCTCGTACCATTGGTGGGCAATCACTTAGACCCTAGAATAATCGGGCGCCATTTGGATGGCCATTTGCATCTAATAGTGTGCTGAGGAGGATAGGACCTTGACCCCGGTAAATCAGGACCAAGCAAGGAAGTGGATGTGGATCTTTCTGGCGGCGCTGGTGGCGCTGCAAGTCTATTTTGTGCGCGAGCTTCTGGCTGCCTTGTTTCTGTTTACCCTGGGGTTTGGCGCCCTCGGGGGAGTGGCCTTGGTATTCTTTCTATTCGAGCGCGCCGGCCACCGGAGCTTGGCCTGGGTAGAACCACGTACGCGCAGCGTGGGGGTTCTGGCGCGCCGCGGCCTGGGGTTGCTCGAAGACCTTAGTAAAAGACCATTCCGCCGTCCACGTTCAGAGCCTGCCCAGTAATCGCGCTCGCCTGGTTGGAAACCAGGAAAAGCGCAGCGGCGGCCACCTCGTCCGCGGTCTGCGCCCGGCCCTGCAGGACCCCCTCGAGGAACCCTGCCAACTGTTTCTCGGGGGTGACGCCCATCCTTTCGGCGAGCACCCGACCCAAATCCTTTGACATGCGCGTCTCGGTGACCGGGCCGGGGCACAGCGCATTGACGCGCACTCCTTTTCGTGCCGCTTCCGCCGCCGCCACACGCGTCAGCCCCAGCATGCCGGCTTTGGCCGCCGCATAGGGCGAACCCCAGGTGAACGCGGCCTTGGCCGAGATGCTGGAAATGTTCAGGATTGCTCCGGAGCGCCGCGCATACATCTCCGGCAGCACCAGCCGCATCAGCAGGAAAGCCCCGCGCAGGTGCACCGTCAACACTTCGTCCCACTCCTGCGGGGTGATCTCCTCGATCGGCTTCACCGGACCGTAGAAACCGGCGTTGTTGACCAGGATGTGGACGCCCCCAAACCTTTCCCGCGCTGTGCTCACGATCCGGGCGCAGTCAGCTTCGCGGGAAACATCTGCGGCGAGCCACGCCGCTCGCCCGCCGTGCTTCGCTATCTCCGCCGCGACGCCTTCGACTTCGGTCGCTGTTCGCGAGGCCACCACCACCGTGGCCCCCTCGGCGGCAAACCGCCGCGCCATCGCCCGCCCAATCCCACGGCCGCTGCCGGTGACCACCGCCACTTGTCCCTCGAGCAACATGCTCCTCCCCTGAGCGAGTCCTCACCCTCCGACAAATTATTGTGAAGATCGAAGTTAGGGAGAATAGCATCCCTCGGTGTTTGGCCAATAAGGATTACTGCGCCCCGAGGGAGCTGGCATCGGCACCGCAGTCCGGTATCGCGGGCGCGCAAAAGACGCGTGGCGGGAACCGCGGCGATGCGGTATGATTAAATGTCTCTTGTGGGCAGCACGGGAGCCGTGATGCAAGCGCAAAGCCAGACATCCAACGGAAAGATGCTGCTCCGGGTTCGCCCGCGGGGGTTTTGTGCCGGAGTGGTGCGAGCTGTGGACATCGTCGAGCTGGCGCTCGAAGCCTACGGCCCGCCGGTTTATGTCCATCACGAAATCGTGCACAACCGTTACGTGGTGGACCAATTGCGCCAGCGCGGAGCGATATTCGTCGAAGCGGTGGACGAGGTGCCGTCGGGCGCGGTACTGGTGTTCAGCGCTCATGGCGTGCCGCCATCGGTGCGCGCCGAGGCCAAGGCACGCAACCTGAGGGTGATTGACGCCACCTGCCCGCTCGTCACGAAGGTGCACCTCGAGGCGCTGAAGTTTGCCCGTGAGGACCGGACCATCATCCTGATCGGCCACCGCGACCATCAGGAGATTGTCGGCACCTCGGGCGAGGCGCCGGATCGCACCCTGGTGGTGGACAGCGTCGAGGCGGTGGACCGGCTCAAGGTGGACGACCCGAACCGCCTCGCCTATCTGACGCAGACCACGCTGAGTCTCTACGACACCCAGGCGATCGTGACGCGGCTGCGCCAGCGCTTCCCGGCGATCGTCGGCCCAGCGTCGGACGACATCTGCTACGCCACGCAGAACCGTCAGGAAGCAGTCGAGCAGATGGCCCAGGACGTGGAGCTGATCCTAGTGGTGGGTTCGCCGAACAGCTCGAATTCGAACCGCTTGGTGGAAGTGGCCGCCCGTGCCGGGGTACCGGCACGGCTGATTGACGATGCCACTGGCATCCGGCCGGAATGGCTCGAGGGGATCCTCCGCGTCGGCTTGACCGCCGGAGCTTCCGCGCCCGAGGTGCTGGTCGAGCAGGTGAGCGAGCGGCTGGCGGGTCTGGGCTTCACCGATCAGCGCGACCTGGATCTCATCCGCGAAGACGTGCGGTTCACGCTGCCGCCGGAGCTTGCCACCCTCGCGCCGGGCGGCAAGAGAAACTGAGCGCGTCCCGGGGAAGCAGCCCGGACGCTTAACCGGCACTCCAAAAAATAAGGAGCCCCTTTTTGGCGGTCAAGATCGTCCGTCAGCCGAAGAAGATTGCCCTGATTGGCG
>JBASRK010000037.1:0-2235 GCA_049273775.1 Candidatus Acidiferrales bacterium
ACGCTCTTCCCCCTGCCTCAGTCCCCCACCCTATTGCGTGACCGGACTGAGTACACCCTGATTCCGAAGGAGATATGCAACCTTTATCACCGTACGCGTTGTTCTCCGCCGGTGTCAATTCCCCCGGCACCTTTCGTAAGATAGAAGTAAACCGCCTCGAAGCGGCCCCAGCGCGATATTCGGCTTTGCCAACAATCACGACGCCGGCCATGCGCCGGCCACGGTGCGCCTGTTCTGGGACCTGTGGCGTAAGGAAAAGTGATCAAGAGGGAAAGGTCGCTGGGACTTCGGCTATTTGGGAGCCGCCAGTCGCGGGCTCAGGCGAATGCCGATGCCGACGGAGGCGTCATAGCGCGACGAAACGTCACCGTGTACTTCCGCCGCTGGTAGTAATACTCAAAAACGATCTGGTGGCCGCTCCGCAAACGCCCCGGCCCGCGCTTCTTCGATTCGGAGAGCACCAAGTACCTGCCGAGAACCGTGTAGGTGCCGCGTTCGCCCCAAATCCGATAGCTCCCATCGGGAAACAGGGTCAGGGGGGGGCTGCTGCAACGAATCGTGCGCTTGCCGACCTGGATATTGGAGCAGCGGTAGGTGTCGGCAATTTGGGACTGCGCCCTCGCCGACGGGCAACTCAGCAGCAGGCCGGTCAGGATGAGTAGACCCCACAAACAGAAACGTAGCATCCGCATTGGACTTGCCTCCGACTCCCGAAGCCGCCGAACGGCGAGCGCCGGAGTGATGTGAATTACTTTGCAAATTCTGCGCCAGACGCCGGATTTCTAACCCCTTGCAAACAAGGCAGTTGGCAAAGGCTCAGCGCAGGCGTCTGCGCTCCGGTGGCACACTTTGTTCACTCGTTGGAATGAATGGGAAAAGAAATCACCCCGCAGGGCACGTGGGCCTGGGGGCCCACTCTTGGGGTGACCATGACGAACCGGGTAGCACAAATCCGCTCAGGGATGATCTGTCGTGTTGGATTGGTGCGTGTGGCCTCGCTTGGCGCGCCCACTTCAACTTGCTGAGTTCACTGTGCACGACGGGGCTGCTTGTGCCTTTGAGTGCGGCCAGGGCTGAGTGCGAGCGAACAGCCATCGCTTATCAGCTCAACTTGCGCGCCTGAGCAAAACTGCAAACAGGTTCTACCCCCGCGCGACCGCTCGGAAGGCGAGTACCGCATTCAGCCCGCCAAAGGCGAATGAGTTGGATAGTGCGCATTCAACTCTGGCAGGGCGAGCAAGATTTGGAATTACATCCAGATCGCACAAGGGATCGGGCTTCGTGAAGTTCATAGTGGGCGGAAGGATGCCACAGTGAAGCGCCATGACCGTTGCCACCGCCTCCAAGGCACCCGCAGCGCCTAGAGCGTGCCCATGCATGGACTTTGTAGAGCTTACCGCGAGACGCTCGGCGTGCGCTCCGAAGAGTTCGCGAATCGCCTGTGTCTCGGTGGGGTCGTTGCCCGGCGTGCCGGTGCCGTGCGCATTAAGATAGCCGACCTGCTCCGGATGGATTTCCGCGTCCCCCAGAGCTGCGCGCATGGCTCGTTTGGCGCCTTCCGCGGAAGGGTGCGTAATGTGATGAGCGTCCGACGACATTCCGCATCCCGCAATCTCAGCATAGATCCGTGCCCCTCTGGCCTTCGCCGCCTCGAGTGGTTCCAGAACCAGCATGGCGCCTCCCTCGCCCAGGATCATGCCACGGCGGTCCAGTGAGAAAGGCCGGCAGGTGTCCGGAGCGATGACGCGCATCGCCTCCCAGGCTTTCAGCAATCCGAAGCCGAAGGGCGCCTCGCTTCCTCCGGCAATCGCCAGATCGGCTTCCCCGCTGCGAACCATTCGGAACGCCAAACCGATGGCATGATTGGATGAGGAACAAGCGGTAGAGATCGTCAGGGCAGGGCCCGTCGTGCCGAGTTCCATGGAGATATGGCTTGCGCCAGCATTAGCCATGGTCCGAGGTATCGTCAGAGGGTGGACCCGGTCTCGGCTCTGAAGATAAAGATCTACAAACCCGGCATCCTGGCTGATCTGACCGCCCAAGCAAGAGCCACACAGCACTGCTGTTCTCTCCCGGAGTCCGGGAGTCAGGGTAATGCAGGAATCCTTCACTGCCTCTCGCGCGGCGATAAGGGCGAACTGCGCGAATCGATCGAGCAAGTTCGCCAGGTCGGGCCCAAAATGACTGCGCGGATCGTACTCTCGCACCTCGGCGCCGTTTTGGAAGCGCAACTTG
>JBASRK010000042.1:0-14701 GCA_049273775.1 Candidatus Acidiferrales bacterium
TCCTCGAGCATGGCCTTGCGGCGGTCTCCGAACCCCGGGGCCTTCACCGCGGCGCACTGCAGCGTGCCGCGGAGCTTGTTCACCACCAGGGTGGCCAGGGCTTCGCCCTCGACGTCCTCGGCGATGATCAGCAGCGGCTTGCCCATCTTGGCGATCTGTTCGAGCAGGGGCAGCAGGTCCTTCATCGAGCTGATTTTCTTCTCCTGGATCAGGATGTGCACGTCCTCGAGCACGCATTCCATCCGTTCCGGGTCGGTGACGAAGTAGGGCGAGAGATATCCGCGGTCGAACTGCATCCCTTCCACCACCTCGAGCGTCGTCTCCATCGTGCGGGATTCCTCGACGGTGATGACGCCGTCCTTGCCCACCTTCTTCATCGCCTCGGCAATGATGCTGCCAACCTGCTTGTCGGTGTTGGCGCTGATGGTGCCCACCTGCGCGATCATGTCGCCCTTGACGTCGCGGGAGAGCTTCTTGATCTCCTCCACGGAGGCTTCAACCGCCTTCTCGATGCCGCGCTTCAGCCCCATGGGGTTTGCACCGGCCGCTACCGTCCTCACGCCTTCGCGGAAGATGGCCTGGGCCAGCACGGTCGCGGTGGTGGTGCCGTCGCCGGCCACGTCCGAAGTCTTTGAGGCGACCTCGCGCACCATCTGCGCCCCCATGTTCTCGGGCGGGTCCTGCAGCTCGATCTCCTTCGCCACAGTCACACCGTCCTTGGTGATCACCGGCGCGCCGAACTTCTTTTCGATCACGGCATTGCGGCCCTTGGGCCCCAGCGTGATCTTCACGGCGTCGGCCAGAATGTTGACGCCGCGCAGAATCGCCTGGCGCGAATTCTCACCCGTTACAATTTGTTTTGCCATTGGATTTCACCCTCCTGGGTGAATGCGAACTTGTGCCCGGTTCAAAAACCTTTCGGATCGGCGAAATTATTTCTTGCCGGACGCCGCCTTGGCGGCCCCGCTGAGCTTCGCCAGGATTTCCTCCTCGCGGAGGATCAGGTACTCCTGGTCGTCGAGCTTGATGTCGTTGCCGGTGTATTTGCCGAACAAAATCCGGTCGCCCACCTTCACATCGAGCGGGATCCGTTGGCCCTTTTCAATCTTGCCGGCTCCGACGGCCATCACTTCGCCCTCTTGGGGCTTCTCTTTGGCCGTGTCGGGGATGATGATGCCGCCCTTCGCGATTTCTTTCTCTTCCAACCGCCTCACCAGAACGCGGTCGTGTAGGGGAGTTACATGTACAGTCATTTCTCGAACCTCCGTTCAATCCATTCTGAAGATTCCGACATAGAAAAACGACCAGAGCTCGCTTTCGAATCGCAAGGATTCCGGCATCAATGTGGCAGAAATTAGAGCCGTATAAAGCGCCTAGGCTGAAACCAACACACTGAGTAGGGTACACCGACGCCGTTCGTTTTCTGGCAGAGGCTCCAACTCCGCTTGCAATTCTTCGGGAGACGTTGGCCGGGCTTGAGATGCATGTCACTCTCCTTGGTAGTCAGTACGGGGGCCGGAGCGCCGACCCCCGGATATGAGATGTGGATTACTTGCCGTTTCCTGAGACGCTGATCTTTATCTGCTTCGGCTTAGACTCCTCACGCTTCGCCATATGCAGGGTCAAGACCCCATTGCGATACTCGGCCCGAATGTTCTCGGAGCTGACCGTGTTCGGTAGGGAGAAGCTCCGCATGAAGGAACCATAGACGCGTTCAACTCGGAGGTAATTGTCCTCGTTGACGTCCTTCTCGAACTTCCGCTCTCCGCGGATGGTCAACGTATTGTTTTCGACGCGTACGTCAATGTCCTTGTCTTGGAGATCCGGCAGGTCGGCCTTTACCACCAATTCGTTCTCGGTTTCGTATATGTCCACCGGTGGCGCCCAGGTTGCCAGCTCGGCATGACCCGAGCGGTCGCGAGTAAAGCTGTCCTCGAACAAACGATTGACTTGGTCCTGTAAAGATGTCAAACCGCGGGACTGGTCCCAACGTGTTATGGTGTTCATGTCAACCTCCTTGGTTGTCGTGGCCAAGGGCCGAGTCTAGATAACCCACTTTAGTTTAGATTACCTTACGACCCCCTCAGTCCTTAACCAAAATAGGTGAATTCTCTGGCCTTGTCAAGGGAAATCTGAGATTATTTTCCGTGTTTAATCTACCAAGTTAATCGAGCGGAGGCACCTTTGGATGTTTGCCTAGTGATCAAACAGTGGCTGGGAGACTTGGGGCTCGAGCAGAGAGAGCTGGCGGCTGCCGCCGAAGTGACCGTGGCCGTAGCGGGCCGGTTCGTTGGCTGCGAACGGGTTTCGAGTTTCGGACAGAGCGGGGGTCTGGAGTTACCCTCGCAAGGGGCGTTCCAGGAAGGCGCGGAGCTTGCTTGAACGCGACGGGTGGCGGAGCTTGCGCAGCGCCTTAGCTTCGATCTGGCGGATACGCTCACGGGTAAGGGCGAACACCTGGCCCACTTCGTCGAGCGTGTGCTCGCTGCCGTCCTCCAGCCCGAAGCGCATCTTGATGATTTTTTCTTCGCGGGGGGTCAGCGTCTTCAATGCTGACGCGGTCTGCTCCTTCATGTTCAAATTGATCACCGCGTCCGAGGGTGAGTCCACGGCTTTGTCCTCGATGAGATCGCCCAGATGCGATTCTTCCTCCTCCCCGATCGGCGTTTGGAGGGAGATCGGCTGCTGCGCGATTTTCAGGATCTTGCGCACCTTGTCGACGGGGATATCCATGCGCTTGGCGATCTCTTCGGAGGTAGGCTGGCGGCCAAGCTCCTGCACCAGTTGTCGGCTGGCGCGGATCAGCTTGTTGATCATCTCGATCATGTGCACGGGGACGCGAATGGTGCGGGCCTGGTCGGCAACGGCGCGGGTGATGGCCTGGCGGATCCACCAGGTGGCGTAGGTGGAGAACTTGTAGCCGCGACGCCATTCGAACTTGTCCACCCCCCTCATCAGGCCGATGTTGCCTTCCTGGATCAGGTCGAGGAACTGCAGGCCGCGGTAGGTGTACTTCTTGGCGATCGAGACGACCAAGCGCAGGTTGGCCTCCGTCAGCTCCTTCTTGGCCTGTTCGGCTTCGGCCTCGCCGCGCAGGATCTGTCGCAGTGTGCGCTTGAACTCAGTGAAGCCGATCCCGCTCGAGACTCCGATCTCTTTCAGTTCCGAGCGGCGCGAGCGCAGTTCCTTGCGCGCTTCGCTGGCGGCCTCGCCCCGGGCGGCGTCGGCGCGGCGCTCGAGCTGGCCGGCCTCGCGCTCGAGCGAATGGAGCCGCTCGACCGTGTGGCGCATTTTATCGATCAGGCGCTTCTTCTCGAGCGGGTTGAAGTCGATTGAGCGCACCAGCAGCGACATCTTGATGCGCGTCCGGCCGAGCTGGTGCCGCGCCCGCAAGTAGGCGCGCTTCTTCGATTTCGGTGTGTGCTCGAGCTTGACCGCCTGCTTGAGCCCCGCTTGGTAGAGCTTCTCGATCTTGTCGATGATGCGGAGCGTCCGCCGGGTCTTGTTCTCGATCTTTTCTTCGGTCAGCTCTTCATCGTCAAACTGAACGATTCTCTTGATCGACCGGGTGTCTTTTCGGAGCTCCTCGCCGATCGCCAGCATTTCCTTGAGCACGATGGGAGACCGTGAGATCGTCTTGAGCACCCGCAGTTGCCCGCGCTCGAAGCGCTTGGCGATGGCCACCTCGCCCTCGCGCGTCAGCAGCATCACCGTGCCCATCTCGCGCAGGTACATGCGCACCGGGTCGTTGGTCTTCTCCAGCGCTCCCGGCGTCAGGTCGAGTTCGATTTCCTCGGCGGGCAGTTCTTCTTTGGGTTCCGCATCGCCGCCCTCGCTGGCTTCCGCGGCCGCGAGAGCGGCCTTGGCGGTGGAGGCGTCTTCGTAGATGTCGATGCCGTAGTGCTCGAAGGTGGAGAGCAAATCGTCAATCTCCTCCGACGAATGCACCTCGGCCGGAAGGATGTCGTTCACCTCGTCGTAGAGCAGGTAGCCGCGCTCCTTGCCCATGTTGATGAGCTGGCGTACCTGGTCATACTTTTCTTCAATCACCAGCGACAAAGGTTTCTCCCCTCGTCAGGCCGCTGCCAGAGTTGGTCGGCCCTGTACCCAGACAACGGCATGGTCGTAACACGGACAGTTGGACGCCCGCGCTGGATCAGGCAAAGGAAATGGGTCTACCTGTGAGGTAACTGTACGCCGCGCCGCTCTTCGTGCGTCCTGCCCCTGACCGCCCCGATGCCCTCGGGCCCCGCGCCGTACATCTTATCCGGAATTTCCGATTTCAACCTTACCTTTCGCAAAACTTACGCGTCGGCGGCCCTCTCGTCTCAAGCTCAGATGGCCATGGCCTTGACGCCCGCGGTATAATATTCTGCAAAGCCCCTTCTGTGCGTCCCGGTCCGGTTTTCGGACTCCGGTGCAGTCCACCGGACTCCAGAGACCGGAGATGGGGTTCCGGGACCCGCCAAGAGCTTTGCAAACCTGATTCACCCGGAACTGTGGCTTATGCACTCTGAACTCTGGAGTCTCGACGCGGGACTCTCCACTGCGAACTCCAAGCAAGGGCTGTCTGACCTGCCCTTGCACGCAAGTCCTTTTGAATACGCACTTACGAAAAATGCCTCCGCAAACCCTTTGGAATGCGCACTTACAAATCCGTTGGACTTAAAGTTCTTTGGAATGAACACTTGCAAAAAAGGTGGGGGGAGGGGGGCTTGACGTAGGGACTCAGGGCATCAGCCAGCGCCGTTCCAACTGGTTCGACCTATTCGCACCGGGCGGCACAGAAAGTCCTCGGGCGGAGGCAGCGCCAAATGACTTGCCCCATTAAGTTGGAACGGCACTAGAATGCGCCAATGGTTATCGAAAGAGAAAAACTCGAAGCGGATGTGCTGATTGTCGGCGCCGGCCCGGCAGGATTGTCCTGCGCGCTGCACCTGGCGCGGCTGATCCGACAGCACAACGAATCGGGCACGGGGCGCGGGCCAGCGCTTTCCGCGGAAAACATCTACGTGCTCGAAAAAGGGCGCGAAGTGGGCGCGCACCAGCTCTCGGGGGCGATCATGGACCCGCGGGGCCTGCGCGAGTTGCTGCCGGAGTTTGAGCAGTCGGCGCCGCCCGGAGTTGTGGACACGCCGGTCACCGACGACGCTGCTTTTTTCTTCACCGAGCGCAGCGCCTGGAAGTTTCCCCTCACACCGCCGCCGCTGCGAAACCACGGCAACTACGTCGTCTCGCTCAATCGGCTGGTGAAATGGCTCGGGAGTCTGGTGGAGCAGGCCGGCGTGAACCTGTTCACGCAGTTTGGCGGCGCGCAGTTGATCGACGAAGGTGAAGGCATCGCCGGGGTCATCACCGAAGACAAGGGCGTGGACAAGAACGGCCGGCCGAAAGACAACTACACACCGGGGTACGAGCTGCGCGCCCGCGTCACCGTGCTGGCCGAAGGGCCCCGCGGCTCGCTGACCAAAGACCTGGTGACGAAGCGAAAGCTCGACGGGCTGAACCCCCAGCTCTATGCCATCGGCATCAAGGAATTGTGGGAAGTGCCGGCTGGGCGGATCGCCGCGGGCTTCGTTGCGCACACCCTCGGCTGGCCGCTCGACTCCAGCCAGTACGGCGGCGGCTGGATTTACGGCCTGCGGGAGAACCGCGTCTCACTGGGGCTCGTCGTCGGCCTGGAGTATCACAACCCGTTGTTCGATCCCCACGAGGCGTTTCAAAGGTTCAAGACGCATCCGTTCGTCAAACGAATCCTCGAGGGCGGCAAACTGGTGCGCTTCGGCGCGAAGACAATCCCCGAGGGCGGCTGGTACTCGATGCCGCGGCTCTACGTGGACGGCGGGCTGATCATCGGCGATTCCGGCAGCTTTCTGAACGCGCAGCGGCTGAAGGGCATCCACATGGCCATCAAAAGCGGGATGCTGGCCGCAGAAACGATCTTCGAGGCGCTGCGCGCCGGCGACGCTTCTGCGAAAACGCTCGCGGCATTCCCGCAAAAAGTGGAACAGAGCTGGATCCGCAAAGAGCTGTGGGCGGTGCGGAACTTCCATCAATCGTTCCAGCACGGGCTCTGGGCGGGGCTGTTCCATACGGCCGCGCAGTTTGTCACCGGCGGCCGAGGCCTGGTTGACCCGATGCGGGTGCGGCCCGGCCACGAGGCCTATCACAAGCTCGACGGCGCCGCGGCTCCGGAGCGCTTCAAAGGCGACGGCGCACTGACCTTCGACCGGCTGACCGACGTCTATCACTCCGGCACGCGCCACGAAGAGGACCAGCCGTGCCACCTGGTGGTGGCGGACACCAACATCTGCGTCCATCGTTGCACCGCCGAGTACGGCAACCCGTGCCAGTATTTCTGTCCCGCGGCGGTCTATGAGATGGTACGTGAGAAGGGCGAGTTGCGGCTGAAGATCAACGCATCGAACTGCGTTCATTGCAAGACCTGCGACATTGCAGACCCCTACCAGATCATCAACTGGGTGGTGCCGGAAGGCGGCGGCGGCCCCAACTATGAGGGCATGTAGTCAGCCCGCGCCTAAGGGAGCGGCCCAAATACGGTGAGCTGGTTTTGCGTGCCGGCGAAAACTTTGCCAGTGAACTTCCCCGCCGGCCCGGGCTGATCGCGAGTGCCGGCTAGGTCGCTGCATTTCAACCTGGGTCTGATGTACGGGCGGCAGGGGCGGTGGGAAGAAGCGGCGGTCGAATACGAACAGGCCCTTGCTTTAAAGCCTGAATTTGCGCCGGCGCGGCAGCAGCTTGCCGCCGCTCGTGCGCACCTTGCGAAGCGCCGTTGACTTGCCGCGGAGGTCCACCTCCCCGCTCACTTGGCCTGCCCGCCGCAGCCCGCCCCGGCGCACGGCTCCCGTGAAAAAACTCGTCGGAAGAAACGTCTGAGCTTAGCGAACGCGCCCAATGTACTTTTCGGCGCATCCTCCGGCACAGCGGCGCGCACTGTGGGTGAGGAAGCAGGTGGCACCGGAGCGCCCTCCACCCGGCCGTGGAACACCTCCGCCGGACGCACGCGCACCTCGCGCACCAGCAAGATCGTGTCCGGGCCGGGGTCCGGCGGCGGCGCCGGTGCTGCCGCGTCGAAGGTAAGCGGCGGCATAATGACTTTGTAAATCGGCTCCTCAATCTTGGGCGGGTTGGGCTCCTCTCGGCTTTCGGGCACGGGGGTCTTGACGGGGATCACCGGCGGCTTAGTCGGGCGCGCCAAGCCGGGAGAAACGGGCACGCTCAACTCCGGCGGCCTCGGCGGTGGAGGCAGAGCGGCCTTGGCGGCGAGCACATCGCAGTGGCAGTTCCCCGCCGCGCCGCGGAGAGACTCCAGTTGACCTCCGGCGAAGGTGACCTCGCCGCTCTGCGGCACCAGCAGGCTCTGGCCGGTGAGCTGTTGCTCGACGCGTACCGCGCCGCTTGCCGCCAGCACGCACATCGCGCCGGTGGCCTCCAGACCCAGCGTGGCGTCCCGCGGGCCATCCGCGATCGAAATCGGTGTAGCAACAATCAGCGGCGTGTAAATCGTCAGGGACACGCCGCGCTCCAGGCGCGGGTGCACCCGGCCGTACTCGAGCGCCAGCGTGATGGCGCCCCCGGACTTCAGCAGCGAGAAGTGGGCCGGAGCGCAGACGCCAATCTCTCCGCCATCGACCAGCACCAGCCGCGCCTGCCCCGAGCGGACAGTGACCTCGCTGCCGCTCGCCAGCACCGTGGTGCTGCGCCCGTTTTCGACCTCCACGCTGACCGCGCCCTTCACGGCGATGTCTTCGCCTTCGATGCGGCCGACGGTTGCCGGCGGGGCCTGCGACCGCATCGTCCCTGGCGCCAAGAAAAGCACCGCGAGCAAGCTGCAGAGGCTGAGGCGCCGAAGAAAAGTGCAGGCGCGCGCCACCCATCGCGGTTGCCGGGATTGGGTTGTGGACTGTGTCGTGCTGGCCATCGCAGATTTGGACGCGCTTCGCCTATACTATACGCTGATGAGCAGCGCCGCGAAATCCGCTGAGGCGCCAGATGAGCAACCCCGAAACTCGAAAACCAGACTTGGCTTGTAAAACCGAGTTTGTATTTCGAGTTTCGGTTTTGGCTTTTCTTAACGTTCGCCCAGCGTGACGGGGATATCCATCTTCTGCCGGCCGCGGTAAATCGTCGCGCCCACAGTGTCCCCGGGCCGCTTCCGGTTCATGAAGACGTTCAGATCGAGCTGGCTCGCCATTTTCTGGCCGTCAACCGCCACCAGGACATCGCCGCCGACTAGGATCTTGCGCATGCCAGCGGCAGCGATGCGGCTCCCGCCGCGCAGGCCGGCGCGTTCGGCCGGGCCGCCGGAGGTGACTCGCTCGATGAGCAGGCCCTCGGCCACAGGCAAATCGAGGGCCTCGGCCAAGCCGGGCCACAGCGCGCGCACTTCGACGCCGAGAAGTGCCCGGTGGACTCGGCCCGTATTGATCAGGTCCTGTGCAATCAGCTTGGCGGTGTTGATGGGGATGGCGAAGCCGATGCCGGCGGTGGTGCCGCTGGGCGTAAAGATTGCCGAGTTGATGCCGATGACTTCGCCGTGCGAGTTCAACAGCGGCCCGCCCGAGTTCCCCTGGTTGATTGCGGCATCGGTCTGAATGGCCTCGTCGATGAAGGTGGTTTGGCTGGTCTGCACGGTGCGACCCAGCGCGCTGACGACTCCGGTGGTGAGCGTGCTCTGGAAGCCGAAAGGGTTGCCGATCGCGAGCACGCGCTGGCCCACCTGCAGCGCCGCCGAATCGCCCATCGGCAGGGTGGCAAGCTTGCCGCCGCGGGGCTCGATTTTGACCAGGGCGACGTCGTTGCGCTGGTCGGCGCCGATAAACTTCGCCGGGTAGCGCGTTTGATCGCCCAGCGTCACTTCAATCGTCTGTGCGTCCTGCACGACGTGGAAATTCGTCAGGATGTAACCGCGGGAGTCGATGAGGAAGCCGGAACCCGCACCGGCGACAGGAACAGGATTAAAGAAAAAGTCGTATTCGACTGCGCGGGTGACGATGTTAGCCACTGCCGGCGCTGCCTGGCGGTAGATGCGCACGTTGGTCGCTTCCTCTGTGGTGAGCCCGCCGGAGCTCGAGGTCTGCAGGGCCAGAGGCAGCGCCTCCGTGCTGGGTGCCTGGCGCGGGCCCCAGCGCGCGCCCGCCCAATAACCACCCAGCGTGATCAACAGCCCTAGCGCAACCAGGCGCGCGGCGTTTCCGGCACTCCTTGCGTATCTCATCGGACTTTCCCCTGTGTGGCTGTTGCTGCGGCGAGTTGTTTGAGTCTGGCGACGATGCCTATCACCTGCCGCCGAGTTTCTTCCAGCGAGCCCGAGCAGTCAATCTCGTCGTCGGCCATGCGGCGTTTCTGATCGAGTTGCATCTGCGCGCCGATTCGGCGGAGGGCCTCCTCCCGCGCCATTCCGCGGGCCAGCAGGCGCTCCACCTGCTGCTCCGGCTCGCACCAGGCGACCACCAGGCGGTCGAGACGCTCGTGGTAGCTGGCTTCGATCAGCAGCGCCGCCTCCACGACCACCACCGCGCCAGGCTCAGTGCGCGCCAGCTCGGCCAGCTCGCGATCCAGGGCGTCCACAACGCGGGGATGGACGATGCGGTTCAAGCGTTCGAGCCTGGCGGGGTTGGCGAAGACGATCGCGGCGAGCTTGGCGCGGTCAATGCGGCCGTCGGCGGCGCGCACTTGGCTGCCAAACTCTTTGAGAACCTCATCGTAAGCGGGCTGGCCGGGCTCAATCAAGCGGCGCGCAAGCGCGTCGGCCTCGAGCACGCGGCAGCCGAGCTCGCGCATCATTGCGGCCACGGCGCTCTTGCCGCAGGCAATCCCTCCGGTGAGGCCGACGTGCAGCATCAGCGCTTGGCCACTTTCTCGGTCGCTGTGGGCGCCACAGGGCGCGATGCACCGCCAGCGCGGCTGGTAGCTTTCCCTCTGCGCAGGCGGGCGGCTTTGACGGTGTTGCTCATCAGCATGGCGATGGTAAGCGGTCCGACGCCGCCGGGCACCGGCGTGATCGCGCCCGCGACTCCGGCAACGTCAGGGTGGACGTCACCCACCAGCGTCGAGCCCTTGATGCGAAATTGCTCGAGGCGCTCGGGGAAATTGGCAAACAGGCGCTCGGCATCGGCCGCGTCGGTGATGCGGTTGATGCCCACGTCGACGACGGTCGCCCCGGGGTGGATCCAGTCCGGGGCGACCATCGCGGGGCGGCCCATCGCCGCGACGACAATCTCGCCGCGACGCGTCACATCGCGCAGGTGACGCGTTTTCGAGTGACAAATGGTGACGGTGGCGTGGGCGTGCATCAATAGCAGCGCCATCGGCTTGCCGACGATGTCGCTGCGGCCCAGTACGACGGCGGCAGCGCCTTCGATGGGGATCTCGCTGCGGCGCAGAATTTCCATCACGCCCGCCGGCGTGCACGGCACCATGCTCGGCCGTCCGCTCACAAGCCGGCCAAGGCTCGACGGGTGAAAGCCGTCCACGTCCTTTGCCGGGTCCACCGCCTCCAGCACCCGCTTGGCGTTCACTTGCTGTGGCAGAGGCAATTGCACCAGGATGCCGTCCACATCCTCACGGCGGTTTAGCTCGTCCACCAGCTCGAGCATCTGTTCGGTCGAGACCGTGTCAGGCGGGGTGAGCCGCCAGCTTGCCAGCCCGAGTTTTTCGCAAGCGGCGATTTTGTTTTTAACGTAGATCCTTGAAGCGGGATTGTCGCCTACCAGGATGGCGGCGAGCCCCGGCAGGACGCCCGCATCGCGCAACTCCTCGATTTCGTTTTCGAGTTCGGCGTAGATGTTGTCGCGGATGTGGTTGCCGTCGAGGATGCGAGCAGTCAAGAGGCGCTCCCTGCCGCGTGAATCGAAATCGTTTCGCAACGCATCATATCATACGAAATTTACGCCACGACTGCCGCCCACACGGCCGGCCCAGGCCGTTTCTCCTATACACTGATGGAGTCTGAGCGCGGCGGCCAGCCAGCAGGGCGAAGCAAATGTCTTGGGAAAACACCGAGCGCAAGGAACTCGAGCGCCAACGCCAGCGCGAAGGTCGGCTACCGCCAGGCCAGGCGCTGACACTCAAATGGCCGGTGCTTCACTACGGTTCGGTACCTCGATTTGACCCGCAGGCGTGGGATTTCCACATTACCGGGTTGGTGGAAAAGCCAGTGCGCCTCTCCTGGGAGGGGTTCAACCGCCTCCCGCAAAGGGAAGTACTCGCCGACATGCACTGCGTGACGCGCTGGAGCCGCTTCGACAACCGTTGGGAAGGCGTGCCGTTCACCGAAGTGATCAAGCTCGTGACTCCTAAGCCCGAGGCGCGCTACGTCATGGTGCACGCCGAGCAGGGGTTCACAGCAAACCTTCCGCTCGGCGACCTGATGCGTCCGACGACGCTATTTGCTCTCAAACACGACGGTGAACCGCTGCCCGCCGAGCACGGCTACCCGCTGCGCCTGGTCGTGCCCCACCTGTACGCCTGGAAGAGCGTGAAGTGGGTTCGAGGGATCGAGCTGCGGGCCGCCGACGCGCCAGGCTTCTGGGAGCAGAACGGCTACCACATCTACGGTGATCCCTGGAAAGAGCAGCGCTTCGACACCGACTAGAAGCTCGCGTCCGTCTGGGGCAGGTGTCTGCGCCTCTCGTCTTGCTCCTATCTTGCGCTGCCTCGACTCTGAATCAACCGCTCCGCACGTGGACTCGTCTCACGCCGAAGGCGATCAGGCGCGCTGGTAGATCGCGCAGCAGCGGAATGCGGAACAGCAGCCGGATGTAGCGCGGGACTCTGATCGTCTCTTGGGAGCGGAGGACATTAGCGATCACTCGCTTCTGCAGGAAGGATTGAATGGCTTGGATGGTTCGCGTCGGCCATTCCCGCTGGCGTTGCACCTCGGCCAGATCAGACGGCTGCACTCGGCCGACTTTCAGTGGCCCGGTCAACACGTTTGCTGCCACCACCGCATCCTGGATGGCGTAGTTGATCCCCACGCCCCCCACGGGCGACATCACGTGCGCCGCGTCGCCAATCAAAAGCAAGCCGCGCTTGTACCAGCGCGGGCAGCGGCTGGACTCGACTGAGAGCAGCGAGAGCTGATGCCAGTCGGTCAGATGTTCCGTGTGTTTGGCGAATCGCGGCTCGATCTCGATGATGTTCTTTCGCAGCGCCTCCAGTCCCTGCGCGCGCAGTTCCTGGTAGTGCCCCTTGGGGAAGACGAGTCCCGCCTGCCAATAATCATAACGGTCGAGCACGATGAAGATACGCCCGCGCCCCAGCCCGCCGAAGGCTCCGCCGGAATCCATCGGGTCTTCAGGTAGCCGCGGAAGGCGAAACCACAGCACGTCCATCGGCGGCGAAGTCTTGATGGGCTCGAACCCGGCGAGATGGCGCACGAAGGAGAACCGCCCATCGGCGCCGACCGTGAGCAGCGCGCGCACCTCGTGCCAGCCTTCGGGCCCCTGATAGCGCACGCCGCGGACAACTCCATCTTCCTCGATCAGCCGCTGCACGTTCGCGCGCATCGCCAGCCGGAAACTCGGATACTTGCTAGCCTCCGCGGTGACGAACTCGAGAAATTTGGACTGCGGGACAAGCATGATGTAGGGAAAGCGAGTTCTGAGCCGCCGAAAGTCCACTGGGCGGAACGGGCCGTTGGCCGCCCGGATGGTCGGACCGTAAACTTTGACGTGACGGAGTTTGTGCAGCCGTTCGGCCAAGCCGATTTCGTCCATAATCTCCAGCACGGAAGGGTGCAGGGTGTCGCCGCGGAAATCCCGGTCAAAGTCTTTGTGCGCTTCGAGCAGCATCACGTTCACGCCCTGCCGGGCCAGGAGCAGCGCCAGAACGGCCCCGGCCGGCCCGCCGCCGACGATACAGCAGGTGGTACGGAAGACGTCTAGGACGTCTTCATGGGCTTCATGGGTGAGGGCTGATCTTGTCGGTTCCATTCGCTACTCCCCACCATCCCTTACTTGTTCATTCCGTAATCGGTTTCATTTTTCTGCGCCTTATCACGAGGGACACTGCCGGGAAAAGACCGGCCAATTCGCCAGCCTGACTTGACAGGCCACCCTGCTAAACACCTGAGCTACACCACGCCTTTGCGAAGCTCGTCGAGGAGGTAGAAGGTATCCCTCCAAACGACGCCTCGGCGCCAGAGGGTGACGATTGCCGACCGCAGCATGATGTAGCAGAAGATCGCAGCCCCGAGGGGGTGAGTGAGGGCGTAGAACGGCGAAACTCGCCCGGCGTGCGAGCCGTTGGCGTGAACGACGAGAACGATGAAGACGCACAAGGCGGCTACTTCACGCGGCGTTCCGGCGGCAAACAACAAGGCCAGGAACGGCAGCACATCGAAGGCGAAGGCGCCCAAGAGGTACAGCGCGACGTTTCTCAGGCGGAAGCCACAGGCGGCGAAAGAATTCTTCATGAGGCCGCTGACGATACCGCTCAAACCGTCTTGCCAACGGAGCTGCACCCACTCCCCACCCAGCGCCACGCCGCACTGGAAGCCCCGCTGTTTTACCAGCTTGCCCAGCTTGAAGTCGTCCAGGAGTTCCATGGCCAGGCGCTGGTGAGTGCCGATGGCTTCGTAGACTGACCGCCGCAAGAGTTGAAAGGCGCCGACGCCCAGGTAGCGCCGGGAGCGCGGGTCGCTCAGTTTCCAGGGTGCTTGCCCGAGGTCGAAGCCCAGGGTCCAATAGCTCATAAATGTTTTTTCCCAGAAGCTCCGCAACTCCGGCGTCGGCAGGCAAGTGAGATAATCCCACCCTTTTCCCTTGGCCAATGCCACGGCCCGCCGGAGGAGGTCGGGCCCCATCCGGACATCGGCGTCAGTAAAAACGAGCCACTCGCCCTTGGCATAGCCGTAGGCTACGTGGAGGGCGTGAGGCTTGCCGAGCCAGCCCTTGGGGAGCTCAGTGAGATGGATGACTTTGAGGCGGTTGTGATGGGCGGCAAACTCGTCGAGGATCTGCGGTGTGGCATCGCGGGAGCGGTCGTCGACAGCAATCACCTCGTAACGCGGATAGTCCTGGGCCAACTGAGTGGGCAGAGCCTGAGGAAGCTTGGCGGCCTCGTCGCGGGCGGCGAAGAGTATCGAAACTTTTGGGCATTCACCGTCGGGCAACGGCATGACGTCAGCGAGCCGTGGGATTCCCGCCATGCCGCGCAGCATGCGCAGGCCAAGGACGCTCCAGAACAGAGCAATTGCGGCAAGGAGCCCGCTCCAGAAGTAATACATATTCTCCCCAATGGTTCCCTTCGTTGAAATAAGAAGTTTCAACAAGATGCCCACAGCCGTCTTCTTCAATGTGCCGCCCGCGACGAGACCTCTGCCTCGATTTCTCGTATGAGCAACGGCACAGCCCGATCCAGGTTTCTCCGGTAAAGCCGACCAAATATCCCACCGACCAATGGGACCGACCAGCCTTCGGCGTCGACGACGAAGCGCATCGTCGTTTGCCCAGGTCCGCTCTCGGTAAAAATGTGGTCATAACTAATCTCAGCGCCCAGAAATATGCCGACCCACTTCCAATGTCTTAGCGGTTCAAACTCCGCCATCCGAAAGGCCGTAGTCAATCCGTTCGAAAGCCGAAACGTGCCCTGGCTCTCTGAGCACAATGGCCCCGGCGGCGACTTCACAACCGACCGGATGTGCTTTGCCCAACTCGGCCATTTCTCGACCTTGGCA
>JBASRK010000061.1:0-46574 GCA_049273775.1 Candidatus Acidiferrales bacterium
CCACGGGCCGCCGCGGCTCCGGCGTGGGACGCGTGCTCGTGGCCGGCTTCGCTCCGCGAATGGAAGTGCAAGTGGGCGTGGGCGTGCGCGCCATGACGATGCAGGTGGAAATGGTAGCGTCCGGCGAAGCACTTGCGGATGGTGTGTACCCCGAGCCAGAGCAGCACCACCGCGACCAGCAGCTCGAGCGCCCACTCGACCTGCGGCGGCACGCGCACGCGCAGCGTAATCAACACGGCGCCCGCGGCAAAAAGCGTCAGCAGATGACCGAGACCCCACAAGGCGCCCACCAGCGCGCTGCGGCGCGCCGAATTTCCGGATCCCCCGGCGTCGCTGACCAGCGTGCTGACGGCCACAACATGATCGGCCTCGGTGGAGTGTTTTAGCCCAAGAGCAAATCCAACGAGCAGCGTCACAGCAGCAGAGGCGTCCATTCAGCGTGAGTCCAGTCGAGCCATTCTTGGTGAGCCCAGGTGGACCATGGGCGGGCCGAGTATACCGGAACTCGCCGCCATTCGCCGACCGCCTGGCGAAGAGCTTGGGGGCGCCCCCTGTGCCGGCGCCGGGCAGAGGAGGCAAACGAGCGCCGGAGGGAGGTATGGGCTTGACAAGTCTCTGTAACATACGTTACATAGACTCGTGCGGATGATACAAGAGATTGGAAACGCATGAGCCTGGCCGCAGACCCCGCCCCCAGCCGCGCTCACGCCTGGCTGTTGCTGGTCTACCAGCTCCCCTCGCGAACTTCCAACGCGCGCGTCAAGACCTGGCGACGCCTGCAAAAACTGGGCGCGCTCGCGGTGAAAAACTCCGTCTACGTCCTGCCCAACACCCCGCAGTCCCGCGAGGACCTGGAATGGCTCAAGGCAGAAATTGTCGCGCTGAAAGGCCAAGTGACAGTGTTCGCCGCCGACGGCGTTGAATCGCTCTCCGGGGACGAGATTGTGGCCGCCTTCCGCAGCGCGCGCGGCCAGGATTTTGAGGCTCTCCGCCGAGAGGCAGCCAAACTTGTTGCCGCCATTAGGGGGAGCCGCAGCGTAAATCGTCCGCTGAGACGGCGCCTGGAGCGCGCAGCGCGGTTGCTGCGCGAACGTTGGAACGAGATCTCCGAAATCGATTTCTTTGGCGCTCCGGGCAGGGACGAGGCCGCCACTGCACTCGAGGAGTTGGACCGGCGGCTCGAAGGCGCTGAGGCCGGCCCCGCGGGGAAGCAGAAAGCTGGCGAGCTCCTCAACGCCGACGGCTTCCGCAATCGTATCTGGGTGACTCGCCCGCGTCCCGGGATCGATCGCATGGCCTCCGCCTGGCTGATCCGGCGCTTCGTCGATCCGCGGGCCGAATTCCGCTTTGCGGAGAAGCCTGATGCGGGGTCTGACATGGTGCCGTTTGACATGTACGGTGTTGAGTTCAGCCATCAGGGGAATACCTGCACGTTTGAGACGCTGGTGAGGCAATTTGGCATCGGCAGCCCGGCGGTCGAATGGCTCGGACAGATCGTGCACGACCTGGACTTGAAGGATGAGCGGTATGCCGTGCCCGAGGCGGCGGCAGTTGGCCGACTGGTGGATGGGCTGCGGCAGGTTTATCTGGACGACCATACGCTGCTCGAGCAGGGCATGGCGATGTTCGAAGCGCTCTACCGGTCCGCGGCTGGCAACGCGGCACAACGCAAGCGCGCCGCGAAGACGGCCTCCCGGCGCAGGCCGCCGCGGTGAAGGAGTTCCATGTTCCTGCCTGCACGGGCGCGGGCAATTTCTTTTCCTCAACTCTCGGCGAGGGCCTAAGGCATGAGCCGGAGCGACGCCAACGAAACGCGGAGGCCGGCGGTGGAGGTCACCCTTCCTCGCCTGACCGGCTACTTCTTTCGGCTGGGCGCGCTGGGATTCGGCGGGCCGGTGGCCCTGGCCAACTACATGCGGCGCGATCTGGTCGAGGTGCGCGGCTGGCTCACTGAGCAGGAGTATGACGCAGGCCTGGCCATTGCGGCGGCGTGCCCCGGGCCGCTGGCGTACCAGCTGGGCGTTTATTGCGGCTACGTGCGCTACGGGATTGTCGGAGGCCTGGCCGTGGCTTTCTCGTTCGGACTGGCGCCGTTTCTGCTGGTGCTCGGGAGCGCAGCCCTCTACGCGCGCTATACAGGCAATTGGCAACTCCGCGGGCTTTTCTACGGCGTCGGGCCGGTGGTCGTGGCCCTGATCCTAAAGGCGTGCTGGAACCTGGGACGCAAGACGCTTCGCCGGGACGTCGCGGCGTGGACCATGGCCACGCTGGCGTGCGCGATTACCGTCGTCGTCCAGAAAGAACTGACCGCGCTCTTCCTCGCCGCCGGCGTGCTCGGCATCTTCGTGTTTGGCCACAGTGACGCCCCGGGCAAGGATTCTCCACCGCTTGCTCCGCCGGCCCCGGCGGGACCACCGGGCGGGGCAGCGCTCGCGATTGGCGCGCCTGCCGCGCTGGCGACAGGAATGAGCGCCAAACTTTTCTTGTTCTTTTTCAAGACCGGCTGCCTGGTTTTCGGGAGCGGCCTGGTGATCGTGCCCTTCCTGAAGACCTATGTGGTAGACCAGTATCACTGGGTGGGGAATCGCGCATTTCTCGACTCCGTGGCGGTGGGCATGATCTCACCGGGGCCGGTGGTCATCACCGCCACGTTTGTCGGGTACCTCGTCGGTGGGTTCGCGGGAGCCCTGGCCGCTACCGTCGGCATCTTCGCTCCGGCCGTGCTGTTCACGATCTTGGCCACGCCGCTGCTACTGCGGTTCGGCCGCAACCGGCGGCTCCGCGGGTTCATCCGCGGGATCACGGTAGCCGTCGTGGGTGTGCTGGTTGGTACGACTTATCTGGTGGCGCGCTCCGCCATCGGGGACTGGGTGACGGTTGCCGTCGCCGTGTTCAGCCTCGCTCTGCTGTTCCTGTGGAAAAAGCTGCCCGATCCGCTGCTGGTGACGGCGGGGGCAATCATCGGGCTGGCGGCCTACCGGGTGGTCCGGCCGGAGTGGCTGCTGAAATAGGCAACTCGCCGGCCCCCCACGCCGATGGGGCCACCCAGCGGAGAAAGAGCACAATGCGAAACATAAAAAATGGCGGCAAGCGGCTTCTGTTGATCAGCAATTCGACGCTTTACGGCAGCGGCTACCTGGACCACGCCGAGTCCAAGATCCGGCAATTTCTGGGCACCATCCGGAGCGTTGTCTTCGTTCCCTTCGCGCTCCATGATCGCGGAGCGTACACCGCCAAGATGCGCGCACGCTTTGCGGCGATGGGTTGCCGTCTCGACGTGGTCCCGGAAACCCCTGACGCACAGAAAGCGGTGGCTGATGCAGAGGCCATCTTCATCGGCGGGGGAAACACTTTCCGGCTGCTGAAGGCGCTCTATGATTTCGAGATCGTGCAAGCCATCCGGCGGAGGGTCGAGGAAGGCATGCCGTACATCGGCTCGAGCGCCGGCTCGATTGTCGCCTGCCCGACATTGAAGACGACCAAGGACATGCCCATCGTGCAACCGCCTTCGTTTGACGCGCTGGGGCTGGTGGCATTCCAAATCAGCCCGCACTACCTCGACCCCGACCCCACTTCGACCCACATGGGCGAGACCCAGGAAGAAAGGATCCTTCAGTTCCTCGAGGAGAACGACACGCCGGTGGCGGGCCTACGGGAAGGCGCGATGCTACGGGTGGAGGAAGAAGGCGTGACGCTAGAAGGCTCAACCGGAGCCCGTGTGTTCCGAAGAGGGCAGGCGCCGGTGGAGACGTTGCCGGGAGCAAGGCTCGATGAGCTGCTCCAATCGGCGGGCCGTAGTGCGGCGATAATCTGATTGGAGTGAGTGCATGAAACCGAAGGGCACCCTCCTGCTCCGGCGTAAGGAGGTTGCCGAACTATTGAGCCTCGATGAGTGCATCGCTGCGGTGGAACAGGCCTTCCGGCTCTATGCGGAAGGAAAGTCGCCGCCGCCGGGCATCCTTGGCGTTCCCGCAACCGAAGGAGGTTTTCATATCAAGGCGGCGGAGTTGAAGCTTGGCCGTTCCTACTTCGCAGTGAAAACCAACGGGAATTTTCTCCAGAACCAGCAGCGGTTTGGGATGCCGAATATTCAGGGGATCATCCTGCTGTCGGACGGTGAGAACGGCTATCCGCTGGCGCTGATGGACTCGATCGAAATCACGATCCTGCGCACGGGCGCCGCAACAGCCGTGGCGGCGAAGTACCTCGCCCGGCCGGATGCGACGGTGGCCACGATCTGCGGCTGCGGCCACCAGGGCCGGGTGCAGCTCCGAGCGCTCGCTCGCGTGAGGCGTCTCGAGCGGGTCCATGCGTACGATATTGACGCCGAGCAGGCCGAGCAGTTTGCCCGCGAGCTCTCGGACGAGCTGCGCATCGCTGTGCGCGCGGTCCGCGAGCTGCGGGAGGCTGTCCGGCAGAGCGACATCTGCGTGACCTGCACGCCCTCCAGGAGCTTCTTCCTGAAGCGCGAGGATGTTGCTCCGGGGACGTTCATCGCCGCTGTGGGAGCGGACAGCCCGGAAAAGCAAGAGCTCGACCCGGCTCTGGTGGCCTCGAGCAAGATTGTCGTCGATATCCTGGAACAGTGCGCGACCATCGGCGAGCTGCATCACGCCCTGGAAAAAGGCCTGCTCACCCGGGCCGACGTGCACGCCGAACTGGGCGAGGTGGTCGCCGACCACAAACCCGGCCGCACGTCACACGAAGAGGTCATCATCTTTGACAGTACCGGCACGGCGTTGCAGGATGCGGCCGCGGCAGCGATGGTCTATGAGAAGGCCGTTCGTGTCGGCCAGGGCATTACACTGAATTTTGCCGAATGATATCGGCGTTAGACTGACCCGAGCCAGTGGGTTTCGGAGAGAGACCGGCATGCCCGAGCTTTCAAAGTGGATCACGTTCGCGGCGGCTACACTGCTGCTGAACCTCACGCCTGGGCCCGACATGATGTACGTCTTCGCCCGCAGCCTCGGCCAGGGTCGCCGCGCCGGAGTCGTTTCAGCGCTGGGAGTTGGCGCCGGGATTCTGGTGCACACGCTCGCGGCAGCGCTGGGAATTGCGGCACTGTTTCGCGCCTGGCCCTTCGCCTACCAGGTGGTGCGCTACGCCGGGGCCGCCTACCTGATTTACCTGGGCGTGCGGCTGCTGGTCCGGCGGCCCACGAACACCGCGCCCGGCGAGCTCGCTCGCGAACCGCTCGCGGCGATCTTCCGCCAGGGCGTGATCACCAATGTGCTCAACCCCAAAGTGGCGCTGTTTTTTCTGGCGTTCCTGCCGCAGTTTGTGTCACCTGCAAGAGATGCCGTGGGATGGCAGATGAGTAAGACCTAGCTCTGCAGTTCTACGCAACCACGCACCGGCCCTCGCAATCGTCTCGGAGCGTCACTTCCTCGGTCAGAAACAATTCTTCGCCCATTGTCTCTGGTCCGGTGCTGCCCGCCACACGCCGCATGGTGCTCCCGTCGGACCAACTAATTCGCGGTGATATACTTCTCGTCGAAGAATTCGAGAACCCCATAACATGAAGATCGCCAACATCGTCGGCGCGCGTCCCAATCTGGTGAAGATTGCGCCTCTGTTGCGCGAGATGCGCAAGCACCCGGAAATCCAGCCGTTGCTGCTGCACACGGGCCAGCACTATGACGAAAAGCTCTCCGACGTCTTCTTCCGTCAGATGGGTATCCCCGAGCCGGACGCGAATCTCGAGGTCGGCTCCGGGTCCCACGCTTGGCAGACGGCCGAGATCCTGAAGCGCGTCGAGCCTTTTCTGCTCGAGCACAAACCGGACTTGGTGCTGGTGGTGGGCGACGTGAACTCCACCGTGGCGGCTTCGCTCGCCGCCGTCAAGATGGGCATCCGCGTCGCGCACGTCGAGGCGGGGCTCCGCAGCTTCGACCGCGCCATGCCAGAAGAGATCAACCGCGTGTTGACCGACGCGATCGCCGACTACCTGTTTGTGACCGAAGAAGACGCCATCGACAACCTGATGCGCGAAGGGCGTCCTCGCGAGAGGATCTTCCTGGTCGGCAACGTCATGATTGATGCGCTACGCCAATTCCTGCCCATTGCGCAGCAGTCCCGGATCGGTTACGAGCTGGGCCTGATGGACGGCAGCGCATTCCGCCCTTTCGCCGTCCTGACGCTGCACCGGCCGTCAAATGCGGATTCGGTGGAAACGCTCCGGAAACTCCTGGAGGCCATCGAAGCGATCGCCGACCAACTGCCGGTGGTGTTTCCGGTTCACCCGCGCACCCAGCAAAAACTCGGCGCGCTGCGCAATCAAAACCATCCGCAGCTCCGGATGATCCCCCCGGTCGGCTACCTCGACTTTTTGTGTCTGCTGAGCCGTGCCCGGCTGGTTCTGACCGACTCCGGCGGCATCCAGGAAGAAACTACAGCGCTGGGCGTGCCGTGCCTGACCCTGCGGGAGAATACCGAGCGGCCGGTGACCCTCACCGAAGGCACCAACCAGATCGTGGGGCAGGACCCGGTGAGAATCGTCGCCGCCGCCCGGGAGGTCCTGACAGGGAAGCCCCAGGCCGGGCGCGTGCCGCGATTCTGGGATGGGCACGCCGCAGACCGAATCATCGCGGTACTGCTTCGCGAAGTGCCGCAAGGCAGCGAGAGGCTGCCCCTGCCCTCCTGACCCCGCCTGCGGCAGCGATAAGACGGCTCGCCATCGTCGCTCGCATGTTGTCGCAGCGCTTTCCAAGTGGTTAACGAAGCCGCGTTGAATCCTTGCCCGAGGGGAACAAATCAGCTAGCCTGCTAGATTGTGCGCAAGATTGCCCGAACCCGTCGTCTGACGGTGTGTTTGCTATCGCCTCATCCGCTGGTGCTCGGAGAATTCGAGCGCGTGCTTTCCCGCACTGGTTTCCATCTCATCTCCCGGCAGTTGGAGTCCACGCTGGCGCCCGACTTGCGCCGCCTCCCGCTGCCCCGCGCCTTGATCTACGTGGTAGATGCTCATGCGGCTCGCCCGGCCACCGGCGCACTGATCACCAATATCCTGGACCGCTATCCTGCGGCGCGGCTGCTCGTCGTGGGCGAGAAATTCAACGAAACGAACAGCTATTCCCTGCTCCGGCTCGGCGCCAAAGGCTTGCTCACATATGCGGAGGCGCGCGATCAGTTGCCGCGGGCGCTGCCATTGGTGGCGGAGGGCGGGTTCTGGGTGCCGCGGGCGGTCCTCTCCCGATTCGTTGATTCCATCCTCAGCAATGTGCATGGGCGCCGCTTGAAGGCCGACACTGCCACAGACCTCAGCCGACGCGAGCAGGAGGTCCTTGAGTCGCTGCTCGAAAACCTCGCCAACAAAGAGATCGCCAACAAACTGAACATCTCCGAGCGCACGGTGAAGTTTCATGTCTCCAACCTGCTCAACAAATTCGGCGTGCGGCGCCGCGCCGACCTGATCCTGCTCTGTTTCCAGCGGCGGAGTGCGAGTGCTTGAGCGGCGGGGGAGAGGCAGGAAGACCCCAGGCCAGCCGAGCGATCAGCCCCTCCGCTTGAAGCCGTAGCTGGCTTGTACACCGGCGCAGCGGAGGCGGCTTCTTCGATGTAGCGATTCTTGTTATAGTCGTGCGTCCTTTGCAGTTTTGTAGCCCGCCCCGGTTCAGACCGGGGCGGGGTTTTTCTCGTAAGATTTGCGGGTCGTGTCTGCGAGACCGGGCTGCGGGCCCAATGTGTCTGTAGGAGGAGCGTTGAGCGTCGCTATGGCCACTGAGCGCAAGCCGGAGTTCTTCCAGGGCTCCGCGCTGAAGATAGGCATCATCGGCTGCGGCTACGTGGGGCTGCCGCTGGCCCTGCGCTTTGCTGAGGCTGGCCACCGCGTGCTGGGCTTTGACACCGATCCCGCCAAGGTCTCCAAGCTCAACCAGGGGCAGAGCTACATCGAGCACATCCCGGCGAAGAAGATCCAGCAGCACGTCGAGGGCAGGCAATTCGCCGCCACCGCCGACTACGCGCGCCTGACCGAAGTGGATGCGGTGCTGATCTGCGTGCCCACGCCGCTCGACGAGCGCCGCCAGCCGGACCTCTCCTACGTCGAGCAGACGGCGCAGGCCATTCGGCCGAACCTGCAGCGCGGCCAGTTGGTGGTGCTGGAGTCTACCACCTACCCGGGCACCACCGAAGAGCTGGTGCTGCCCATCCTGGAGCAGAGCGGGCTGCGCTGCCCGGTGGCGGCGGGGCCGGAGGCTGAAAAGGTCGCCACCGACTTCTTCCTGGCGTTTTCGCCCGAGCGGGAAGACCCCGGCAACAAGCAATTCGGCCTGGCGCAGATTCCCAAGGTGGTGGGCGGGGTCAACCCGGCGAGCGGGCGCGCGGCCGCGGCGCTCTACGGGCACGTGGTGGCGCGGGTGGTTCCGGTCAGCTCCGCCCGTGCGGCGGAGATGACCAAGCTGCTGGAGAACATCTTCCGCTGCGTGAACATCGCGCTGGTGAACGAGCTGAAGCTGCTGTGCCTGCGCATGGGCATCGACATCTGGGAGGTGATCGATTCGGCGGCCACCAAGCCGTTCGGCTTCATGCCTTTCTACCCGGGGCCGGGGCTGGGTGGGCACTGCATCCCGGTGGACCCGTTCTACCTGTCGTGGAAGGCGCGGGAATACGATTTTGCCACGCGCTTCATCGAGCTGGCCGGGGAGGTGAACACGGCCATGCCCTACCACGTGGTGGAGGCCATCGCCGCGGCGCTCAACCAGCAGCAGAAGAGCCTGAAGGGTTCGCGCATCCTGGTGCTGGGGGTGGCGTACAAAAAGGACGTGGACGACCTGCGGGAATCGCCGACGCTGAAGATCATGCAGTTGCTGGGGGAGCGCGGGGCGCTGGTGGACTACAACGACCCGCACTTCCCGCAGTTGCACAAGATGCGGCACTACGACTACTCGGCGATGCGCTCGGTCGCGCTCGACCCGGCCAAGATCGCCTCTTACGACTGCGTGGTGATTGCCACCGACCATTCCAGCTACGACTATGCCGCAATTGTCGAGGCGGCTCGGCTGGTGGTGGACACGCGCAACGCCACCCGCCGCATCCCCCGCCACCGCAACAAAATCGTCCTCTGCTGAGCCGCCCATGGGAGCGCACCTTGAAGAGATTCGCCGACAACTCGCGGAAAGCTGTCGCGTAAAGCAAAGCCTTTCGGACGATTTGCTCGGCCGGATCGAAGAGTTTGCTGTGCGGTCGGCCGCGGCGCTCGCGGCGGGCAGAAAGCTGGTGTTTTTCGGCAACGGAGGCAGCGCTGCTGACGCGCAACACCTGGCCGCAGAGCTGGTGGTGCGCTTGCGCGGCGACCGGCCGAGCTTGGCGGCGCTGGCGCTGACCACCAATCCCTCGGTGCTGACCGCGGCGAGCAACGATTATGGCTTTGAGCACGTCTTTGCGCGCCAGATCGAGTCGCTGGTCTCGCCCGGCGACGTGCTGGTGGCGCTTTCCACCAGCGGCACTAGCCCAAACATCATCCGCAGCGTGGAAGCTGGCGCGCGCCGCGACGCTTTTCGGGTGGCGCTGACCGGAGAAACTGGCGGGGCGCTGGCCGGTAAGGTTGATTTGCTGTTAAACGTGCCCTCCCGCGACCCGCAGCGCATCCAGGAAGCCCACATCACTATCGGCCACATCGTCTGCTCGCTCATCGAGCAGATTCATTTGAAGAAGTCTCCATCCTGAGGCTCGATCCATCACGCCCCGGGTGGCGGAAAGGCTGGGTTACTGATTGACCGCCCTCGCCGCGAGTCTTCTTGCTCGAGCTGAGCCGCCTGCCCTAGGGTTATCTCCGTGAGCCAGCAGGTCGCGCAAGTCGAATCCGGAGCCAAGCAGCGCCGCAGCCAACGCGTAGTTCTCACGATGCCTGTTCTCGTACAGGGTGGGGCGGATGGCGGCCAATCCGTTCTGGAAGAGGCGCAGACGCTGGTCGTCAACGCCCACGGCGCGCTGATTGCCCTGGCGATGAACGTGGAAGTCCAGCAGCCGCTCCTGCTGAAGAACCAGAAATCACTGGACCAGCAGCCGTGCAGAGTCGTCTATGTGGGGCCTGCAGCTGACGGGAAGAGCGAAGTTGGGGTGGAGTTTACGCAGCCGGCGCCACACTTCTGGCCCATCACATTCCCACCGCAAGATTGGTAGCCTCGGGCTCGGAATCCCGGAAAAGGCCGCCAAGGGCCGCTATTCCGCCCGGACCAGTTCCACACGCGCCGTGCCGAGCGGAACTTCCGCCTCGAACAGGATGGGCGTGCGGTGCCGGTCGTGCGCCAGCCAGACCGAAAAGCGCGTCTGCCCCAGCTCGCTGCCGCGCTCATAGACGCGGAGGTCAATCCGGGAAGCCGCATACTTGCCGGCCGCCACGCTCACCTGCCCGCGTTCCAGCCCGAGGCGCGCTTTCACTTCGTACAACTTGCGGCCGTCGAAGACCGGACATTGCGCCTCCGCATTGCTCTGCCAGTCCACCGCGCGCAGGTAGTAGAGAAGCCCGAGGGGATCGCGAGTCCCCGGAAGCACGCGCACCGCCGAGCCGCCGCCCGGCGCCGGGTCGGCGTCGGAGGTTATGCGCAAGACGGCGTCTTCTTTTTTCCCTTGCTCGTTCAGGTGCATCTCGTATTGCAGGCTCGTCAGTTCGGCCGGATTGCTGTAGGAATCGAACTGGTCGTCGAGCGCAAACAGCAGGCGCATCGTATCTACGGTGTGCGCCACTCCCTGGAAGTGCCAGGCCTCCCGGCCGTAAAACGGTCGGCGCTCGGTCACCGTGAGCCGCACGGTCGCTGCGTTGACGGAGAACGAGGACCACAGGACGCGATAATCCAGCCTCTCTCCCGCCAGGAACGGCACCGCGGTTTCCGCAGGCTTGGTTTTCAGGTCGGGTTTGGGGCGCGCCGGCGACTTTTTCTGGCCCGCCGGCAGCATCAATGCAAGGCCGAGCGCGGCGCAAAGGAGCAGGCCGGCGGACCACAAGCGCGCATGGCGAGGCCGCATCATCGTCTTAGATTGGAAGCGCTGTGGCACGCAAACGTTGTCCCTTCGTGCAAACGCGTCGCGGAGCGTTGCTGGGCGGCATCTCGGCACGATATAGTTAAGCGTACTCAAAAAGTGGGGTGCGCGCTATGGCTTCCTCGCCGCGCACCTCGCCTGGCATTCGCACTGAGCTCTTGACTCGCGGCCGGCAGGCACGGCAGCAGCCGTCGCCCGGAGCACGGCCCATTCCGAAGGAGGATTCTCGAGATGCGCTACCTGGTGACGGGCGGCGCCGGATTCATCGGCTCGAACACCGTCGAGGAGCTGGTGCGCCGCGGCCACAGCGTGATGGTGCTGGATGATCTCTCCACCGGCAAGGAAGAAAACCTCTCCTCGGTGGCCGGAAGAATAGAGCTCCTCCGCGGCAGCATCGCCGATCTCGAGACTGTCCGGGCGGCCTGCCGCGGCGTGGACTACGTTCTGCACCTGGCGGCGCGGACATCGGTGCCGCGGTCGGTGAAAGAGCCGCTCGAAACCAACAGCGTCAACGTGGACGGCACGCTCAACGTCCTGGTGGCGGCGCGCGACGCCAGGGTGCGGCGCGTGGTCTTCGCCGCTTCTTCTTCCGCGTACGGCGAGACGACCATACTCCCGAAAGTGGAAACCATGACGCCTTCGCCGATCTCGCCCTACGGCGTCTCGAAGTTCGTCGGCGAAGTCTATGCGCAGGTCTTCGGGCGGGTCTATGGGCTGCAAAACGTCTCGCTGCGCTACTTCAATGTCTTCGGCCCGCGCCAGGATCCCGACTCGCCCTACTCCGGCGTGCTCTCGCGGTTCATCACGGCGCTCCAGAACGGCGCGCAGCCGGTGGTCTTCGGCGACGGCGAGCAGTCGCGGGATTTCACCTACGTCGAAAATGTCGTGGAGGCCAACCTGCTCGCCTGCGAAGCCCCGAAGGCCTCCGGCCTGGTCTTCAACATCGGCGTGGGCGGCCGCTTTACGCTGAACCGGACCTTGCAGTTGCTCGAAAAGTTTGCCGGGAAGCCCGCCCAACCGAGATACGACCCGCCGCGGGACGGCGACATCCTTCACTCCCAGGCTGACATCTCGCTCGCCCGCAAGCTGCTGGACTACAACCCTCGCGTCGGCTTCGAGGAAGGCTTGCGTCGCACCTGGGAGTGGTACCGCGCCAGCCAGCAAAAGTAAGCGCGCGCTTCCCCCCAAAAAAAACAGAGGGCGGTCTATCTCCGAAGATCCGAAGGGAGGCGCTCGCGCTAGGCGCCGCTGCCGGGACCAGAGTGGTTGCCGAGGTGCCTGGGCAGCTCGGTGAGGCTGTCGAGCAGGATGTCCGGGGGATAATCGGCCAGGCGCTCGCTGCCCAGCCCGTAGGTTACCCCGCAGGCCCACGTCCCCGCATTGCGAGCGGTCAGCACGTCGATTTCGGAGTCGCCGACGACCATGGCTTCGCTCGGCGCCAGCCCGAAATCGCCGAGCAGGCGCTCGACGCCCATCGGGTCGGGCTTCTTCCGCTCGAAGCTGTTGCCGCCGTAGATGTACCGGAAGTAGCTGGCCAGACCCAGCCCCGCGAGAATTTCCCGGCTGAAACGCACCGGTTTGTTGGTCAGCACGGCCATCTGTAATTCGGCAAGCTGCGCCAGACCTTCGCGCACGCCGGAATAGGTGACGGTGTTGTCGAGCATGTGCGCGTGGTAGTAGACGAGGAAAAACTCCAGCGCGCGCTTGCACTCTTGCGGGCTGGCGCCGTCGCCAAGCGCCCGCTGGATCAGCATCGGCGCGCCCTGGCCCACGTAGCCGTAGATCCGCTCGTGCGGCAGCGGCCCGCAGCCCATCTCCGCCAGAGTCGCATTCACCGCTAGCGCCAGGTCCAGCTTCGAGTCAATCAGCGTGCCGTCCAGATCGAAGATCAGCGCCCGCACACCGCCAAGAGTTTTTGTGTTTCCGGCCATTTGTTCGACCATGCCCAAGGCGTGTCGTGCCCTGAGCAGGAAGAAAGATTGATTGTAACCCCGTTCGCATCGGTGGAAGCTCGTCTTTGCTTGAGGGCGGCGTCGCGAAACGGCCACAGCAATTTTGCGGAGGCGATGGCGGCTGCTACAATGGCGCGTTTCTCGCCTCAGGCGAGCGCGTCAGAGGAGCCCATGGCAGAGATTTTTCCCTTCCAGGCCTATCGCTACAACGCGGCACGCACAGACCTCGCCAAGGTCTTGACGCAGCCCTACGACAAAATCACCCCGGCGATGCAGGAGCGCTATTACGCGCTCGACCCCTGTAACCTCATCATCGTCGAGAAAGGCCGCTCGCTCCCGGGGGACACCCCGGAGAACAACGTCTATACCCGGGCCGCGCAGGCGCTGAAGCAGTGGATCGCGGAGGGAGTGCTGGTGCGCGAGCCGACGCCGTCGGTTTACGTCTATTTCCAGGACTACCGCGTGCCAGGCACGCGCCGGCGCAGGGTGCGCAAGGGATTCATCGCCCTGGGGCGCGTCGAGGACTACGCCGCTGGCGTGGTTTTCCGCCACGAGCAGACCCTGGCCGGCCCCAAGGCCGACCGCCTGGAATTGCTGCGGCACACGCGCGCGCATACCGGCCAGCTCTTCATGCTCTACGCGGACCCGGAGCGAAGCTTGGACGCGCTGCTCGAGCAGGTGGCACGGGTGCCGGCACCCGTGGAGGTCCGCGACGAGTACGACGTGGTTCACCGGCTCTGGCCGGTGGGCGAGTCCGAAGCGGTCGAGCGTGTCCGGCGAGAGCTGGCCGACAAGAAGCTGGTGATTGCCGACGGGCACCACCGCTACGAGACCGCCCTGGCCTATCGCGACGAGTGCCGCGCCCCACTGGCCGTGGCCGACCGCGATGCCCCGCACGAAAAAGTGATGATGACTTTTTTCAATACGCAGGCTGAGGGGCTCACCATCCTGCCGACGCATCGTGTGGTGGCCAACGTCCGCGGCTTCACCTTCGAGCGGTTTCTGAAGAAGCTTCGCCCGCACTTCGAGGTGACTTCGTTTCGTTTTTCCGGGCGGGCGAGGCGCGCCGCGAGCTATCGGAAATTTCGCCAGGCGCTCGAGAGCCGCGGGCTCAAGCGACGCGCCATCGGCGTCTATGCAGGCGGAGGAGCGTTCCACCTGTTTCAGTTGAAGCGCGACGCCGACCTGGCCCGGCTTCTTCCGAAGGTTTCTGCGGCGCAGCGCCAACTCGACGTCGTGCTGCTGCACCGCCTGTTGCTGGAGAAAGGATTGGGAATCACCGCTGAGGCCGTGGCTGCGGAGAAGAACATCACCTATGAACGCGAGATGGAGGCGGCCATCGCTGCCGTGGACCGCGGCCAGGCGCAGCTCTGCTGCCTGCTGAATCCGGTGCGAGTCGAGCAGGTGGTGGAGATGGCTCTCGGCGGCGAGGTCCTGCCGCAGAAATCCACCGACTTCTATCCCAAACTGCTTAGCGGCTTGACTATTTACCGGATGGATGCGTGATCAAGAAAAGCGGTACGGCGTCCCCGCGAGGTCGGAGCACCCACCGGGAGTTTTCGCGGGGGATTACTTGCTGAAACTGCGGATGGCCGCTGCTTCGGAATCGAAGACCTCGAAAACCGTCAGCAGCTTGGTCACCTGCAACACTTCCTGGAACTTCGATCCCAGATTGGAAAGCCGGAGCGACGCATTCTGAGAGCGGGCGCTGTGGTGGGCGGCCACGAGCGCGCCAAGGCCGGCACTGTCGATGTAGGTCACGTTGTCCATGTTCAGCACGATTTGCTTCTTGTTGGCCGCCAGCAGGCTCTTGATGCTCTCGCGCAGCGCGTTGCTCTCCTCGCCGAGCACGATGCGGCCATCCAGCGCCACCACCGCGACACCGTCCACTTCCCGGTTGGTGATTTTCAGTGCCACGTTCAAACCTCCTCCCAGCGACATTCCGGAATCAAGTTTCCCTCTGGTGCCCGGGCCCGCCGGAGCCTCCCCGGTTACCGACCGGTGCCTGCGAAGGCTCGCTGCTTAGTAAAAGTCCGAGCAGGACATGAAATAACCGCACACCGGGCAAAGCAACTTACAGCGTCGCGGCTCGAGCTTCCGCGAGCACGCCGGGCAGTAGCCCGCAACGTTCACCACACCCGGCTGCAAACCACAAAGATCGGGCGGTTCCCGGAGCACGAGGCCATCGGTAGCTAGAAATTGCACGGCTCGAAGGTTATAGCACAACCCGTCCGACGGGGGAAGCGCAGCAGCCTTCCCGCGGGCTCGCCTGCCGCTGCATCCATCCCGCAGACGATAGCCCCATCGGGAGACGATGGCAAGGCTTGCGCAGACTGCTCGTGGGGTTTCGCATCAGCTTCACGGGGCGGCCTGCTTTGCGGCCGCAGAGCCAGGTGCAAAGCGAAGGCTAAGAGCGTAAGATAAGGTGCAACCGAGGACGCGGCGAGAACATCTGTTAAAGTAAGGCGGGAGAGGGCATGAGGACATTGCTCCAAGCTGGAATCGCGGTGGCCGTGGCGCTGGGATTGTGCGCCAGCGCGGAGGCGCAGTCCCGTGGCCGGCACATGACTCCCCTTCGCGTTTCGACGCCCGTCCGCACCGCGCGCGGTTCGCAATTCCAAATCGTCTCCGGCACAACCGCCGGCGACTTCTTCCTGCTCAGCGATGCAGCGTCCCTTTCGCTTACTGCGTTGTCCACGGGGACGTTCCCCGTTCCAGGGCTGGGCTTCGACTACGCTCATCTGGCAGCCGTTACCCGCAACTTGAGAGTGAGCGATATCAGCGTGCTCAGCACGGCGCAGCGGCTTGCACTGGCGCGCAGCCTCACGCCGGTGGTCCCTTTCGGCGGGGCGTTCATCCCGACGCCGGCGCAGGTGATCGTCGTGCAGCAGCCGCCGGTGGTGGTGGTCCAGCAGTCCGCAATGCCCGAAGATGAACTCGAGCCCGTGGCGCGGACGCGCCCTGCCCAGCCGCGAGAAACCGTCGAGCGGGCGCGGGCGCCTGAGCCGCTCCACGACGCCGGTGAATTCGTGCTGGTGCGGCGTGATGGCCGGCTGGTCTTCGCTGTAGCATTTTTCGCCGAGGGCGATCAGCTCACCTACATCACCCGCGAAGGCGTGCGGCGCGCGTTGCCGCTGGCGGAACTCGACATCGAGACCACCCGCCGGATGAACGAAGAGCGCGGCACCACCATCCACCTGCCGGTTTAGCCCCTCCGCACGGACTTCTGCCGGGTTTCTCTTACCAACGATTCTTCGCGCGCGGGCTACTTTGTGGAATCGAGCGGTGCAGGCATATAGAAACCCGCATCGCGAGGCAGACCGGCGCGCTCAAACTGGATGGTCGTGTGCGTGATGTGAAACTGGTCAGCCAGGCGCTCGTGGATGCCTGCCAGGATTCTTTCGCTTTCCTCCATATGCATGTCCGGAATGCGCACGTGGCAGGAAAGCGCGTGCAGGTCGGTGCCGAGCGTCCAGATGTGAATGTCGTGGACCTCCTGCACGCCGGGGACGCGCAGGATGGCCCGGGCCACCTCTTCGAGCAGCAACTGACGCGGCAAGCCTTCGAGCAGGATGTGGCCGGACTCTTTGAGGATGCCGTAGCTCGCCCACAGCACCAGCAGGCCGATGGCCGCGCCGATGGCCGGGTCCACCCACGTCGCGCCCGTCATGCGGATGGCCAGCGCTCCCGCCAGAATGCCGACGTTGGATAGGGCGTCGCCGAAATTGTGGATCAAGATGCTGCGCAGATTGAGGTCGCGGCGGCCGCGCACCAGGGCGAGCGTGATGCCGCCATTCACCGCCAGCGCGGCGAGCGAAATCCAGATCATGTACTCTTCACGCACGGCTACGGGCCGGCGCAATCGCTCGTAGGCTTCATAGAAGAGGTACAGCGCGACCAGGGCCAGCAGCAGGGCGTTGGTGAACGCCGCCAGGATGCCGGCGCGATGGTAGCCGTAGGTCTTTTCGGAGTTGGCCGGTCGCTCCGCCCAGCGCAGCGCGAACCAGGAGATCACGAGCGTGGGCACATCCGATAGGTTGTGTACGGCGTCGCCTAGCAGCGCCATCGAGTGGCCCAGGTAGCCTCCCACCAATTCGGTCGCCACCAGGGCCAGCGTCGCCGCCGTCGCCGCCGCCAGCACACTTGTCCCCATGCGCGCGTGGGCGTGAGCATGGTCGTGAGCGTGCATCAACAGGATTCTACTCATACCGGAGTGCCCGCGCACTCGCTAATCGAAATTCTTGCGCGCCGGCGGCCTGTTCCCGCGTGCTGCCGCGATGTTAAATATGAACTTCAAATCCGAAAGGCGATTGACTTCGCCGGGGCTGCTGCCTACCATGCCGATAAGCTCGCATTTTGCGCGGGATTCTCTGCACTGGTGTCCGCCAGGGCCGAAGGCAGGCAGGAGGCGAGCACGCGGCAATGCCCAAACAGGTAGCGAAGCTCAACTTCTGGGGCGTGCGCGGCTCGACCCCGACCGTGGACCGCTCAACGTGGCGGTATGGCGGCAACACGCCTTGCCTCGAGCTGGTGGCACCAGACGGCACCCAGTTCATCCTCGATTGCGGCACCGGCGTGCGCGGGCTGGGCAACCGCTGGGCGGAAGCCTACGGCCAGAAGGCGCCCGAGGCACACATTTTCGTCACCCACTACCACTGGGACCACATCCAGGGGATCCCGTTTTTTGCCCCGCTCTACGTCGCCCAAAACCGTTTCCACTTCTACAGTTTTCGGTCCGAGTTCCTGGGCCGCGACAGCCTGAAGCAGGTGTTCGAGACGCAAATGGCGCACCCCTATTTCCCGGTGGACTTGAGCGCCATGTCCGCGATGCGGCAGTTCACCGAAGTCGGCGGTGGCGACCAGTTCGAAATCAACGGGACGCGCATCACGGCGGGCTGGCTGAACCACCCGCAAGGATGCCTCGGCTTCCGCTTTGAGACCGCTGCTGGCACCGTGGTGTATGCCACCGACAACGAGCCGGGCGTGCCAAGACTTGACCGAAGCCTGCGGGACTTGGCCGCCGGCGCGGATATCTTCATTAACGACGCGCAGTACTCACCCGAGCAACTGGCCGGCAGCCGCAAGGGCTGGGGCCACTCCTCGTGGCTCGAAGGCGTGAAAGTCGCCGAGGAGGCGGGCGTGCGGAATCTGGTTCTCTTTCACCATGACCCCGACTCGTCGGACAAGATCGTGGACGGGATCCTGCGCGATGCCCGGCAGAAGTTTGCCGGCGTGTGGGCCGCGGCGGAAGGCATGGTGATGGCGCTTGGTGAAGAGCGCGTCGAGGTGATCATGCCAGCGACTCGCGACGGCCTGCGACGCGAGGGGCGCTTCCACGCCCGGGTAACCGGCTACACCGAGGAAGGCCGCGCCTTTCAGGAAGAGACCGTGATCCGCGACCTCACCTTGCAGGGCGCGCTCATCTACCTCACCCACAGCCCGCGGCTGCAATCGGAGCTCCAGGTACTGATGGAGGCCCCGGGCGCAGAGGGCAGCGCCAACAGCCACTTGCGCCTCCGCGGATACGTTGTGCGGCTCGAGCCCGGCCCGGAGAAGGACCAAACCACCGTCGGCGTCGTTTTCACCGAATAGTGGCTGGCCGCCAGATGTGGGGCGTCGTGCTCCGGCCGGCTCAGTTCCTCTCGAACCAGCTCAGCCAGTCTCTCACCACACCGCGCAGGCGTTTCGTTTCCAGGTGATAGATGCGCGCGCGCCCGCGCTTCTCCACGCGCACCAGCCCCGCTGCCTCGAGCACGCGGAGATGGCGCGTGGTGGTAGGCCATCGGCAGGAGAAGCGCTGGGCGATCTCTCCGGCAGTCATCTTCCCGCCGCGAAACCGCAGGACGAGGAGGATCTGCCGGCGAGAGGCGTGCGCGAGCGCGCGGAAGACAGCTTCGGCCGCTTTCCGCTGCTCCCTGAGGTCAGGCTTTCGCAAACTTGAGACGCACGGGCTCTACGTGGGGGAACTCCATCGCCGGCCGGCCAAGTCTCTCCTCCGTCTGCTTTCCCATGGCCTCCCAAACCGCCATTACTTCGGGACTTTGGTGGGCGGCCTCCATTGCTTCCCCGCTCTTCCACGTGAAGATTTCGACAAAAAACGTCTTCTTCGATTTGTCGTTACCACGGAAGATGGCTGCCGGCCGGCGGGTCGCCAAACCTAGCCGGCGAAGCGTCGGCCAATGGCGGCTGAGAATCTTCAGGAAGACGGCTTCATGCCTCCTCTTAATCCGATAGGTGCAGATCACGACTTCCGATTTTGATCTCCCCGCTAACTTGCCCATCGCGACAGCCTCCTTGCCGCGGCCGGAGCTACTTTTGCTCGCTGCCCAGCGCGCTCACCTGCCTCACGCGCACCGTGTTCTTTGCGGCATCCAGTCGGCCAATGATCGTGACGTGGTGGCCCTCCTGGCCTTTGATCGCATCGGGGTTCTCCACAATCCAGATCTTGCCGTCTCGGTCGGCGACGAAGACCGGCCGCTGAGGCTTCCATTCGGGGTGGCCAACGTCCTGTCCGCCCTTCATGCACTTCTTGATGCAGCCCGCGCCGCCGGCTCGGGTGTGCTTCGCGCCGCAGTTCTCATCGCTGACCCAGCGGGTAAGTGTAGTGGTCTTCTCCCGGGCGAAGGTCGCGACGCCCAGCGCGAGGCTGACCGCAAGGACCAGGAGAATCCGTCGCCGAATTGGTGTCTCTCTCACCGGACGCCTTCCGAAATCAAACAGCCAACAACTCTGGGCATAATACTTAGCCATCTATCTAATTATCGTCAAGGGTTTTCTTTCGATGCGCGGGCGCTGCTGGCGCCGCGGCCTGGCGAGCTCTATTACGCCCGTGGTAGGAGATCTGGCCAGCTTTGCGCCATTCTTCAGTGTATTCATCGGCCGTCGAAGTCTCAACTGTGCACTAGGGCTTTAACCCTTTGATCTCCCGCATGCGGGCAAAGGCCCGGCGCACGTGCGGGATAGCGATCGAGCCACCGACAATCAGCGCCACGTTTAGCGCGTCAATCACCTCTTCGCGCTTCCAACCCTCCTCGCCGCAACGCGCCAGGTGATAGGTGATGCAATCGTCGCAGCGCAGCACGGTCGAAGCGACCAGCCCCAACAGTTCTTTCGTCTTCGTCGGGAGTGCCCCGGCCTCATAGGCCTGGTGGTCCAGAGCAAAGAAGCGCTTCATTCCCTGGTGGCCGCACGTGAGGATCTCGCCGTTCAGCTCGGTGCGAAATTTTTTAAAATTCGCCAGATCATCTGCCATTTTCTCCTCCGAGGAGACTCGCTCGATCCGTAGGCGCTTAGGACGCAACATCTTCCGGGCGGCACGCGGAAAAGTCAACCGGGAAGGGCGCGGCAGGACTGTTGCGTCGCGAAAAACCCGGGTACAATCGTCGCCTTGTTCCAGATTCTCTCGCTCACCGGAGAAAACTTCGTTGGGGGTGCGTAATCATCCGATTCTACGACTTGCGGCCGTGGCCATGGCGCTGGCGTTATGCGCCGCCGTCAAGGCGGGCCCGCAGGCGGTCGCTGAGCGCGGCGTCCGGGTTACGCTGCTTCAGGTGAACGATGTCTATCAGATATTGCCGGTGGACCGCGGCACGCGAGGCGGCCTGGCGCGCGTTGCCGCCCTGCGGAAGAAGATTCAGGCCGAATCGGCCCACACGCTGCTCGTGCTCGCCGGGGACACCATCTCGCCCTCGGTGGCTTCGAACATCTTCAAGGGCCGGCAGATGATCGCGGCGTGGAACGCCGCGGGGCTCGACTTCGCCGTCCTGGGCAACCACGAATTCGATTTCGGCGATGTCGTCCTGCTCGAGCGCATCCGGGAGTCGCATTTCACCTGGCTCGCGTCCAACGTGGTGGACCGGAGAACGCGCAAGCCCTTCGGCGGTTTGAAGCCCTACGTCATCCGCGAAATCGGCGGAGTCAAGGTCGGCTTTGTGGGCCTGGTCACGCCGGATACCGCAAAGAGTTCCAAACCCGGCGCGGAGGTCGAGTTCCTCGATCCGGCGAAGACCGCGGCGCGCCTGGTGCCGGAGATGCGCGCTCAAGGCGCGGCCGTGATCGTCGCGGTCACCCACCTCACCATGGCCGAGGATAAGCAGGTGGCGCAAGCCGCGCCGATTGACCTCATCATCGGAGGGCACGAGCATTCGGTATTGCAATCGCTCTCCGGGCGTACGCCGATCTTCAAGATGGGCTCCGACGCGCGCAACCTCGGTCGCATCGAGCTGAACATCTCAGCTCGCGGCAAACTTGAGAGCATAGATTGGGAGGTGATCCCGGTCACCGGCGACCTGCCGGAAGACCCGGAAACCGCCGCAGTGGCCGCCGAATACGAAAAGAAGCTGTCGAGCGAACTCGATCTCTCGGTGGGCCGCACGCGCGTCGCGCTGGACGCCCGCCAGCAGACCAACCGCTCTGGTGAGACCAACCTCGGCAACTTTATCGCTGAAGCCTACCGCACCACGACCAGCGCCGACGTGGCTCTGCTCAATGGCGGCTCGATTCGCTCGAACACGACCTACGGCCCCGGGCCGCTCACCAAGCGCGATATCCTGTCCATCCTGCCGTTTGAAAACGCTATCGTCACCCTCGAAGTCACCGGCGCCATCCTGCGCGCTGCGCTCGAGCATGGCGTCGGCACAATTGGGCAGGAGACCGAGCCGGGCTTCTTCCCGCAGGTCTCCGGGTTGCGCTTTGCATACGATGCGCGCCGCCCCGCTGGCTCCCGCGTCACCACGGTGAGCGTCAACGGGCAACCGCTCGACGACACAAAGACCTATCGGCTCGCCACCAGCGCCTTCCTGCTCGGCGGGGGCGACGGCTACACGATGTTTCGCCACGCACGCGTCCTGATCAAGCCCGAGGAAGGCCCGGTCGAGCCCGCGGTGGTGATGGCGGCGCTGGCCGCCGCCGGAGAGATTGCCCCGCAAACCGATGGGCGCATCCAGCGCGTCGACCAGCCGGGGCCCTAGACGCCGTGCTCCTGGCTGTGCCAAGGGCTACCGCGAAGGGACATACCCCGTAGGGCGAGAGGTGCGCGGAGTGCCGCAACGGATCAGTGACCTGGAGCGACGGCCTCAACTAGACGATTACATCAACTGACGCGAGCTGCTTGTAGATTTCGACGTATTCCCGCGTCACACACTCAGCGGAAAACTGTTCTGCCAGTTGCCGGTTATTCGAGCTCATTCTCGCCCGGAGTTCCGGGCTCTCCAGAACTTGAATGATTTTCTCGGCCAGCATGTCAGGTCGCTTTGGCTCCACCCACAGGCAGTTGTCTGGTTCCTTCAGATAGTCGGCTGCGGCACGAATGCGCGTAGTGATAATCGGCAATCCCGCCGCCGCGGCATTGAAGATGACCATCGGGAAACCTTCATAGTGGTAGGTGGGGAAGAGCAGAATCGTGCTGCTGGCATAGAACTCGACTGTCTGCCGTTCAGGAATGTAGCCGAAGAATCTGACACTCTTCTGCAACCCATGGCGCTCGACCTCAGCTTCCGCGTCCGATCGCACAGGGCCGTCGCCGAGGCACAGAAGCATGCACTTTTGACCACGGTCGCGGAGCAATGTGCACGCCCGGATCACGTCAAGCAGTCCTTTTGTCGGGATGAAACGACCGATGAAGAGAAGCAGAGGTCTGTCATCGGACAATTCCCAACGCCGAAAGAACTCTTCCTTGCGTCCGTGAATATTTCTCTCGACAACGTTTTTGACTTGAAACAGCTTCCGCTCTGGTATCCCCGCTCGCAGAAAGTTCGCTCGCTCCTCGGACGATAGCACTCCAATACCCCCAACGCGCCCCAGTAACCTGTGTCTCAGAAAGCTCAACGCTGGATTGCGGGTCTCCAGCAGTCGAGCGTCCGAGCCGTGAAACTTTAGAAAGATCCTGCTGTGAGCCGAGCGGAGACGAGGCACAATCACAACATCTCGCAGCAACGCCCTGGTATCGAACGAGCTGTTGATGTGAACGATGTCGAAGGTGTTCCTGCGGACATGCTCTCGAAAACGTCTTGCGGTGCTCAGTACTCTGGCAACTCTGTTCGTGAACCCCAATTGCGTATCCGCATAGGCATAAGTTTCTTCGGCGACTTCGACGCCGAACTTTCGCAGCTCTCGAATGAACGGTGGCTCGCATGCTGCTGGCCCGCCGCGCGAACCTTTCTCCGGAATCCCAACCAACACGCGCACTTGCTCACGCTCCGATGCGCTCATACAGATGGATCAGATTTCTTATGTGCGTCTCGATGCTGAACTGGCTCATGGCCCACTGCTTGGCTTCTGCGCCAAGGCGGGCTCGCAATTCTTCGTTGTCAATGAGTTCAATTAGTTTTGCCGCGAGATCGTCTGCGTCTCCGGCCCGGAACAGAGCTGCATAGTTGCCGTCGCTCGAGACCTCTCTGAGCGGCCCAATGTCAGAGAGCACCGTCGGGATTCCCATGATCATCGCCTCAATGGCCGCGATCGGCATGCCTTCGCGAAAAGAAGAAAGGACAAATACATCCAGCGAGCTAAGCACATCGGGAATGTCAGAACGCTTGCCGAGGAAATGCACGCGATCGAGGATGTTGTGTTGACGGCAGAAGGCTTCGCAATCATCAAACAGATGCGGGGCAGTATCCGAGCGTTCACCAACAAAGGCAAAGTGAGCTCCAGGCGCACGGTCAAAGAGCCGTGGCAAAGCCTTGCAAACCGTGAGTTGATCCTTCCGCCCATCCGCGTAAAAGTTGGCGACCATTCCGAGGAGCATGTTATTCTCAGCCAGCCCCAGGGCGGTTCGGAGCTTTCCGCCCGCCGGGTGCAGTCTCTTCGCATCCACTCCGTTGTTGATACGGAAGAAGTTTCTGTTTGTATCGAAGCCCCGTTCATTCGCCAGCCAGCTCAGCAAGTCCTTGCTCACAACCACGCGGGCGTCCATTCGAGGAAGCACAAATCTCAAAGCCAGCTGATTCTTTGTATCGGAATGGACTCCGTGCAGCGTCAGGACCCGCTTGGTGGCGGAGCCCTGCGTGGCCAGATACAGATGCAGGGCCTCGACTGGCTGGTGGCAGTGGGCCACCTGGATGTGGCGCTGCTTGATGATCTCCCCGAGCTGATATACAAGGCCCAAATCAATCGGCAATCTTCGATTGAGCCGAATAAAATCAACGCCTGAACTGCGAAAATCTTCTTCCAGATCGCCGCCTCCCGTGGCAACAAAGGTCAGATCCAGACCGTTGGCTCTAGCATTTCTGCACACGTCGAGCTCCATGGTCTCAGCGCCGCCACGGTTCAGCGAATCCAGAATGTGCAGGACCTTAGTCAATAGCGATGGGTTGCGTGGTCGTGACGTGATACTCTGACCGTCGTATGCCTCTAGGGTTTGAAATGAGACCGATTATCAAATATAAGCTCTTGATTTCGCCCTGGCTAATCCGGATAGCTCGCTGACGCAGCGTTCGCCTTAATGAAACAGACTCTGACGCTCGTGTTCCTGGCCGGCACCAACATTGTTGTCACCGTTTTGTCCCAGTAGTACGTGATAACACAGTTGGGGGGTAGGAATCGAGACGGATGCTCTGTTTGCCAGAATGGCATAAAGTTGGCCAACATCTCTCATCAACTGACCCGGACTTAGAGAAGTGCTCCTCTGTGATGGTTGCAGCCTCCCTGCCTTGCTTGCCAGTGAGGCGCAACATTTTGACCTGCTGCTTTGCATCGACGTTCTTGAACATGTGGAAGACTATCTGGGCTTCCTAAAAGACTTGCGCTGCAAAGCGACGAACAAGATGTTTCACATCCCACTCGACATGTCCGTGCAATGGGTGCTCCGCAATCGGCCGATTCTCCTGGCGAGAGAGCAGGTCGGCCATCTTCACTACTTCACGAAGGAGACTGCGATCGCAACCTTGAATGACACCGGCTATGCGATTCTGGACTGGTTTTATACTCCCGGCGCAATTGCCAGTCCACGAAGCTTCAAGGCAAGATTGGCGAGATGGCCAAAAAGATTGTTATCGACGATAAATCAGGATCTGGTAGTTCGGATACTCGGTGGATACTCGTTGTTGGTTCTGGCCGAGTGACGCGTAGGATTCACTCCGCACACCCTGGTTCAGCTAAATGGCAGCGCGAGAGCGGTCTGGTGTCCACGGCGTCTGCCCTATGTGCTGGCCGTAATAAGCCACTCCTCAAACGAGGTCACAGGTATCATTGCGTGCTGAACCGTGCTTCCGAGGCGATGGCGATCAAGGGCGTGGCTGCTGAGTGAGGACGGCCCGAGAAAGCTTTGATGTCCGTAACGGCCCTCAACAGGACAATTGTTTGGTTGTAAGATGATGTAGCAGCGACGGGCCCGTAGCTCAGCGGTAGAGCAGCGGACTCATAATCCGTTGGTCCCTGGTTCGAATCCAGGCGGGCCCACCAGCATCCGCCAGCGCAATTCCCAAATCGCGCCTATGTGCATCCGCGTTGCTGGAAGCCGCGTCGGACGCGGGCTCTGCGCATGTCTTCGCTCTTTCGTGCAAGCTCCCAGACTGACCTGGCAGACTCGGTCTGCGGATTTCATAGCGACACTATCTGCGCGAGCCTTGTGACGCGGCTGTGACGGACTGAAAACCACAGGACCAGACAAAGGTGGCCGGAGGTGCTTTCGCTCCTGAGCTGCTCGGTATCAGACCAGCAATGCCGCCTCCCAGTCGTCGAGAGAATCTATCAGAGATTTACGGTCCCCCCGGCAGAGTGGAGCAGTCTATGCGATTTGTCTTGCTTTAGTCTCTCTGCCCGTTTTCATCGGTAGAATTCGCAGGCTCGAATCCCAGCGCCTGCTCGGCGGCAATGCCCCACTTGACGAAATCCGCCATTCGGGCTATATTTCGCTCAGCCGAAAAATCAAAAATGTAGATTCCGAATACTATCTCGGTGACGCCTGCTGGAAGCAGGCACACGAGGATTAGCCCATGAACTCTCGGCTAACCATTGCGCTACCGATTGTCGTACTTGGTGTGACGGTCTTTGTATCGTCCGCCCCCGCGCAGATGCGCCGCATGGGTGCATCCGCTCCGGCTGTTCGAGCCCGCATCTCTTCCAGGCTCGGCACGAGAATCGGTTTCGCCCGTGTGCACCACCGCCGGTTTTTCCGTAGCTCCGTGTTTCTGCCGCCGTACTTCTATCCTGATTACGATTACGACGAATACGAGCCGATTGCGACGCAGGCGCCTCCACTCCAGGTAATCGTCGTGCAGCCCGCTCCGGCGCCCGCCCCAGCGGCGAGACCGGTCGAGCCGCTGGTGCTGGAAAACCAGGGCGGTCAGTGGGTGCGGATTTCGAACTACGGGCAGTCGCCGGCCCGCGCGCAATCCACGCAGCCGGATTCTGCGCCAGCATCCAGTCTGCGATCCGCTCCGGCCGGACCAAGGGAAGCAGCCCCGCCGCCTACCAAGCTTCCACCCGCCGTGCTGGTATTTCGTGACGGTCACAAGGAAGAAGTTAAAAGATACATGATCAAGGGCGATGTCATCTTCACGGGCGCGGATTATTGGAGCACGGGCTCGTGGGCAAGAAAAGTCCCGGTTGCCGAGTTGGACGTCCCCGCGACTCTGAAACTCAATGAGGAGCGCGGCGGAAAGTTCAGTCTGCCGTCCGGGCCGAACGAAGTCATAATCCGGCCGTAAATCTACCCTCAATCACCCAAGGCGGCATCCGGACATATACCGAGGCCATCATGTTTGCCGTCAAACTCTTAAAGTCCACGACCTAAGGGCAAGTCAAATCGGAGACGGGAAAAGTCCACCTGGCACGACACGAATAACATCCTTACCTTTTTGCCGCGACTGGTGCTTCAAATTTGCTACGAGTGCAGACCGCTCTATTCCTATCGAACACGCGTGGTGCCCAGCCGTGGGACTCGAACCCACTGCCCACATTGAATCCCACTTTTTCAACAGCATCATTGTACCTTTGTTGTCTGGAAGCTCATGTCCCGCCACTGGCCGTTCTTCGTCTTCACGTACACGACCGTGGTGCGGTATGTGCCACTGATCTCATTTGACCCCATGTGGCCCTTCACGTTGTCTTCCCTCGTCACGATGGCCGTGTTGCCGAACATGCGGACCTGGCGGTTTTTTAAATCAATGGTGTCCCACTTGACCAGGCCGGACTTGTAGAGCTCTACGGTCTCCGCCTTGTTGAACATCTGGCCATTGCCGCCGACCCTGACGTAGTTGTCGGCGAGGATTCTCTCGAAGACCGCCGCGTCGCCCTTCCTGCCCGCATCCCAGATTTCGTCGTCCACCTTCTCAACTGCCTGCTGCGCGGCACCTCCGCCTGCGGACTTTGCCTTCTCTTTTTTCTCCTTGATTTGGCCCAGCGTCAGGCAGGGCAGCAGCAGCGAAAGCAATGCGATTACCAGCATTCGCCTCATAGTTCACCTCTCAATTCTGTTGTGGATCTTTATACGGTGTTTTGCAGTGTTTCAGTTCCGCCAGGGTAACCGGGCCCCCCGGCTTTGGGGTTTACAGACACGATAAAAGGGTGGCGAGGCTGGGTTGCCTAGCCCCGGGAGACGATATTATCGTTAGGGAATATATGAGCCCGCCGCGCGTGCTGACAAGGCAGTGGAAAGTAGAGCGACGGAGCAAAAGGCTGATGCTGTCTGTGCCTGTGCTCGTCTATGGATGGGCCACGGGCGACAGCCCTTTCACCGAAATAACGTATACCTTGGCGGTGAATGCTCACGGCGGACTGCTCGCGCTCACTGCGATGGTGCAGCCTGGCCAAATGATTCTGCTTGTGAACAGTAACACGCAGGAAGAGCGGCAATGCCGTGTCGTTCGGGTAGGCGGAGAACGCGACGGCGAAAGGAAGGTTGGTTTCGAACTCATGGGCCCAGCAGGCAGGTTCTGGGGCCTAGTGTATGATTCTCGGCAGAGGCTTTGGCAATCTGCTGAACCGGAGCGTGAACCGTAGCTTGCTATGAGATACCAGGGAGTCTTGCGGACTCATAATCCGTTGGTCCCTGGTTCGAATCCTGGCCGGCCCATCAGACATTCCTGCCAACAACCACTGGCCCTGTGGCGGATCAGCAGATCACTCGAAGCCGCGCCGGAAGAGGGTTTGAGTCGTAATGGCGAGAAGGTTAGTCCTTGCCAACGTCCGTGGTATGCTCCACGAGTTCCTGATGCATTAGGAGCCCAGTACGGTCTCGGTCATCCGGATGCCTCAAAGGCCGCATCGATACCACGGAGGATTGCTATGAAGATTCCCAGCCTGTTCAAGGGCGCCCGTTACGTGGGCAAAGCAGAAGGTGATCGCAGGACCTACTACGTGTTTGAGAGCGATGGAGGCTATCTGGTCGTGGCACCCAACTCCACCGGTGGCTTCAACCTGAATGTCGTCGACAGGAAGGTTCCGGACGCGGTGACAACTGGGTTTAAGGGAAAGAACCTGACCGCGGGACGTTTGAAACGCAGCAGTCGGCGTCCCGGCCTCTTTCGTGGCCCCTTCTCGTCCCTCCAGGCGCTGTATGTGATGGTTGCCCTCGGCCGCGCCCGAAAGCTCAAGCGGCGCGAAGGGAGAGCCATGGTGTTCAAGATTGGGCGGCGAGCCTTTGGCGAGCCATAAGTCGACCGGGATCGAGGATGCACGATGACCGTTTACAGGTCAGCTCGGCGCGCTTGTGACCAAGTGCAGGAGAATCGGCTGGAAGCATCGGAGCGCCGAATTGCCTAACGCACGGCACGCCTCACGCGCTTGCCGGTCTTCCTCAGTTCACGGCCGAGAGCCCTGATCTGTTTCGTCAACTCTGCCAACTCTTCCCTGGCGACCTGTGCTGCTTTCCCGACTTTGTGGACCGTTCGCTCTGCCCGACCGACTGTAGCTCCGATTTTCACTGCAGCCGCTTTGAGTTTGGTTTTCCTGGCCATTTGCATCTCCTGTTAGGAGCGGCGCCATCCTACATGCTGCGCGCAGTCCTGGCTACTCCGCCCTTCGCGGCCAGATGGAGCACGTAGTTCGCGGCCGTCCCGGCGCAACCGAGATGAGGAACCCGATACGTAGCGCGTCTCACCTCCGGATGCCGCTCTTCGTATTTCCGAATGGCCTCGAGCGTCAAGCCGGTCTTCTCCATGACCTCCTCGAACTCCTTTTGGGCCCGCCGCTTGGCCTCGGTCAGGATCATCTGGCACCGGGAAAGCGCGTGGACCTCAGCATCGCCTTTCACCTCAATCGGGGCATAAAGCAAATCGGGATACTTGCCCGTAACATTGGCCATGGCCCCGACCGACATGGTGTTGGGCATGCAGGAATAGGGCGAAAGCTCGCAGATCATGTGGGCCTTCTTGTGATGGTAGGCGTAAAGCGCTTTGCCGATCAGCATGTGCCCTTCGCCGCCGCGCAGCTCGAAATGGTAGAAGGGCTCTGCCAGTTGCTTCAGCTCCATCTGATCGGGCAGCTCATAGGGCAGATTTCCCAGGGCCTTGCGGAAACGGTTGTAGGTTTTTTGGTAGATCCGCTCAACCGCGGTAAGGATGGCCATCTTCAGCCGGCCACTATTCGAGTTCATCTCCTGCCGGTGTTCGAGTTTTCGGATGGTGGGGTGCATCAAGTAGTTGAGCCACACGGCAACAGGGGGAGCAATCACCTCGGCGCCTTCCTGTTCCAGCCACCGCTTGATGTTGTAGTTTCCATCGCCCTCGTGGGTCTGTAGCCAGAACTCACCGGTGATTTTGACCTTGGGCTTCACCTGGAGCCGGTCGACCTCGATCGAATCCCATCTCCTCCTCACCTCCCGCAGGGCCCGGGTGAAGTAACCGCTCATGAGATGCCAGGCTATAGTCTTCCACTTTTTTCCTCGATCCGGCCGCTTCTTGAAAACTTCGAACAGCAATTCCACGCTTTCCTGCATGACTTTGTCGGTTTGTCCGGGCGTGATTTCATACGGCCGGACCAGATACTCTAGGTCGGTCAGGACGTCGCCGCAAAGGATCGCCCAGATGAGCCCAAGGCTCAGGGGCAGATTGATTTCGAGTCCAGCGCCATTCCCGGAGCCCTGATCGAGTTCATCCTGCGCCAGGAGAAACATGCGAAAGTCGCCCAGCCCCAGCCCGTCCAGGGCCATCGCATAGGATTGGTGGTACTGGCCAAACCGGCAGGGCCCGCAGGCCCCCGCCGTCAGATAGACGTAGTTGTTGACGACCTCTTCCTTGCCCCGGGCGGCGACTTCTGATTTCAGGAAATTCGCGAGATTGCCCGTCGTGAAGATTGTGGGGCAGCATGCGCCGACATCAATGAGCTCTTTGCCGGCATCCAGGTCAGGACGCGAAATGTTCGGCAGTGGCCGGGCATTGTATTTCAGATTGTTAAAAACTCCCTGAACCAGCCGTTCGTGCTTCCAGGTAAGGCCCCCGTAAAGCACCGTCACGTTGTCACGTTCCTTACGTGTGAACGGCCGTGGTTTATAAGCGGTGTAATGTGTAACTGTCGCTGTGTGGCTCATTTTGCAACCTCGTTCCCTCGAGTCTCAGGGTAGACCGCCATGTCCACCCAATCGGTCAAGACCGAAATCGGTTTCCGCCGAGAAGCTGAAGAGCTGGTTAGGTCGAATGTGAAGACAGATCTGCTGGCGCAGGGAAGATTCCAGATACACGGGTAAGGAGTGTTCCTCCAGAGCTCGCCTTCGTAGTAAGCCGAATCGCCCATCAGGCAACCTCGATCTCAAATGGGCTAGGAGCCGCGATTCTCGTGGAGCAATGGGAACTTGGGTCCGCAAAGCCGTATACAACTTGGGTGTTACCATGTCAAGAGGTTGTATTCACAAACGGTCTGATGAGCCCCCCCGCCATGAGGATTACAAGAAGTGCAAAAGTCTGCGGAAGTACTATTGCCGCGGGCAGGGAGGCGATATTACCGTCAAGGATAGAAGAGCGTGGTGGGGACTAAGAGAAAGCCATCCGCCATTCAACTTTGTCCGAATGGGCGCCTTGGCCCCACACTGCTCTGATGAGAGTCCCTTTTCGAGGCCATCTCTCCACCGGAGGGAGTTGAGACGATGTATTTGGGAACCGAAGAGCTTCACGAGCCCGCTTCTAAAGAACCTGCGGACGTGGAAATCACCGGAGAGAGATTAGCGAACATTCTCGAGGAACACGGGAAGTGGGTCGAATCACGGGGCGAGGCAGGAGAGAGGGCGGATCTGTCACGCGCCGACCTCGACGGAGCCGACCTGCCCGGGGTCAATCTCCAATGGGCTTTTCTCCGCAAGGCAAATTTGAGGGGGGCGGATCTGCTCTTGGCTGATCTCCAGGGCGCATGCCTGATGCAGGCAAGTCTTCAAGGGGCGAACCTGCTGGGGACCGAACTGCGGGAGGCCAACCTGCAGGGCGCGATGCTCGACGGTGCGACGGGACTCTTGACCGGGAGACTCGCAGGCGCAAACCTGTTCGGGGCTGTACTGCCCAAGCCAATCGCCGAATTCGGAGAGTTGGAGCTTGTTGGCCGTATATCCAAGAACGCACGCAAGCTTCTTGTCGCGATGTTGCTGTTGAGTGCGTGCACCTGCTCGATCATTGCCACCACCACAGACGTTCAACTCCTCGGGAACTTGGCCTCCTTGCCGCTGCGCCGGATAGGGAACGCCATACCGATGGTCGGGTTCTATCTATTCTGGCCAGTGCTGTTATTTGGCTTTTACCTGTACTTCCATCTGTACCTGCAGCGACTGTGGAATGGCCTCTCGGAGTTACCCGCAATCTTTCCTGACGGGCGGGAGCTTAATCAGACTGGGCCCTGGTTACTGATGGGTTTGGCGCGCGGCCACGTTAAGTGGCTGAGACAGAATCGTTCTGCGCTCTCTTTCCTGGAGACCTGGATTGCCAGGTTGCTCGCTTATTGGGTCGTTCCGGCGACGCTGGTTCTGCTCTGGGCCAGGTACCTCACCCGGCAGGATTTCCAGGGCACGATGTTGCATGTGTTGCTCGTTGTTGCCGCCGTAGCGGCGGCCGCATTCTTGCCGGATCTCGTCGGCAGAACGCTTCGCGGTGTGAGCCCGCAATCGGAGCCGTCGAACAAGGAATCCACTCGCAAGAAAGTCTACCGCTGCGCGGCGACCGCGCTTGGGCTAGGCCTGATCCTGTCTCTACTGTCGCTGGGTACGATCTACGGCGCCCCCCGCGACACGAGCCGAGCCCCTGAACTCAAGGCCATAGACATTCGACGATGGGCAGCGAACGCTCTTTGGGTTGTCGGCTACAGCCCCTATGCAGACTTGACGGAAATGGACATTTCCCCGAGGCCCAAAGACTGGTCCGGGAGAGAAGAAGAGCTAGCTCTGATCAAAGGGGTTCGCCTCAATAAATTAAACATTCGCTACGCGGAGGGCTATCGCGTCTTTCTGGCGAACGCTCACCTGTTGAAGGCTGATATGGAGGGGGCGTATCTATCGGAAGCCGACCTGCGCGGAGCCATCCTTCGCCAGGCCAACCTCCAATCGGCTGTTCTCGATCGTGCCCTGCTCGCCCGCGCAAATCTTTCGGGAGCCCGGCTCCGAAACGCAAACCTCGCAAGGGCCGACATGCGCGAAGCCGACCTTTCCTATTCCTCTCTCACTGACGCGATCGTGGTCGGTGCCAAACTTGAAGGTGCCAATTTGTATGCCTCCGACCTTCAAAGGGCTCGGTTGGTGCGCGCCAATCTGGAAAGGGCTGACCTGCGCGACGCCAATCTGGAAGATAGCAATCTGGCGGTCGCCGACCTTCGCGAGGCCTATCTATGGTCTGCCAAACTCCGCGGGGCCAGACTACAAGATGCCCAGCTTCAACACGCCATGCTCATCGAAGCGGATATGAGAGGGACCGACTTGCGCGGCGCCGGCCTCCAGGGGGCCATCTTGCGCGGCGCAGACCTTCGCGGCGCTAATCTGGAGGGCGCTGACTTCAGAGGCGCCACGGGACTCAGTGCCGACCAAATCTGCTCTGCCATGGCGAGACGCGGCGTCCTATTAGATGAAAGTTTGCAGCACACGGTCGAGAACCAGTGCGGACCCATCCGGTAGCGCGCGCTGTCGAGCGAAGTCAGGAGGATAAATGTTGGGAAACAAAGAGCCAAAACCCGGGACATTGAGCCCCTCTCCGGCAACCGACGTGGAAACTCGGAGCGACTCTTCCCGCCCGGCCAGCGCAACCGTGCGCGCCGCAGCGTGGTTAGGGCCGAGCCTGCGCGTAAAGGGCGAAATCTCCGGCAACGAAGACCTGCACGTTGAGGGCAAGGTCGAAGGGCCGGTCTCGCTCGGGGGCCACAGGCTAACCGTGGGCCGCAGCGCGGAGGTGACTGCCGATATCGTTGCGCGCGAGGTGGTCGTCTACGGCAAAGTGGACGGCGATCTCCGCGCGCGTGACCGGATAGAGATCAAGAGTGGCGGCTCGGTCACCGGCGACCTCTCCACTGCGCGAGTCATGGTCGAAGATGGCGCGTACCTCAAAGGAAGGATTGAGATCGACCGCAGCAACACACAAGTTGGCACCGACCTGGATAGCCTTTTCGCTCGCGGCAAACAGAAATCGGACTAAGATCTTCCTTGTACCGCGCATTTTCAGCTTCAGATCACAGTCCCTGGCCATCGGTCGTCATTCCCAAGGCTGATTGAGGCCGGCACAAGCCGCATTCACTTGCTGGCGGCGAGAGCATGCGGCTAGAATAGCCTCTCCCGTGAAAACTCAGCCTAGCGGCGCTGCAAGCACAGGGTCGTTGTCCCTCAGCCGGCCGACGACAACCAACAGCGAGCTGGCCGCCTGGGTGCGCAATGCCCGCGAGAACACCTTCGCGCTCGTCGCCGATCTGACCGACGAGCAGTTGCTGGGCCCCAAGCTCGCCATCGTCAACCCGTTCCTCTGGGAAATCGGCCACGTGGCGTGGTTCCAGGAGAAATGGGTGCTTCGGGGCGCCGCTGGCCAGCCGCCGCTGCGCGCAAATGGCGATGCACTCTACGATTCCGCCGCCATCCCGCACGACACCCGCTGGGACCTGCCGCTCCCGTCGGGGCAGCAGACGCTGGCCTATATGCGCGAGGTGCGCGACCTCGTCATCGAGCGGCTCGAGCGGGGCGACGTAGACGACAACGAGCGTTACTTCATATGCCTGTCGGTGTTCCACGAGGACATGCACAACGAGGCGTTCACCTACACCCGGCATACGCTGGGCTATCCACCACCCGCCATCTCCAACAGCGACCAGGCATCGCGGCGCAGCGGAACAACGACCGCGCGGCCTGCCGGCCCGCATCCGGGCGACGTTGAGGTGCCAGGAGGGCGTTTCCTCCTGGGCGCCTTGCCGAGCGATCCGTTTGTCTTCGACAACGAGAAGTGGGCCCACCCGGTCACGATAAAGCCGTTTGCGATCGCCCGGGCGGCAGTCTCCCAAGCTGAATTCGTGGCCTTTGTCGAGGAGAAGGGCTACCTGCGGCGCCAGCTTTGGAGCGACGACGGCTGGCGCTGGCGCGAGAGCGAGCGCGCCGAGCATCCGCTCTACTGGAAGCGGGAAGGTGGCGGATGGCTGCGGCGCGATTTCAACCGCTGGGTACCGGTCGAGCCGCATCGCGCAATGCTCCACGTCAACTGGTGGGAGGCGGAGGCCTATTGCCGGTGGGCGTGCCGTCGGCTCCCGACCGAAGCGGAATGGGAAGCGGCCGCCTCTGCCGAACCTGCGGCCAGCGGCCGGGAGCTTTCGCAAGCAAAGCGCTGCTTTCCGTGGGGAAATGATCCCCCGACTCCGGACCGCGCCAATCTGGGCTGGCGCGCAATGGGCGCGGTGGATGTGGGCGCACTGGCCGCGGGCGACAGCGCCTTCGGCTGCCGGCAGATGATCGGCAACGTCTGGGAGTGGACCAGCAGCGATTTCGGCCCCTACCCGGGATTCGTCATCGATCCGTACAAGGAATACTCCGAGCCGTGGTTTGGCACGCACAAAGTGCTCCGCGGCGGCGCTTGGACAACGCAGCCGCGGCTGCTGCGCAATACCTGGCGCAATTTTTATCCCCCGCACCGGCGTGACGTCTGGGCGGGACTTCGCACGTGCCGGCGCGATTAGCCAGTGGTTCTCTCTCCTGTGAAGATCCACATTGTCACCCCGGCTCCACCCGGTTCACACCATGGGAATCGCACCACTGCCCTGCGCTGGGCTCGCCTGCTGGGCGAACTCAGGCATGAAGTTGGCGTCGCGCAGGAATGGAAGGGCGAAGACTGCGACGTGCTGATCGCGCTCCACGCGCGCCGCAGCTTCCCTTCGATCGAGCGCTTCCGCCGCGGTCGCCCCGGCGAGCCGTTGGTGCTCGCCCTGACCGGCACCGATCTGTACTCCGATCTTGAAACGAGCGCGGAAGCGAGAACAGCGCTGGAGCTGGCGTCGCGAATTGTGGCTCTCCAGCCGCTGGCGTTGGATGCCCTGCCCGAACCAGTGCGCGGCAAAGTCCGGGTAATTTTCCAGTCGGCGGAGCCGCCGGCGCACGTTGATCCGCCCGAACAGAATACCTTCCAGGTATGCGTGCTCGCCCACCTGCGCCCGGTGAAAGACCCGCTGCGGGCGGCGTTCGCTGTGCGGGTGCTGCCGGAGAGCTCCCGCATCCAGGTGGTCCACGCAGGAGCAGCGCTGAGCCAGGCGATGGCAGAGGAGGCGCAGGCCGAGCAACGCAGCAACCCGCGTTATCGCTGGCTCGGAGACCTGCCGCCCTCCGAAGCACTGCGCCTGCTTGCCCGGTCGCGGCTGCTCGTCCTCACCTCCCGGCTCGAGGGCGGCGCCAATGTCGTCAGCGAAGCCCTGGCGACTTCTGTGCCGGTGATCGCCTCCCGCATCCCCGGATCGATCGGGCTTCTTGGCAGCGACTATCCAGGCTATTTTCCAGTGGAAGACACAGCGGCCCTGCGCACGCTGCTGCTCCGGGCGGAGTCGGATGTCGCGTTCCATGGCGAGCTCAAGCAGTGGTGCGAGGGGTTGAAGCCGCTGGCGGATCCGGCCCGCGAGCGGGAAAGCTGGAGGGCCCTGCTGGCCGAACTCCACGGATAGACAGGATCCCGCTGTGCCACGCCTGCCCGCTACCCGTCCAATGCCGGTATTTTCAGGGCTCGCGGTCGTGACGTAAGATGTCTCCGCAGGCGCTCGCGGCGCACCGTGCTTCGCGGTGCGCACAGGAATGGAGGCCATGGCAGATCCGTTCATGCAGAAGGCCATCGAGCTGGCGATCGAGAACGTGCGCTCGGGCCTCGGGGGCCCGTTTGCCGCAATCGTCGTGAAAGACGGCAAAGTGATCGCCGAGGGCACCAACCGGGTCACTTCCAGCAACGATCCCACCGCGCACGCTGAAATCGTGGCCATCCGCGAAGCCTGCCGCTCGCTCGGCCACTTCCAGCTCAGCGACTGCGGGATCTATACCACCTGTGAGCCATGCCCGATGTGCCTGGGCGCCATCTACTGGGCGCGGCCGGCCAAAGTATTCTTTGCCAGTACCGGCCAGGACGCCGCCGACTACGGTTTCGACGACTCCTTCATCCTGGAGCAGTTTCGGCTGCCCGTGGCACAGCGCCAGATCCCCATGGTCCAGCTCATGCGAGACGCAGCCCTGGAGGCGTTTCGCGCCTGGGAACAGAAATCCGACCGGATCAAGTACTGACGGCGGCGGCGGTTCGAGGATTCGAACGAATGGGAAAAAGCTTGGTGGGGCGACCCGTTCCCCGAAAAGAAGGGCGCGACAAAGTAACCGGCCAGGCGCGCTACGTGGACGATCTCAGCTTCCCCGGAATGTTGCACGGCGCAACCGTCCGCAGCACCTGCGCTCGTGGACGCGTTCGCCGGATTGCATTCGGCGAGGGCATCCCCTGGAATGAATTCACCGCCGTTACGGCGAAGGACATCCCCGGCGAGAACTTCGTGGCGCTGATTGCGCATGACCAGCCGTATCTCGCCGACGGCGTCGTGAACCACCCCGAAGAGCCGGTGGTCCTGCTCGCGCACCCTGACAAATACCTGCTTGAAGAAGCACGGCGCGCCGTACAGATCGAGTTTGAGCCGCTCGATCCGATCTTTACCATCGAGGATTCCCTGAACAAGAAGGAGGTGATCTGGGGCGCGGACAACATGTTCAAGTCATATCTGGTGGAGAAGGGCAACGTGGATGAGGCGTGGTCCCGCGCCGACTTCATCGTGGAAGGGGAATACCGCACCGGCGCGCAGGAACAGCTCTACATTGAGAACAACGGCATGATCGCTGTGGCCAACTCTGACGAAGGCGTTACGGTGTGGGGCTCGATGCAATGCCCCTATTACGTCCACAAGGCTCTAATGGGGCTGTTCGGCCTGCCGGCGGACAAGATCCGCGTCATCCAGGCGGAAACCGGCGGAGGCTTTGGCGGCAAGGAAGAATATCCCTCGATGATCGCCGGGCACGCGGCGCTGCTGGCCTGGAAGTCCGGCAAGCCGGTGAAGATTATCTACGACCGCGCCGAAGACATGGCGGCCACCACCAAGCGCCATCCCTCGCGCACCCGGCATCGCACCGCTTTGAGCAAAGACGGCAAGCTGCTGGGCATGGAGATTGACTTCGTGATTGACGGCGGGGCGTATACGACGTTGTCCCCGGTCGTGCTCTCCCGGGGCACGATCCACGCCGCCGGCCCTTATGATTGCCCGAACGTTCGCATACGCAGCCGCGCTATCGCTACCAACGCGCCTCCCCACGGCGCCTTCCGCGGCTTCGGCGCGCCTCAAAGCATTTTTGCACTCGAACGCCACATGGACCGGGTGGCGCGCGCCGTCGGCCTGAGTTCGGAAGAGTTTCGCCGGCGAAACTTCATCCAGCCCGGGCAAACCACCGCCACCGGGCAAGTGATCCGCGAAGAGGTCAACATGGCGGAGCTGCTCGACCGGGCACTCCGCGAAAGCAACTACCACGCCAAGATCGAGCGCTTCGCCCGGGAAAATCCGGGCGCGCCCCGCAAGAAGGGTATCGGCTTCGCCTCGTTCATGCACGGCGCCGGGTTTACCGGCTCGGGAGAAGAGTATCTGGCATCGGTGGTGGAGGTGGAAGCGACACCGAACGGGCGCGTGCGCGTTCTGGCCGCCAGCACCGAAATCGGCCAGGGGACGAACACCATTTTCTCGCAGATCGCCGCTGACGCCCTGGGACTCGACTACGACCGCATCGTGATTGCCAAGCCGGACACCGCCAACGTTCCCAACAGCGGCCCGACGGTGGCCTCGCGCACGTGCATGGTGGTGGGCAAGCTGGTGGAATCGGCGGCGCTTGGCCTCAAACAGGCGCTGCTCGGCAGTGGCTTACTCAAGCAGCGCTATACCGCGGCCGAGTTTGAGCGCGCCTGCCGCCGCTACATCGGAACCTTTGGGCCGCTGAAGTCCGTCAGCCGGTACCTGCCGCCGCCCGGCATCCACTGGGACGACGCCCGGTATCAGGGCGACGCCTACGGAACCTATGCTTGGGCCGTGTACGTGGCCGAGGTGACCGTGGACACGGTGACCTACGAAATCCAAGTGGACGATTTCGTGGCCGTGCAAGAAGTCGGGAAAGTCATCCACCCCGTGCTTGCCGCTGGCCAGATCGAAGGCGGCGTGGCGCAGGCAATCGGTTACGCCTTGTACGAGAATGTCGTGTGGCACGACGGCCGCATGGTCAACAGCCAGATGACCAACTACATCATGCCCACCTCCGCCGACGTTCCGCCGATCCGGGTCTTTTTCAAGGAGCTGCCATACCCCTTCGGCCCCGCGGGCGCAAAAGGCATCGGCGAGTTGCCCATGGACGGCGCCGCTCCGGCCATCGTCAACGCCATCGAAAACGCCACGGGAGTCAGCATCCACGAGATTCCGGTCATGCCGGAGACACTGAGGCAGGCCCTGGACGAAGCGGCACAGGAGGGCGTGCGTGTCTGACCGGGCGGGCAAGGTCGAAATCTCCTGCGTCGTGAACGGCAGCAATCAACGCCTTCACGCCTACCCGATGGCGCGACTCCTCGACGTCTTGCGAGAGGAATTGCGGCTCACCGGCACCAAGGAAGGCTGCGGGGAGGGCGAGTGCGGCGCGTGTTCGGTCTGGGTGGACGGTGAGATCGTCAACAGTTGCCTGGTGCCGGTCTTGCAAGTCGCAGGAAGCGAGATCAAAACGATCGAAGGCATCGCAGACGGCGAGCAGTTGCACGCCGTCCAGGAAGCCTTTATCGCCTGCGGCGGCGCGCAATGTGGGATTTGCACGCCGGGAATGGTGATGGCGGCGGTGAATCTGCTCGAGCGCACTCCGCATCCCAACGAGGCCGAGGTCCGCACCGGGCTCGCGGGCAATCTGTGCCGCTGCACGGGCTACATCAAGATTTTCGAAGCCGTGGTCCGTGCGTGCCAGGCGAGCGGAGTCAAGGCGTGAGGTCCTATCTCCCCGCGTACGATCTGAGGGCGCCAAAGGACTTGCCCGAGGCGCTCGCACTGCTGGATAGAGAACCTGGCGTATGGCAGCCGCTGGCCGGCGGCACCGACCTGATGGTGCTGTTCGAGGCCGGCAAGCTGCCGCACAAGAAATTCCTCAGCATCTGGAAGCTGGCCGAGCTGAAAGGTATCCAGGTGACGCCCGGGCACGTCACCCTCGGCGCGCTGACCACCTACACACAGGTGATGGCTCACCCCATCCTCCGGCAGGAGTTCCCGCTGCTCTGCCAGGCGGCGCGGGAGACCGGCGGAATCGCCACGCAGAATCGCGGCACGCTCGCCGGAAACATCGCCAACGCGTCGCCGGCAGCCGATTCACCCCCGGCCCTGCTGGTTTACGACGCCGAGCTGGAGCTGGTTTCGGCCCGCGGCTCGCGCCGCGTCCCCTATCACGGGTTCCACACGGGCTACAAGAAGATGCTCCTGCGCCCCGACGAGCTCATCCGGAGCATCCGCCTGCCCCGCGCCAGGAAGAGCTGGCGGCAGTACTTCCGCAAGGTCGGCACGCGCAAGGCGCAGGCCATCTCCAAGGTCTGCTTTGCTGCCGCAGCGGTCCTCGAAGGCGAGGCCATCCGCGATATCCGCATCGTGCTGGGGAGCGTCGCGCCCACGGTGCTCCGCTGCGTCAAGACCGAAGCGGCTCTGCGTGGGCAGAGGCTCGGTTCTTCTGCAATTGACGCCGCCAAAGCAGAGCTTTCCCGGGAGATTGTTCCGATTGACGATATGCGCTCCACGGCGCGCTACCGCCTTCGCGTCGCACAGAATCTCCTGGGCGACTTTCTGCAGCAAATCAAGAACGATGAGCAGGGCGGAGCGCAACGCAGCTAACGCGGCCCCAGGCAACTGATGATCCCCGATCTCGTCATCCGCGGTGAGAGGATCGTGACGCCCGAGGCGGCCGGCCCGGCTTCGATCCACATCCGCAATGGCCTCATCGTTGCCATCGCCAAACGTGATGAAGTTCCGGAAGGGTGTCCGGTCTATGATGCAGGCCAGTCGGTGGTCATGCCCGGACTGGTGGATACGCACGTACACATCAATGAACCCGGCCGCACAGACTGGGAAGGTTTCGAGACCGCCACCCGAGCGGCCGCGGCCGGCGGAGTCACCACGCTGGTAGATATGCCGCTCAACAGCATCCCGGCAACTACGACCGCGGAAGCCCTGCGGACCAAAATCGAAGCGGCGCAAGGGCGCTGCTGGGTGGACGTGGGGTTCTGGGGCGGCGTTGTGCCCGGCAATGCGCCGCAGCTCCGGCGCCTGTTCGATGCGGGCGTGGTGGGATTCAAATGCTTCCTGATTCATTCCGGCGTGGCGGAGTTCCGCCACGTCACGGAGACCGACCTTCGGGCGGCTCTCAAGGAGCTGGCGGCTGTAGGCGCGGTGCTCATCGTCCATGCCGAGCTGCCCGGCCCGGTGGATAGAGCCATGCAGGCGCGCCCGGACGGTGGCCCGGCTGATCCCCGCCGCTACTCCACCTTTCTGCGTTCGCGGCCTCGAGAGGCGGAAAACGAAGCGGTAGCGCTGGTCATTCGTCTGAGCCAGGAACTGCGTGCCCGGGTGCATGTGGTGCATCACTCCTCCGCCGATGCCCTCCCCATGCTTCGCCAGGCGAGAATCGAAGGGCTGCCCGTCACTGTGGAGACTTGCCCGCACTACCTGTGTTTCACCGCCGAGGAGATCCCCGACGGCGCCACCGAGTTCAAGTGCTGCCCGCCGATCCGCGAGCGCGAAAACCGCGAGAAACTGTGGCCCGCGCTCGGCGAAGGGCTCATCGAGATGGTTGTCTCCGACCATTCGCCGTGTCCCGCGAAACTGAAATTGTCTGATTCCGGCGATTTCTTGCGGGCGTGGGGTGGCATCTCTTCGCTCCAGCTTCGGCTCCCGGTGATGTGGACCGCGGCGCAGCGGCGAGGATATTCGCTGCGCGAGCTGGCCAGGTGGCTTTGCCGCGGACCGGCGCGGCTGGCGAGGCTGGAAAAGCGCAAGGGAGCCATCCAAGCCGGCTGCGAAGCGGACCTGGTAGTCTGGAACCCCAATACGAGCTTCCGAGTGGATGGTGCAATGCTCCACCACCGGCACAAGCTGACACCGTATGCCGGCCAGGTCTTGAGCGGCGTGGTGGAGGCGACGTTTCTGCGAGGCCGGAAGATCTACGACCGGGGCGAATTTTCCTCCGAACCGCAGGGAGCGCTGCTCAAGCGAGGCGACTCCTGATGGATTTCACCGAACTGATTGATCTTGCTGCCGAGCGGCTCGGCGGCGCCGTCCTGGCCGCCAACGACGAGTTTTTCGCTCCAAAAGAAAACCTGCTGAAGAGCAGCAAACCCATCTTCATCGAAGGCAAGTACACCGATGCGGGCAAATGGATGGACGGCTGGGAGACGCGTCGCCGGCGCACGCCCGGGCTTGACTGGTGCATCCTCAGGTTGGGCCTGCCGGGAATCCTCCGCGGGGTTGTCGTGGATACCGCCCATTTCAAGGGGAACTATCCCGAGCACTGCTCGTTCGAAGCCTGCGCGCTCGAGGGGAATCCGGATGCGGAGAAGCTGGCCGGCCCATCAACGCCCTGGGCCGAAGTGCTGGCGAAATCTCCGCTCCGGGGCGATACCGAGAACCGCTTTGCCATCGACAACCCGCACCGCTTCACGCATCTCCGCTTCAATATCTTCCCGGATGGCGGCGTGGCTCGGCTGCGCGTCTATGGTGAGGTCGTTCCGGACTGGACACAGCTCGATCGCGGCGGCGAGATGGACCTCGCCGCAGTGGAACACGGTGGCCTCGTGGTGGCGTGCAGCGACATGTTTTTCGGTTCGCGGCACAACCTGATCATGCCCGGGCGCGCCGCAAACATGAGCGACGCCTGGGAGACGCGCCGTCGTCGAGGGCCCGGGCATGACTGGGTGGTCATCCAGTTGGGGACATCCGGCACAATCCGCCGGGTGGAGGTGGACACCTCCCACTTCAAGGGCAACTTCCCGGAAAGTTGCCGGCTCGAGGCCTGCCGCGGCCCGGGGAGGATCACGGAGGCGCGCGTTTTTTCATCCTTGCCGTGGGTGGAGCTCCTCCCGCGCACGAAATTGCAAGCGCATACGGTGCACCTGTTTGAGAAGGAGCTCCAGGACGCAGGCGCCGCGACGCACGTGCGCTTCAGCATCTACCCGGATGGCGGCGTCAGCCGCCTGCGCATCTACGGCGCTATCGCCGGGAGAGACGCTTGAGCGAGGGGCTTGCGCGGCTGAATGGCCTTTCGCCGGAACAGGCCGAAGCAGAGCTGCTTCAGTGCTGCGGCTCGACGAACTGGGCGCGACGCATGGCCCGGCAGCGGCCTTTTTCTGGGATAGCCGAATTACTGGAGAAGGCCGACCGCATTTGGTGGGAACTCGACGCGGAGCACTGGCACGAAGCCTTCCGCCGGCACCCGAAAATCGGGGAGAAATCCGCAGCACAAGCAGGCTCGACCGGGACGCATCGCTGGTCGGAACAGGAACAGGCGGCAGCGCGCGCTGCGGGCGGGGATGTGCTGGCGGCGCTTGTCGAAGCCAACCGCGCTTACCAGGAGCGCTTTGGCTATATTTTCATCGTCTGCGCCACGGGAAAATCCGGTCAGGAGATGCTTGCACTTCTTAGGAGCCGCCTCCAGAATGACCCTGGCGCGGAGCTGCGCATCGCCGCTGAGGAACAGCGCCGCATCACGCGCCTGCGGCTGGAAAAACTTCTGCGCCAAGAATAAGCGATGAGCGCCATCACCACTCACGTGCTCGATACTTCCCGCGGCCGGCCAGCCGGCGGCGTCCCGGTTGTGCTGGAGGTGCAGTCCGGGGAAAAGGGCTGGAAGATCGTCGGAAAAAGTAAGACCGACGTCGATGGCCGGCTCACAAATCTTCTGCCCGCAGGGGCGCGCCTTGAGCTGGGCACCTACCGGCTCACTTTTGACGCTGCCGAGTATTTCCGTTCGCAAAACGTGGAAAGCTTTCATCCCGAGGTGACGGTGACCTTCGCTGTCCGCGACGCTGCCCAGCACTATCACGTCCCGCTTCTGCTGAGCCCCTACGGCTACACCACCTATCGCGGGAGTTGACCGGTAGACATGGACTTCAGCCTGAGCGAGTGGCTCAACCTGGTGGTGCGCTGGGTCCACGTCTTCGCCGGGATCCTGTGGATCGGCCAGACTTACTTCTTCACCTGGCTCGACGGCCGCCTGAGCGCTGCAGAGGAGGCGGGAACCAAGGCGAATCCAGGCGCGCAGGTGTGGATGGTGCACAGCGGCGGCTTCTACGTGGTCGAGAAGCAGAAAATCCCGGAACTATTGCCAGGGAAGTTGCACTGGTTTCGCTGGGAGGCGGCGCTCACCTGGCTGAGCGGCATGGTCCTGCTCACGATTGTCTATTACATGGGCGGCGCACTGCTGGACGATAGCGTAGCTGACATCCGCCTTGGCGCCGGCATTGCCATCGGGATCGGCGTGGTGCTGGCCGCCTGGGTGGTCTACGACCTCATGCTGCAATCGCCCCTGGGCAGGTCTGAGACGCTGTTTGCAGTCATCTCGTTTGTCCTCGCGGTCGGCGTCACCTATGGACTGACCCGCGTGTTGAGCGGCCGAGCAGCCTATATGCACGTCGGCGCCATGTTCGGCACGATCATGGCTGCGAACGTCTGGATGCGCATTTTGCCGGCGCAGCGCAAGATGATCGCCGCGCTCAAAGAAGGCCGCAAGCCCGACGCTGCCCTGGCCGCCCTCGCCAGGCTCCGCTCAAAACACAACACCTACATGGTCGTGCCGGTGATCTTCATCATGGTGAGCAACCACTTCCCCACCGCGACCTACGGCAACAAGTACAACTGGATCATCCTGGCGGTGCTGGTCCTGGCGGGCTGGGGAGCCGCAAAGCTCATCCGCAGCGCGTGAACCGACCGAGGCAACTCATTCCTTCCACGCCCCGAGCAGCCGGCGAAGCATTACCAATTGTCCCAGGTGGTAGGCGTTGTGGTCCGCCACAAGCAATGCTTCCCGAAGGATCGTCTGGCCGTCGCCGTGCTGAATGCGGGCAAAAAGGTCCGTAGAAGGATTCTTGACCAGGGCCTGCATCGCGGCGAGGTCGGCGCGAAAGCGCTTGACGCTGGCCTCCCAGGCCGCGGCGTTGGGCGGGGCGTCGCTCGCGGGCCAGTAATCTGCGGGAAACTCTGGGGAGATATGCTTCGGATTGCGGCTGAACTCCAGGATGTCCCACTGCGCAATCCGCATATGTTCGAGCAGCCGCCAGGCCGTGAACGGGAGCCCCTTCACCTGCGCCCCGCGGAGCTTTGCGGGCAGGCCAGCGACGCTCTTTTCGAAATCGAGATGCGCCCCGCCGCCGCGAAGAAGATAGAGAACGTGCTGGCGAAGATCGTGGTCGCTGCTCATGACAATTCCTCCGGTGCAGACAAGAGGCGCGAAATCTACTTCCTTGAGATCACCACCCGCTCCGGAGTCGGTGGCAGCGGATGGAGCTCGCTTGCCTTGAAACCGGCGTTGCGGAACATTCGCTCGTACTCGGAAAAGGTGTAAGCATCGCCGCTGGGCGTAGTGCCGAGCATCATCAGGCTGAACTTCGCGGCCACTGGCGGCGAGACGCGGTCTTCGTCGGGAACGAATTCGTAGGCAACCGCTCTTCCTCCGGGTGCGAGCGCGGCATGGATCTTGCGCAACAGGCTTTCGCAGGTGGAGACGTCGAAGTGGTGCAGGAAATTGGTAAGCAGCGCCAGGTTGTAGCCGCTGCCGTAGTCCACGTCGAACGCGCTTCCGGCGATCGTGCGGTAGCGCCCGGAGACTCCTGCGGCCTTGGCGTTTTCCCTTGCCACGTCGAGGACCTTCGGCCAGTCCACCGCCACAATTTCCGCATTCGGATTGTGCTTGGCCAGGGCGATTCCGAACAGGCCGTGCCCTGCGGCGATGTCGAGAACCTTCCATTTTTCCCCTGCATTCGCTCCCGTCAGCCCGGCGATCAACTCCGCCGGCAACGTCATCATCGGGGCCATGGCCCGCGCAAAATCCACCCAGACGGGATGCTCGGGAGCCACCATTCCCTCCTCGCTCATCACCGTGCCGCCCTTACGGACCGCAGCCGCCACGTCTCTGAAAGCGCCGGTCAGAGTCGGCGAGATGATGAAGCGGGCGATTGTGGCCATGCAAGCCGGCGAGCGGCGGTCCAGGAACTTGGCCGAATCGGGCGTCAGGCCGTAGCGATTCTCCCCCTTGTTGAGGAAACCGATCACCACCAGGTAGTCGCACAGGATGCGTATGCCGCGCTCGGACGCCCGGCAGCGTTCGGCGAGCTCCGCGGAGGTCCCGCCCCCTTCGCCGATGGCAGTGAACAGGTCGAGCTCGATGGCGGCTTTCAAGGCTTCGGTCTGCTGATAGGCATTCAAGGTTTCAAAGAAATGTTCCGGTGAAGGCTCCTGTGCATGAATGGGTGCGGCCATGTTCTCACCTCCGGGAATATTGTTCCCTCATCTTCATTCCCAACCTCGGCTCCGCATCTTACCAAACCCGCGGCGGGGTCACCGGGGATAAAAATGTCGCCTTGCAGCGCCGGTCTGGCTTAGTCTCTACCGTCTCTTGTGGGAATTTCGCGAGGCTGTAGGGGCTTTCGCCGGGCGGATGCCCCTGCGGCCGCTCCCGACCAATTTGCTGGAGAGGAATGAAAAAGGAATACCACCGCTGGCATTCGTCGCGTCTGGGGCGCGAGATGGGCATCGTCGTTTACGGCCACTGGGGCCCGCCGATGCTGACCTTTCCCACCAGCGGGGGCGACGAGTGGGAGCTCGAACACCGGAGCATGATCGGCGCGCTCGAGGATTTCGTTGACGCCGGGCGCGTGAAAATCTTCGCCGCGGGCTCGGTGAACGCCGAAAGCTTCTATAACAAGGGCGCGCACCCCTTCCACCGCAGCTACGTCCAGAGCCAGCCATCAGGGGAGCGGCGCTCATTTGACGGGAAGCCGACTTCCCGGGATCAATCGAGGAACTTCTCTCGCGTGTACGCGAGCCCCTGTGGAAATCTGCAAGAATTCTATGGACTTTCTGCCAAGATCGGCACATAAGGGCTACAGCAGTAATATCCATCAAGGGGGCCGGATTATGCGAATCAAGATGTTTGCCGCTTTCGCAACGACACTGCTGCTCGTGGCACTCGCTCTGAACGTTTCCGCCGCGGCA